>WYBJ01000217.1 GCA_011525945.1 Burkholderiaceae bacterium | reverse complement strand
GGACCTTCTCGAATTGGGCACGGTAAGCGATCGGTCCGAGCGTTGTCTTAGCCTCGCGGGGGTTCCCAGGCACGAAGGTCGCGGCTGTCTTCGTGGCATGCGCAATGACCTCTTCCTGCCGGTCGCGGGGCACCAACATGCGCGTGGGCGCATTGCATGTCTGTCCACTGTTCCCGAAACAGGTAGCGGCGCCGTGGGCGACAGCTCCGGCGAAGTCAGCATCAGGCAGCAGGATGTTCGCCGTCTTGCCGCCCAATTCTTGGCTGACGCGCTTGACCGAGTCGGCGGCAGCCTTTGCGACCAGCACACCGGCTCTCGTGGACCCGGTGAACGAGATCATGTCGACGTCCGGGTGTTGCGAGAGCGGCGCACCAACCGACACCCCATCCCCGTTCACGAGGTTGAAGACGCCGGCGGGTACACCGGCAGCGTGCATGACCTCCGCGAAGATGATCGCGTTGAGGGGCGCCACCTCGCTCGGCTTAAGCACCATAGTGCAGCCTGCAGCAATCGCCGGAGCGACCTTGCATGCGATTTGATTGAGCGGCCAATTCCAGGGCGTGATCATGCCGACCACACCAACAGGCTCCATGGCCACGCGCATCTTGCCCCTCTGGTACTCGAACACGAAGGTCTCAAGCACGCGCAAGATCTCCTCGAAGTGCGCCTGCCCGATCCAGGCCTGGGCCCCCTGCGCGAGCTGGACCGGTGCGCCCATCTCATCGGTGAGAACGTCGGCGATGTCCTTGTAGTGCCTCTTGTACTGCTCAAGGATTGATTGAAGCAGTTCCACTCGCTCGCGCACCGTCGTCCGCGAGAAGCGTCCGAAGGCTCGCTTGGCCGCGGCGACGGCGCGGTCGACGTCTGCTGCACTGCCGGCAGCGATCGACGTAAGTACCTTCTCGGTCGCCGGATTGATGACGTCGATAGTCGCCGGAACGACAGGATCGACCCATTTGCCGTCAATGTAGAACTGCTTCACGTGTTGCATTGCTCAACCTCTTCGAAAGGCGTTTGAATGGGGTGGATGAGATGGGCCGTTGCCAAGAGCCGCGGACCGGGCGTCGGCGGCTCTTGCAGCGGGGGCGCGGACAGAGACGCCGCCACGCGCTCTTCCGAGGCGTTCCCGTAGAGAGTGGTGCGCTGCCGCCCGGTGCGTCCTAGGGCGGAAACGAATAGCAAGATGCGGGCAGGCAAGAACTCTTGCCCGTGAGTGGCGCCGGCGGCGCGTGTGATGCTCTCGTTCATCAGCGTTCCGCCAATGTCATCCGCGCCAGCGGCGAGCGCGAGCTTCGCGCCGTCGGGACCCATCTTCACCCACGACGTCTGCACATGGTGAAAGAGCGGATGCAGTACGAGTCGGGAAACCGCGTGCATCAAGATCGCCTCCCGCAACGTGGGACCCTGCCGCGCGCGTCCCTTGAGGTAGATCGGTGCCTCGTTGGCCACGAAGGGCAAAGGCACGAACTCTGTGAAGCCGTTGTGCACTCGTTGGTGCTCGCGCAGGCGGAGCAAGTGCCGAGCCCAATGGATAGGCGCTTCGACATGCCCGAACATGATGGTCGCAGTGCTTTTGAAACCTACTTTGTGGGCCGCGGCCATCACCTCGAACCACTGGTCTGTATTGAGCTTGTCTGGGCACAGGAGCGCCCGAATCTCATCGTCGAGGATTTCCGCGGCCGTTCCGGGAAGGGAGCCAAGGCCGGCCTCCTTGAGGGCACCCAGATAGCGCTCGAGTGACCAACCCAGGCTGCGCGCACCGCTCCAAATCTCGAGCGGTGAGAACGCGTGCACATGGATGCCAGGTGCGGCTTCCTTGGCGAGGCGCACGAATTCGAGGTAGGTGTGTCCTGTGTAGTCCGGATGGATGCCGCCCTGCAGGCAAACCTCCGTCGCACCACGGTACCAGGCTTCCGCCACGCGTCGTTGGAACTCTGCGGGGTCAAGGCGATACGGCTTTCCACGCAGTTGCTCGTGGGTCTTGCCTTTTGAGAATGCGCAGAAGCTGCACTTGTACTCACAGATGTTCGTGTAGTTGATGTTCCGATTAACGACATAGCCGACGGAATCGCCGTTGACCTTGCGCCGGAGGTCATCGGCTGCATTGCACACAGCTGCGAAAGCGGAGCCGCGTGCCTCAAACAGCGTTGCGATCTGCGACGCCGACGGCGCCTCGCCGCGACCGATCAACTCAAGGGTCGAGGCCACGTCGCGCGGGACCGGACCACCGCTGGTCGAAGGCAGGACCGCCTGCGTGCTCACTCCGGAAACCCACGCGCCATCACGTGCAAGGGCGTGCGAGTCGCTCGCCCGCAGGACTGCCGGGCGAACTGTCGGCGGCAGCCAGCGCTCGGCATCTCGCACGTACGCCGGGTACACCGTCAAGCGCGGCACGAGTGTCTTGCCTTGCCTGGCGCACGCCTTGGACAGTTTCGCAACGCTGGGCCAAGGGGCCTCGGGGTTGACGAAGTCAGCCGTGATTGGCGAGATTCCGCCCCAGTCGCTGATGCCCGCGTTGATCAGGTGACGCCAGTAGGATGCGGCGAGATTTGGCGGTGCCTGGATGCCAACGTTGGCGCCGAAGAGGACTCGTGCGAGCGCCACGGTCCACAGATGTTCCTGGACATCGGCGCGCGCGTGGGCGGCCATTGGCGAGCCCACCTTGGGCAGGAAGTTCTGC
>WYBJ01000216.1 GCA_011525945.1 Burkholderiaceae bacterium | reverse complement strand
GGCAAGACTCCGCAACGCCCACAATACCCCGGTTCAAGGTCCATATGCAGTTTCGGCCGAAACAGGCGGCTACCCAGGAACCTGCCCCCATCAGCGGGCAGGTTCCTGGGGCTGGGGGTGAGGGAAGAGACGCCAGGTTCCAGGGCGCAAGCCGTGATGCGCGCATCATGGCGTCCTTCCCGGAGGAACAGGGAAGGGCTACAGCTCGAGCTTGCCCGCGTACCCGGTGAGTTCCATGTAGCCGCGCCCAGACGGTTGGCCGCCGATGAGTGCCGTCACCGCGCCTTCCCAGTACACTGCACCGGTGGTGATGCGCGCATCGTTCTCCTGATCGTCCATCATCGGTGCCAGCTCGACTCGCAGATCGCCGATCCGTAGCGCCATCGCCACCGGATAAGTTGCGCCGGTGCGGGGGCTGCGCCATGTCCGCTTTGGCGTCCAGACCACTTCGCCCGGGGCGAACGTGTGGCGCTCTCGCGCCGTCCTCAGCGTGGCCGCCGCCCAGAACGTTCCGCCGTCGCGGGTGCGCATGCGAAACGCCATTAGCGCCGAGCCATCGTGCAGGTTGATCCCGATCCAGTCCCAGCCGACTGCCTGCGCTGCGAGGTACTCGCTCGCCCACTCGTGGTCGAGCCAGGCCGAGCCGCGCACATTGCGCGTGCGGCCTTCGATGCGTACCTGGCCGCCGACGCGCAGATGCGGCAGGCTGTAGTAGTGGCTCGCCGACTCGGGCCGCGGCCCCTTGCGGCTGAACCCGCCCTCGCCCTGCAGCAGCGGCGGTTGGGTCGGATCGAGCTGAAGATCGAGACTGAAGTCGTCTGCTTCGATGCGTGTTGCATAGCCATTTGCGCCAGCTCGAAGATACGCCTCGTCGATGTGTACGGCGACTCGGCCGGTCAGGGCTTGCGCCAGACCGAAACCCGCACGTGCAGCGCGCTGCACGAGCCTCAGCCTGCCGTGGGCGCGCTCGGATACCGCCGCATGCACGATGAGTATGTCGTGCGGATCGAATCGGCTCGGGTTGCCGCTCGCCGGGTGCGGGCGTGCGCGAAAGAATGTCACCTGGAAGCCCAATGGCTCGCCGGCGTCATCGAGCCACCCGGTCACGTACCACCATTCAGTGCGGAAGTCGGGATGACTGCCTTCATCTTCGGGAAAGCGCAGGACGCGTCCGGGAACTACGGGTGCGAAGCCGCTTTGCGCCGCTCGCACTGTGCCGGGCAGTACGATCAGGCTCAGGACAGTTTTCAAGCACTCTCGTCGCCGCATCACCAGTCTTCTCTTACGGCAACGACGATGTCGTCGCCCAACGCTCGGCGCACGCTGATGCCCGCGGTCAGCGCCGCGCACACGCTCAATACCGCGGCCAGCGCCGCAAGCGGCAGCCACGGCATGTGAATCTCCATAGACCAGTGGAACGACTGACGGTTGATCACATGAACCAGGATGACGCCCATTGCGCTACCGACGATGATCCCTGCGAACGCGCCCAGCGCACCGAGCACACCGCCTTCGATCGCGAGCATGTGGCCGATCTGCCGGCGCGACATCCCGACATGGTGCAGCATGCTCAGCTCGCGCCGGCGCGCCAACGCCTGCGCGCTCGCTCCGACGCTGATTCCGAATAGGCCGATAACGACGGCGACCACTTCCAATGCATAGGTGACAGCGAAGGTGCGATCGAACGCGGCGAGCGAGCGTTCGCGCAGTAACCGCGGCTCGCGTAGTTCGAGCTGCGGACCGAGTCGGAGCGTTGTGCGCAGCGTATCGGCCGCGGTTGACGGGTCTACACCGGCCCGCAGCCAGATCCACGCTTCGTTCGCGTTCGCGTCGCCTCCGGCGCGAAGGTACTGCGCGCGCGGCATCAGAATCGCACCGCCCTGGTGCGCGTAATCGCGCCAGATACCAGCCACTGTTGCGCTGACTGTTGCGCCCCTCACCGGGATATTCGCGCGCGCGCCGAGTTCGAGCGCAAACAGTTCCCGCGTCGCTTCGGAAACCCAGATCGGCACAGACCCGTCGAGCGGAAGGCGTTGTGGGGAAACCCATTGCAAGGCGTCAGGCCGCTGCGGATCGAGATCGCGCGCGATCAGGGTGACCGGTGGACGGTGTGCATCGAGTACGATCGAATCGAAGCGCGAAAACGCGATTCGCGCTACGCCCTCGAGCGCACGCATACGATCCTGGGTGCCGGGGTCGATCCACGCGCTCGAAGCGCGCCCGGCACGCGCGTACAGATCCGCAGGCAGGACGGCGTGCAGCCAGGTATCGAGCGATTGGCGAAACGAGGCGATCATGATGACCATCGCGACCGTGAGGCTCATGGCGGCCAGGACCCCCGCCAAACTGAGGCTCGCGTGGCGCGGTGCGCCGCGCAGTTGCTGCAAGGCGAGACGGGCCGCGGGACGCTGTGGCAGCGCAACGTGGCGCAGCCCCAGGCGCGTATAGACCGGCATGGCCACGAGCGCCGCGACGAGCAAGCACGCGAGTGAGCCATAGCCGAATAGCGGTAGGCCATCTACGGGTGGCAAGGTGGCGAGTACCGCCGCCAGTGCGGCCAGTACCGTGGCCGGCAGCCAACGCCCTCGGTCGATATGCACCTTCTGCTCGCTGCCGCTGCGAAGCGCCGGCCCCGGTGCGGCCGCTGCGGCCTCCAAGGCCGGCGCCAGGCCGCCCAGCACGGCTGCCGCGATGCCGCACAGGGCGATCGCAGCAAGTCCAATCGGATCGAAATGCGCACGCGCAATCAGGCCGGCGAAAAAACCCGCCCCGAGGTCGCCGCCCAGGTGCGCGATGGCGAGTCGGGCGGCAAGGATGCCAAGTACGAGTCCGACAAGCGTGCCAATGACGCCCACCACCCCGGCCTCGAGCGCGAGCAATCCCACTAGCGTACGCGCCGGCAGGCCGAGCGCACGCAACAGCGCGAAATGCGTGCGCCTGCGCAGCACCGACAAGGCCTGGGTTGAATAGACCAGCACCGCGCCGGTGAAAAGGGAGACCAGCGCCAGCATGTCGAGGTTGACTCGATAGGCGCGCGACAGAGCGAGGCCTTGTTCGGCCGCTACTTGCGCCTCGACGGCGACGACTCCTGGCTTCAGATCGGCGTTGATCGCCGCGAGCGTGCGATGCAGATTGGCGCCGGGACGCAGGCGCACGCCCAGTTCGGTCAATGTGCCGAGCCGATCGAACGCCCACTGCGCAGACGCGATATCCATCAAGGCGAGGGGCTGGCGCGTCGCATCGTTCAAGGGCAAGAGTGCGATCACGTGCAGGTCGACCGTGCGCAAACCCGACTGCGCGTGCAACACGTCGCCCGGGACGACCCCGAGTGAGCGCGCCGCGGCAAGGCTTAGCATGACGTTGTTCGGCGCGAGCAGTTCGAGCAGGTGGGCCTGCGCTTCTCCCAGCAGACCAGGCTGCAAGACCAGCGCGCGCAATGGATCGATGCCGCGGATGCGCAGCACGCCCACGGGCGCGACAAGCTTGGCGTCGATCTCGAGCACAGGGCTTACCGCCGCCACGTCGGTGCGGCGTGCAAGGCGTGGATAGAGTAATTCATCGAATCCCGAGCGCGGCCCGCGCACGCTCAGGTCGGCGGCTCCGGTGAGATTACGCACCGCCGCGGTGAATTCGGAAGCAGCCGAGAAATTGATCAGATGAACCGCGCAGGCGAGCGCGATCCCGAGCGCGACGGCCAGGACCGTGAGCGCAAGGCGGCCGCGATTCTGCGACCAGGCGCCTGCGATCACATGGCGCGCGAGTGCGACGAACGCGGCGAGCGGCATCAGCCCGCGACCCGCTCGAGTCCCGCGGCGCTCAGGCGATAGACTCTATCGGCCGTGCGCGCCGCGAACGACGAATGCGTGACGAGTATGCATGCGGCCGCGACTGTGTCGGTCTGGCTGCGAAGCAGGGCCAGCACTTCGGCAGCGTGCTTGGCATCGAGGTTGCCGGTCGGCTCGTCCGCGAGCACGAGTTGCGGTTTGTGGATCAGCGCGCGCGCGATCGCTACCCGCTGCATCTCGCCGCCCGAGAGCTCGTGCGGCGGGGAGTGGGCGCGGTGCCCGAGTCCCACTCGATCGAGCATGGCCTCGACCCGCTCGGCGCGTTCCGCCGCCGCGACGCCGGTCAGCACCAAGGGCAAGGCGGCATTGTCGGCGACGCTCAGGTAGGGAAGCAGGTGGAAGGCCTGGAACACGAAGCCGAGATGGCGGCGGCGAAACGCGGCACGATCGTCCGCCGACAATCCGGCAATCTCGGTGTCCTCGATCCGAATCGACCCGGCATCGGTCTGATCGAGTCCGGCGATAAGGTTGAGAAGCGTCGATTTGCCGCTGCCCGACTCGCCTACGATGGCAATGAACTCGCCCGCAGCCAGATCGAGTGCCAGGTCATCGAACAGCACTTGCGACGCGGCGCCGGCAAACGATTTGCGCAAGCCCCGGATTCTGAGCACTGGAACTCCATGACGCGGTGCGGCAAGCGCAGCCATTTCATCGGGGCGCGCGATGCGTTCGCCACCGGGGCGCTCGCCATGAGCATCATCGGTCCGTCCGGGAGCGACGCGATCACCGCGTTCGGCGCCGGCCATCCGACCCAGGCGGCACGGCCGCAGTCGTTTCGCCGATGCTACTTGGAGCGCGTACCACCCAGCAAGACTGCCGTCTCCCGAGTGGGCCGACGCTTACGCCCCGGGTGCGGCTCGGCGCTTCGCGTGCTGGCGACTGTGCTGTCATTGGCGGGCTCGTAGGGCTTGTTGAAATCGAACCCGTCGTCGGCCACCGCCTTGGATGCCGGCGCAACGCGGTGCGGGTGAGCGGGCGATGCGCGCCGTTCACCGCGCTGATCACGCCCATGGCGCTCGTGTGCACGCGCACGCGTCTCGGTGTGCACGCCCCGCCCAGGTGCAGCACCGCCGAATGCGAGCACCTCGCGCGGGATGCTGCGTTTCAGAAGCCGCTCGATATCGGCGAGCAGCTTGTACTCCTCCGGCTCCACCAGAGAGATCGCTTCGCCGCTACTGCCTGCGCGGCCCGTGCGACCGATGCGATGGACGTAGTCCTCGGGAGAGTACGGCAGCTCGTAGTTGACGACGATCGGCAGTTCTTCGATGTCGATTCCGCGCGAGGCGACATCGGTCGCGACCAGCACGCGCACGGCGCCGCTCTTGAAGTCCGCGAGCGCTTTTTCCCGCTCTGCCTGGGTACGGTTGCTGTGAATGGCTGTGGCGTCGATGCCGTCGCGCTCCAACCCGCGCGCCAGCCGATTTGCGCCCAGGCGCGTGCGCGTGAACACCAGGACCTGGCGCAAATCACGCGACCTCACCAAATGTGCGAGCGCACGCCGCTTGTCTTCGCCGCTGACGCCGTACGCCTTGTGGGTCACCGTCTCGGCGGCCGTGTTGCGCGGCGCGACCGCGATCAGAATCGGCTTGTTGAGCAACTCGTCCGCCAGCTTGCGAATGTCGTCGGAGAACGTGGCCGAGAACAGCAGATTCTGCCGCTGCGCCGGAATGGTGGCGAGAATGCGCTTGATGTCGGGCAGGAAGCCCATGTCGAGCATGCGGTCCGCCTCGTCCAGTACCAGGATTTCGACCCGACTCAGGTTCGCGGTACGACTGCGGACATGATCGAGCAACCGGCCCGGTGTGGCGACCACGATCTCGACGCCGCCATGCAGGGCGCGGATCTGGGGATCCATGTCCACGCCACCGTAGACGACGGTGCTGCGTAGCGGCACGTGCTTGCCGTAGGCCTGGAAGCTTTCGAAGACCTGCACCGCGAGTTCGCGCGTCGGCGTGAGCACGAGTGCGCGCGCTGGATGTCGTGCCGGCGAAGGGCTGGTATTCGCATGCGGCGCCAGCAATTGCAGGATGGGCAGCGCGAAACTGGCTGTCTTGCCGGTTCCGGTTTGGGCGCTGCCCATGATGTCGCGCCGAGCCAGTACGGCCGGAATCGCCTGGCGCTGGATGGGGGTGGGCTCGGTATAACCTTGCTCGGCGACGGCGCGCAGCAACTCCGGGAGGAGTCCAAGCGCGTTGAAGGTGGTAGGAGTGCTCTGGGGGGCGGTGGCGGTGTTCGCGGTCATGCTCCAAGCGACCGCGGTTGCCGATGGCGCGGGAAAAAACCGATGGAACGCAGTCGCACGTGTGGGATTGAACTCGAAAGATACCTGAAAGAAGGGAATTATAGGCACGGCCGGTGCGTTGTACCAAGCGTTTGGTGTCGATGCGCGAGCGAAGCGGTCAGCGTGAGGGGCGTGCCCGGGCGCGGACTTGCCGTCTCGGCGGACACCCGTTTTCGTGCCGCGCAGACGCCGCCTCATGCCGAGCGCAGTCCACAAGCTATTGATTTCCGTACACGTCCGCAGCGACAATGGCGTCCGCGGCGAGGCCGACAGAGATTGAAAGGTGCAGCGGGTTCGCCGGCGATCGCTTCGCAATGCTGCCAAGGGCGTGATGATCCAGTCCAGTGCTCCTGTGCGTGGGACGCAGAATCCGGCCAACTTTCCGTTGATTCTGACGCTCGACATGCACGGCATTCCGCACCGCTGGATCACCTGGCAACACGCCTGTTACTACTACGCCAAGGAACGCATCGCCTGGTCGCTCGGCGCCACGGCATTCACGATCTACGGCGGACTATCGCGCGTCTCGGGTGAACGCTCGCACATCACGGCGTCGAGCATCATCGCGATCAAGGGCAAGGCGATGGCGATTCGTTCGTTCAACAATGTTCCGCCGTTGAGCAATCGCGAACTGTTCCACCGCGACAGACACTTGTGCGCGTATTGTGGCGGCATATTCAGCTCCACGCGGCTCACGCGCGACCACATCACCCCGTTTTCGCGTGGCGGGCGCGACACTTGGATGAACGTGGTGACTGCGTGCCGCTCGTGCAACGAGCGCAAGAGCGATCGGACCCCCGAGCAGTCCGGGATGGAGTTGCTGTATGCGCCTTACGTTCCTAACCGCGCGGAGTATCTGATACTGACCAACCGGCGTATTCTGGTCGACCAGATGGAGTTCCTCTCGCAGCACGTGCCGGCGCAGAGTCGCTTGCGCGCGAGCGCGTAGAGCGCACTTCGAGCCGGCCAGGAGCGTGGGTGGTGACCCGGGCGTTGTCGATCCATCCCGCCGATCCGCAGCCTCGACTGATCCGCCGCGCCGCCGACTGTGTACGCTCGGGTGGTGTAATTGCGTACCCCACCGATACGACGTATGCGCTGGGCTGCCGCATCGGCGACAAGAGCGCAGCGGATCGCATGCGCGCGATCCGGGCGCTCGGTGCGGAGCATCCGTTGACCCTGGTATGTTCAGGTATTGGGCAGGCGGCTCTGTACGCGCGCATGGACGATGTCACGTTTCGTATGATAAAGCGGGCTGGGACAGGCGATTTCGTCTTCATACTGCCCGCGACCAGGGAGGTTCCGAGGCGCCTGCAACACCCGCGCAAGAAGGCAATCGGTGTGCGCCTGACCACCTATGCGGTCGCGCTGGCGCTGATCGCCGAGCTTACGGAGCCATTGCTTAGCACGACGCTCAAGCTCCCTGGCGACGACCATCCCATGCACGATGCAGACGAGATTCGGCTGCGCATGGCGGAGCGCATCGACTTGATTCTCGATGCGGGACCGCGCGGCATGGAGCCGAGCACGGTGGTCGACCTGACTGACCGCGTGCCGGTTGTGCTGCGTAAAGGCAAGGGCCCGCTCGAGCGCCTGGGATTGCCTTTGGTCGCATGAGCGGCAGGCACGTGGAGAATTCTGTCACCGAAGAGGTTAGATTCGCATGATGTTCGCTAACCGGGTGCTGTCCGGCATGCGCCCGACCGGAAACCTGCACCTCGGGCACTATCACGGCGTACTGAAGAACTGGATCAAGCTTCAGCACGAATACCAATGCTTGTTCTTCGTAGCCGACTGGCACGCGCTCACGACGCATTACGACACCCCGGCCAGCATCGAACACAACACGCGCGAGATGCTGATCGACTGGATCGCCGCCGGCGTCGATCCAGCCCAGGCGGTGCTGTTCGTCCAGTCGCAGGTGCCCGAGCATGCCGAGTTGCACCTGCTCCTGTCGATGATTACGCCGCTCGGTTGGCTCGAGCGCGTACCCACCTACAAGGAGCAGCAGGAGAAGCTCTCGGACAAAGATCTCTCGACCTACGGCTTTTTGGGCTATCCGCTGCTGCAAAGCGCCGACATCCTGATCTATCGTGCCAACATGGTGCCGGTGGGCGAAGACCAGGTTCCGCACGTTGAGTTCACGCGCGAAATTGCGCGGCGTTTCAATCATTTGTTCGGCAAACCGCCCGGTTTCGAGGAGAGGGCGGTGGAGGCGGTCAAGAAGCTTGGCAGCCGCCGCGCGCGCGTATACCGGGATTTGCGCACGCGCTACCTCGAGCAAGGCGATAGCGCGGCGCTATCCTCGGCACGCGCCTTGCTTGACGAAGCGCAGAACTTGAGCCTTGGAGATCGCGAGCGCTTGTTCGGGTACCTCGAAGGCGGCGGTCGCATCATCCTCACCGAGCCAGAAGCGCTGCTGACCGAGGCATCGCGGATGCCCGGCACCGATGGCCAGAAGATGTCGAAGTCCTATAACAACACGATTGGTCTGCGTGAAGCGCCGGATTCGGTCATGAAGAAAATCCGTACCATGCCGACCGACCCGGCACGCGTGCGCCGCACGGACCCGGGTGAACCGGAGAGATGTCCCGTGTGGCAATTGCACTTGGTGTATTCGGACGAGCCGCGCAAGCAATGGGTGCTGCAAGGTTGCCGTAGCGCCGGTATCGGCTGTTTGGAATGCAAGCAGCCGGTGATCGACGCTATCCTGGAAGAGCAGAAACCGATGCGCGCTCGAGTCGAGCCCTACGTGAAGGATCCATTGCTGCTCAATAGCATCGTCGCCGATGGCTGCGAGCGCGCGAGAAAACTGGCACACGAGACGATGCGCGACGTCCGCAGCGTCATGGGATTGACTTCGGATTGATCTGCGGCTCTGTGCCCTCGAGATGACGAGTTGGAAACCGTTAATACCGAACGGGACTGAACCCGGGTTCTGACGGGCGAGTCTCATTTGGCGCAACCTCAACCGGTGATGGCCGGCGAGGAATGATCGAAACCCGGCTTGCTCGCAGAAGGTGTGGGGAAAGCGAACGGAGTACGCATTTGGCGCTTAGCGGCAAACTGAGTCGATCGGATGAAGGCGCGGGGCCGAGCAGCCTGCTGCCCGACGTGCCTGCGCCGGCCAACCGGCTTGCGCCGGACGCAGACATCTGCCAAGTCAGTCCGAGCAGCCTGCTCGGCGACGAGCCGCCTCGGGTCTATGCCAAGGAGGAACGCGTCGGTGCGCTCGTCAGTCCCGAGACGCTGTTACCGAGTGTGCCTGCGGCGCCGTCACGAGGATGGAGAAAGCTCGCGTGGGGCGCGGGCTTCGTCGTGCTCGCATTGACCAGTTGGCTCGCGTTTCAGGCGTTCAAGCCGGAAAAGCCTGTCGCCGAACTGATGCAAGAGGCCCGGGCATATCAGGCGCGCGGCGACAATGTGGCGGCCTCGATCGTTTTCAAGAACGTCGTCAGTCGCGAGCCCGAGAATTTCGAAGCGCACTTGCTGCTGGGCAAGGCCTATATCGGCGTGGGTGCGCTGCTGGATGCGGAGAAGGCCTTGAAGCGCGCGCGTGATCTCGGGGCGCCCGCAGCCGAGACCGTACCGCTCGCCGTGCAGATCCTGCTCGACCTCGATCGGCACGAGGAGGCCCTGAAAACGCTTGGCGATTCGAAATTGCTGCTCGCAAAGGTTCCGAGCGAGACGATTGCACTGCTGCTGGGGCGAGCGTATCTCGGTATCGGCAACACCGTCGATGCGCGGACCCAGTTCAACATCGCACGCAGCAAGCTGCCGGGGCCGGCGATGGCCGGACTTGCTCGCGTGATGCTGCAAGAGGGCGATACCGATGGTGCGCGTAAGTTGCTCGACGAGGTGGTCGCCAAGTACCCGAACACCGTCGAGGCGTGGCTCGCCAAGGGAGACGTTCTCCGCATGCAGGACAAGCCGATCGAGGCTATTGCCGCATACCGGACGGCGGAGTCGCTCGCACCGAGCTCCCTGGATGCCATCCTTAGCACCGCGATCACCCTGATCGGGCAGGAGGATCTGGTCGAGGCGCGTCGGGAGTTGCGCAAGGCGCGCGCCATTTCCCCATCCAGTCACTTGCTTGGCTATGCGAATGCCGTACTGGCGTTACGCGAAAAGCGCTATGACGAAGCGCGCGAATGGCTTCAGTCCGTCCTGAGCGTGGTGCCCAGACACATGCCATCCGTATACCTAGCAGGGATGCTCAATCTGACGGTGGGGCAGCTGGAGCAGGCGCAGGACGCCTTCACGGATTACCTCGCTCGGTTTCCGGGCAGTATTCAAGCGCGAAAAATGCTCGCCATCGTGTTGCTGAAGAAGCAAAGGCCTCAGGCGGCGGTCGACATCCTTGCGCCTTTGGTCGATCTGGACATCAAGGACGCCGGCTTCTTGTTAGTCGCGGGTGAAGCGTATCTACAGATCGGGAATACCGATCGCGCGCGCGAACTGCTCGCCAAGGCCGCGCGCCTCGATGCCTCAAATCCTGCGATCTTGACCACGCTCGGCACCGCGCAGCTCGCGTCCGGTGCCGGGGACAGTGCGATCAGCGAGTACGAAAAGGCGGTTGCGCTGGAGCCAGCGAATCCGCGCCCATACCGCCGGCTGGCAATCACCTTGATGGCGAAAGGACGGATCGACGAAGCGCTGGCCGTCGCCGCAAAGCTGGAAAAGCGCATCCCCGCGAGCCCAGAATCTCATTGGTTGCGTGGTCTGGCGTATTCCTTGAAAAAAGACCCTTTGAAGGCGCGGGAAAGCTATGCTGCGGCGCTCACGGCAGACGCGACGTTTTTTCCCGCAGCCGCGGCACTCGCCGAACAGGCACTGTCGAGCGGTGATGTCAACGGCGCTCGCGCTCGCTTCGAGGCAGTGCTCAAGGCGAATCCGGCCAGTTTGGACGCCGCATTCGCGCTCGCAAAGCTCGACGCCCGCGACGGCAAGGTGGACAAGGCGCTTTCCCGTGTCCAACGCATCGTGGACGGCCACCCCGACAACGTTACCGCGCAACTCCTCCTTGCTGAATTGCAGCGACGGTCCGGGCAGCTCGACGCCGCACTTGGTACGGCGCGCCGTGCCAGAGAATCCGACCCGCTGAATCCCTCGGCTGCCGAGTTGCTCGGGAAACTTCAGCTTGAAGCCAAGGATATTGCCGGCGCGGTCCAATCCTTCACGGCCTTGGTGAACATGCGGCCGCGCTTTTTGCCAGCTCGGTTACGACTCGCGGAGGTCCAGAATGCCTCCGGTCAACGGCGTGCTGCGATCGTGACGCTGCAGGAGGCGCTAGCCCTCGGCCCCGGGAATGCGCATACGTTCGCCCTGCTCGTTGAGCTACTGCTGCATGATAAGCAATACGCCGAGGCTTTTACCGTGGCCGACAAGGCCAAAAAACGACTGCCGAAACGAGCGCTCGGACTCGCGCTGGAAGGAGAGATCCACCTCGCGCAGGGTGAGCCGGGGCAGGCTTTGGCTGCTTTCAAGTCCGCGAGCTTGCTTGAGCCCATCGGCCAACTGCAGGTGCGCCTGCATCAGGCTGAATCCCAGCTGCTGGGACGCGATGCGCCTATCGAACCGCTGCTCGACTGGATCAAGAAGCATCCCAAGGATGATTTGGTGGACCTCTACACGGCGGATGCGCTGGTTCGACTCGGGCGTATCCCCGAAGCAGTGCGAATTTATCTGGCGCTGCTCGAGCGCGATCCCAATAACTATCGCGTCTTGAACAATCTCGCCGACGCAATGGCACGTCACGGCGATCCGAGGGCGTTGGAGTACGCGCAGCAAGCGTTCCAGAATCGACCGAACGATCCCGTCACGGCCTCGACGCTGGGGCTCGCATACCTCAATGGCGGCAAAGTGGCGGAAGCGCTGCAGGTTCTGCGCAAGGCAGTGACGTTGGCGCCGGAGAATGGCGAGATCCGCTACCAGTACATTCTCGCTCTTATCAAAGCGGGCGATCGCGCGCGCGCGAAAACCGAGCTGTCGGCGTTGCTGTCGGCGGGTAAACCGTTCCCCCAACTTGCGGAAGCTCGCATGCTCGCGAACAAACTGTGACGGATCGGACGGATGGTCGGCCGCTTAGCCCTGGCAGGCCCCGCGGTCATGGGCAGGAACGTGTGTTCTTTCCTTGCGTCGTCGATATATCGACAATTTGGGTGGCAGCCGGGTAATCGGTGACAACCCGTCTCTTTGTCGGGTTTTCTTACAAACATGTTTGCCGCCCGACCGCAACATCGCCTCCTACCATCGGTTGCCCTAGGCTTTATAGTACATAAACAATGCGTTGGAAACATCCTAGCAATCTGGCGTGTAAGTTGCTTCTGTTGCCGGGAGACTCGGATTTTCCGGCGGATCGTTAGCCGCATAAATTTCTGGACACCCAAATGAAAAACACGGTTGCGTGCGTAGCGCTTGGCTTAGGGTTGCTTTCTACTGGCGGGGTGACTTCCGCAACTCAATATTCGTGGAACCTCAACACGACAGGAACGAGTGCTCTGGGCGGGTCCATGGACTTCGGCAGCACGCCTTCCGGTCAGACGCTCAAAGTCTATGCGTTCGAGTCAAGCGCAACCGACGGGAGTGGCAAGTTGCTGGACGCTAAGGTAATCGCCGATGGCTCGTGGGGTCTGGGCGTCCTGGGTGACGGCGAGTCGAGTTGGCCCGACAACATGAACTTGGACAACGCGGGTAAGGATCAAGTACTGGTTTTTGATTCGCAGATGGCGGATTTCGATTGGAGTTCGCTCAAGCTGGGCTACATCTACTCTGGTAACGGCGCGGACCTGACTCCGGAAATGTCGTACTGGGCCGGCAACGGCACGTCAGGATTCGACTTCAACAACCTCTGCTTGACGACAACTTGCTCGGGCGGGACGGTGTTGGGTGATGCAGGCAGTGGTTTCGGCGCGAAAGCGCAACTGAGCGGCTTAACGACAGCTTCTCCAATGAGCCTGCCGAACGGCAACAACAATACCGGCCGTTACCTGGTTGTCTCCGGCCAGTTGCCTTCAAGCGGCGGCTTTGAGAAATTCAAGATCAGCTCGGTGGGGGGACAGACACCCGAGCCGCAGTCCCTCGCCCTCATCATGATCGGCTTGGCTGCAATGTTCGGCCTGCGGCGCCGTTCATCCATTACGAGGGGCCGCACCGAACCCATGCCGGTTTGAGTTCTTCACTACCGATGACAAACGCCAGCGTCGTGCTGGCGTTTGTCATTGGAGACGCCGCCGCGTAAGGTTCAAACGTCTCAGGCATCCATGAGCGCGTCGACGACGTGACGTGACGGCGCGACCTCGCGGCTGCGATCAAGCCTAACCGGGTTGAGCCGCTATGAGCTATTGGGTGCCAGCCGCACGACCTGCCTGCGGTTCCTTGCCTGAGGGCGGGCTGCGTGGTCGCCGGCGTGCCCGCTCTGTCGCGACGAGGATGAACGACAGACGTTGCCTCGCATCCGGCCGCGCGCTTGCCGTAAATAAAGGGGCTCGAATGCCAACGGCTACCGGTGGTCTGGCCACACGATAATGGCGCGCAATGAAATCTCCGGCGTCTGAGAGTTCGTTGCATGAGAGTCACGCGCAAGCTGCCTGGGTAGATCCGCGTACTTGGCGTCTTTCGCCCATCGAAACGTATCCGGCCGCGGTGCGCTTCGTCCAGACGATTCCCGGCAAGCTGATTCTCTTCGCCGCGTTCGCGGCATTCATGAAGCTGCATGCGCTCGAAGGCTGGGTCGCGGGCCGGGCGATGTGGCTAATCCTCACCGTGGTCGCCGCAACCGTTTCGGTCGCGGGGCCTTATCGACACTATGCGCTGCTCGCGGGCGCCGGGGTGTTACTGGTCGGCAGTCCAACCTGGTTCGACTTCGATGCCGTCGAAACGGCGCTGCGACACGAGTACCTGTTCGGTGTGATTCAAATCGGAACGATCCGTGCGGCCACGCTGGTCGCCTGCGTTCCGCTCGCGCTCGCGTTGATCGCGCTTGCGCGCAATTTTCGCCGCCATCCGCTTGGACGTGCTCCCGTCCTCGTACAGCACGTCATCTACGCGTGCCTTCTGGGGCTTGCGAGCTCGGGCGTGCTCAAAGAGTATGTCCAGGTCGCAGCGTGGAGCGTGCTGGCGACGTTTTCGGCTTACTTCTGGTACTTGGCCTACGCGCTCATCGACCAGCGGCGCAAGGAACCGGCACCCATAGTACTGCATCTTGCCACCTTCAATCCCTTCGCTTGGCCAACGCTGGTTCCGATGGGCAAGGGTGCGGCCAACTGGCGTAGCCTCGAAGCGACGACGCCAGAAGAACTGGCGATAACCCAATTGAAGGCAATCAAGCTGTTGGTATGGGCGCTGCTGCTCAGTGGCCTTCTTTCGGTGTTTCGCTGGTCGGTGTATGAACGGCTCGGTGTTCCGGAGCTCAAGATCGCCTTCGACCGCTTTCTGCAAGGGACATACTTGCCGACGCCGTACTCGCTCGTGAGCGTTGTTGCGAGCCTGCCCGAACGCCTGCTGGTGATCGCGATCATGGGGCACATCATCATCGCAGTTGCGCGGCTTGCGGGATTCCGACTCTTACGTAACACCTACCGTCCGCTCTCTGCGCGCACGATCGCAGAGTTCTGGAACCGGTACGTGTACTACTTCAAGGAAATCCTGGTTCATGTCTATTTCTATCCGACGTTCTTGCGCTGTTTCAAGCGCCACCCGCGGCTGCGGGTTGCGTTTGCCACGTTCATGGCCGCCGGGGTCGGCAACGCCCTCTTCCACTTTCTGATGCAGACCCCGACTATTGCCAAGTATGGTCTGGTCGAGGCCGTGGTGCGAATGCAGACCTATGGCTTTTATTGCCTGCTTTTGTCCGCCGGGATCATCGGTTCCCAGTTGCGCACGCACAGAGCGGCAGCGGGCGCGGGGTGGTTGCGCCACCAGTTCATTCCTTCATTGGGCGTACTTGCGTTCTTCTGTTTTCTGTCGTTCTTCGATGGGCCGCAACGTCACGTGGGCTTGGCGCGGCACTTCGAGTTCCTGGCGCGCTCGTTGGGGTTCTGAGAAGTCCCACGAGGGTGGCGAACCAGGCAAGAGCCACAAGGCTCGAACATCGTCTTGACGCCTGCGCGTCCCGCGAGCTCGAACATCAAGTAGAATTTCGCGCATGACGACGCACGCCGAGGCGGCACCCATCGCGCGCATCCACGGCGAGCCGATCCTCGCGGTGCCCGAGGATCTCTACATCCCGCCTGATGCGCTCGAGGTCTTCCTGGAGACCTTCGAGGGTCCGCTCGACCTACTCCTTTACCTCATACGCAAGAACAACCTGGACGTGCTCGACATTCCGATGGCGAAGCTCACGTCGCAGTATCTCGAGTACGTCGACATGATGCGCGCCAATCAGCTCGAGCTCGCGGCCGAGTACTTGCTCATGGCGGCCGTGCTGATCGAGATCAAGTCGCGTATGTTGCTGCCTAAGCCGAAAGCTGCTGAAGACGAGACGGACGATCCGCGAGCCGAACTGGCGCGGCGATTGATCGAGTACGAGCGAATCAAGCTCGCGGCGCAGAGGCTCAACGCCTTGCCGCAATCCGGGCGCGACTTTCAACTCGTTCAGGTCTGGATCGATCAGGTTTCGCCACTACGCTTGGCGCAGGTGAGACCCGAAGATCTGCGCGAGGCGTGGCTCGGCATCGTTGCACGTGCGAAAATCACGCAACACCACACGATCACCCGCGAGCAGCTCTCGGTCAGGGAGCGCATGACTCGGGTGCTGCGCGCGCTGCGCGGCACTCAGTTCGTCCGTTTCGAAGCGCTTTTCGATGCGGCGACTGGGCTGGGCGAGTTGGTGGTCACCTTGCTCGCCATCCTTGAGCTTGCGCGCGAGGGCTTGGTGGATGTGACACAACAAGAGGCGTACTCACCGATCTACGTGCGTCTTACGGGAGACGGAAACGAGTTGGAGGCTGCTTGAACAGCGTGGACTTCATTGCGCAGCAATCGACTGCGGAGTTCCCGGACGAGGCGGGGCTGGATGTCGATAAAGCCAAGAGCGTGCTCGAAACGGCGCTGCTGACCGCGCAGGAGCCGATGTCGGTCAGCGAGCTGCGCCGGCTCTTCGACCAGGATCTCGGCGCCGAGACGGTGCGCCGTCTACTCGAGGATATCCGCCTGCAATGGACGGGACGCGGCGTCGAGCTCGTCAGCGTGGCGAGCGGCTGGCGTTTTCGAGCAAAGCCCGAGATGCAGGGGTTTCTCGATCGGCTCAATCCGCAGAAACCGCCGAAGTATTCTCGCGCGGTCCTGGAGACGCTGGCGATCATCGCCTATCGGCAGCCGGTCACGCGTGGTGATATCGAGGAGGTGCGCGGGGTCGTCGTGTCAAGCAATATCGTCAAGGCACTCGAGGGACGTGGCTGGATCGAAGTGATCGGCCATCGCGAAGTGCCGGGGCGCCCAGCCCTTTATGCCACGACGCGCCAGTTTTTGGACGATCTGTGCTTGCGCTCACTGGAGGAGCTGCCCGCACTGGAGGATCTGGGCACGCTGGTCGAGAGCGTGCCCGCTTCGGCGCACGTTTCGGTAGACGAGCGTCTGGCCGCCAACACGAATGAGACCCTGCTGGCGGCGGAAACGGATTCGGCAGGCGAACGCGTCGATGCCACCATGCCGGATGCCGCGGTCGCGGACGTCGATGCCGATCGGACCGCAGCAGACGCGGACGCCGGCGCGAACTCGGCAGCGGCAGTTCCGGTTTGCCATTCCAGTTTGGCCGCGGCAGTATCGATCACCGACGACATTCCGGACGCGGCAGCAACTGCAACGGCCCGCGAATAGACGCGAATGTCTGCGGTTTTGCTTGTTACACCGCGCCGTGATGAGGCAACCGAGTGGGTGCGCCTGCTGCGGGAGCGGATCACGGGTATTGACGTCCGTATCCATCCTGATGTGGGGGATCCGGTCGACATAGAAATCGCCTTGGCGTGGAAGGCGCCGCATGGACTGCTGGCGACTTTTCCGCGACTGAAGCTCATCTGTTCGCTCGGCATGGGCGTCGATCATCTGCTCTGCGATGCCGATTTGCCGCGGACTGTGCCGATTGCTCGCCTGATCGATCGCAACATGATTGAGCAGATGAGCGAATACGCGCTATACGCCGTGCTTCACTTTCACCGGCGCTTCGACGTGTACGAGCGCTTTCAACGCGATCGGCGCTGGCAGGAGCTACCGCTTCCGCACACTGGCTCGCGATGCGTTGGGGTCATGGGTCTGGGCGCCAACGGCGAGGATTGCGCGCGCAAGCTGGCCGCCTTGGGTTTCAAAGTGCTCGGTTGGAGTCGTACGCCAAAGCACGTGGCTGGGGTTGAGTGCCTGTACGGCGCCGAAGATCTGCCGCGGTTCCTCGGCGCGACGGAAATTCTCGTTGTCGCATTGCCGCTGACGCATGCACCCGCCGGGATACTGAATACGCGTACCCTCTCATTGCTGCCGCGCGGTAGCTTTCTCGTCAATCTGGCGCGGGGCGGGCTTGTCGTCGAGGTCGATCTTTTGCAGGCGTTGAATGGCGGTCAGCTCGCGGGCGCGTTCCTAGATGTGACCGAACAAGAGCCGTTACCCGCGAACAATCCGCTTTGGTCACACCCAAGTGTACGACTGACGCCGCACATCGCGGGGCTGACCAACCCGCAGACCGCAGTCGAGGTCATTGCCGAGAACATCCGGCGACTTCGCAGCGGCGCGCCGCTGCGCGACCTGATCGACAACGAGCGAGGATATTGAGCTGCTCGCTCAGCGCGCCGAGTGGCCCGAGAGCTTCACTTCGACTTTTTCGTCCAGACCGGCGTAATACGCGCGCAGGATGTCCAGAACTTCGGGGCGGCTGAACTCGGCCGGGACCGCAGTACCTTCAGAAAGCATCTTGCGTAGCTTGGTGCCGGAGAGCAGCAGCCGATCTTCCGGCGCATGCGGGCAGGTGCGCTCTGAGGCCATGCCGCCGCATCGGTAACACCAAAACGTCCAGTCGATTTTCAACGGCTTCGTTTCGAGCGCATCGTGCGGGATTTCATCGAAGATGCGGTGCGCATCGAACGGACCGTAATAGCTGCCGACGCCCGCGTGGTCGCGTCCGATAATCTGGTAGGCGCAGCCGTAGTTCTGCCGGAACAGCGCATGCAGCAGTGCCTCGCGCGGGCCAGCGTAACGCATGTCGAGCGGGTAGCCCGATTGCAGTACAGTGTCGGCGACGAAGTAATTGTCGATCAACGCGCCGATCGCACGTGTGCGCACGTCGGCAGGAATATCTCCGGGTTTGAGATTGCCCAGCAGGGAATGGACCAGCACGCCGTCGCAGGTTTCGACTGCAATCTTGGCCAAATACTCGTGTGAGCGGTGCATCGGGTTTCGCGTCTGAAACGCGGCTACCTTCGACCAGCCTTTGGCTGCGAACGCAGTGCGGGTCTGTTCCGGGGTCATGAATAACCCCGGATAGCGCTGCGCGAAACCACCGTCGGAAAGCACGCGTACCGGGCCGGCGAGGTTGACTTCCGCCTGGGCCATGACCATCCGCACCCCAGGGTGCTCGCTATCCTCGGTGCGAAAGACGCTGCGGCACTCGAACGCCTTGTCGATGGAATACTTCTCGATCACCGTCATGGTGGCGACGATTTCACCGCCAGCGTCCACCAGCGCGATGTCGGCCCCTTCGTTGAACGTATCGGCATGCGCGTGCGAGGCAGAGACCGTGATCGGGATCGGCCAGAAAAGCCCGTTCTCCAAGCGCATGTCACGACAGACGCTGCGCCAATCGCCAGCGGTCATGAAGCCGTCGAGCGGGGTGAAGCCCCCGATGCCCAGCATAATGAGGTCGCCGCGTTCGCGCGAGCTCACGGGGATGGCCGGCAGTGATTGTGCGCGCCGGCGTTCATCGTGTAGCTTGCTGCCCTGCAGCAGGCGGGGTGTCAGACCGGACCCGCCGTGGGCGTTTGGGAGTGCGCTCAAGATTCCGGAAACCTCTTTCAATCCAATTCGATGCAGGGTAGCATTCTGCCGCGCTTGCAAGATTTGGAATATTTATTGCTCCATAAGCCGTGCCGGCCGATGCGTAACGACTCAGACTGGGGCAGGTACCGGCATCCCGTAACCGTAGCCGCCGACGACTGACAAGCGGATCAGTGGGTCGCTTTGCACCCTTTGACAATATGCGCGAGTTGTTCCGTACGGGTCTAAGCGGACTTGTGCTGCGCGCGCTATGTCTCTTGCTGGCGCAATCTGCCGTCGCAAGCGACGATCCTTATCGCACGGATGGTCTCACTGCCCCGGACCATCGGTCGCGTTGGGTTCCGGCCAATCCAGTCGACGCACCCGCGCCGGTGGTCGAGGCCATACCGCATGCCACGGAAGAGCTTACGCTTGCGCAACTCACCGATCTGGCATTGCGTAACAACGCGCGCACGCGGCAGGCATGGGCAAATGCACGCTTCGAAGCGGCGCAGTACGGTATCGCAAAATCGGCGCTCATGCCGCAGCTGGATCTGGTGCTGAACGCAAGCAGAGCGCGCACGATATCGAACACGAGTGGGGTCGCGACGCCCGAGCAGAACCGATACGGGCCGAGCGTCAGCTTGTCGTACGTCCTGTACGATTTCGGCGCGCGGCGCGCCGAGGTGGAAGCGCAAGCTTACCGCGTGCTGGCGGCGAACCTTGCGCAGAACCGTGTTCTGCAGGAGGTTGTGCTCCAGGTGGAGCAGGCTTATTTCCGCCTGTTGGGGGTGGAGCAGTTGGTACGCACCGGCAACCAGGTACTGAAGAGCGCGGAAGCGACGCTGGATGCGGCGCGTCGGCGCCAGCAGGCGGGCCTTGCCACCATAGGTGACGTCTACCGGTCCGAGACTGCGGTCGCGCAGGCGGTGCTCAATCTGCGCCGCGCCGAGGGCGAGGTCGCAAAGGCGCGTGGGCAGATCGCGATTGCGTGCGGGGTGCCGGTGACGACGCCGCTGCGAATTCAGCCGCTTGCCGATGAGCACGCCGGCGTGGCGATGAAAGAAACTCTCGAAAGCATGCTGAAGCGAGCGAGCGCTGATCGCCCGGATATGGCGGCGGCGGAGAGCCGCGTGCGAGCCGCACGCGCGAGCGTGAGCGCTGCCGCCAGCGCCGGCATGCCGAGCGTACAACTGCGGCTGGAAGCGTCGCGCCAGTATTACACCGACGAGCGGCCATTCGCGCATGGCAACCTGATCGGCCTTACGGTGAGAATTCCAATATTCGACGGCTGGCGCGACGACTACGCGGTGCGCCGCGCCGAAGCGCAGGTCAAGCAGGCCGAGGCCGCGCGCGATCTGCTCTACAACCAGACCGAGTTGGATGTGTGGCAGGCCTATTACGACCTGCAAACGGCGACCAGCGGCATCGCGGCAACCAAGGCGTTGGTGCAAGGCGCCACACAGTCGGCGTCAGTGGCAGCCGCGCGCTATCAACTCGGTGTCGGTAGCTTGCTCGATCTACTCACGGCGCAAGCCGATGAAACCAACGCGCTCGTGCAGCAGATTCAATCGCATCTCGACTGGTATACCGCGCTTGCGCGGCTCAATTTCGCGCTCGGCGCTTCGGGCCACTTTGGGATCACACCGTGAAACCGTTCTGGATCGTATTCGTTGTCCTAATCGCTGCCGGGGGCGGTGCCTATTACTGGTGGATCCACCAAGCCGGTACCAAGGTGCAAAGCACCGCGGCAGGTGCCAAACAAGGCACCGAGGCGAGCGCAAGAGTGGAGGGCAAAGGCAAGGGGAAGAAGGGCCGCGGCGGGGCCGTGAGGGTGCGCACCGTTACGCCCAAGCGTCAACCGATGCCAGTGCTGATCGATGCCGTCGGCACTGTCGAGTCGCAACATAGCGTCGCGGTCCATCCGCAAGTAAGCGGCGTGCTGACGGCCGTGCGTTTCAAGGAAGGCGACTACGTGCAGAAAGGGCAGGTACTGTTCGAGATCGATCCGCGGCCGATGCAAGCTGCCGTGGCGCAGTCGCAAGCTGCCGTGCGGCGCGACGAAGCGCAACTCGCGCAGGCGCGGGCCCAGGAAGAGCGCCTGCGCTCGTTGGTGGACAAGGACTACATTAC
Source organism: Burkholderiaceae bacterium (assembly GCA_011525945.1). Taxonomy (GTDB): domain Bacteria; phylum Pseudomonadota; class Gammaproteobacteria; order Burkholderiales; family WYBJ01; genus WYBJ01. The sequence continues at coordinate 6,887 of WYBJ01000216.1, read as the reverse complement.
GCGTCAGGAATACGACGTCGCCGCGACCAGCGCAAAATCTCTTGAGGCCACGGTGAATGCCAACAAAGCCGCCCTGGAACAAGCGAAGCTGCAACTTGCCTACGCACGCATCGTAGCGCCGATCTCGGGGCGCACAGGCAGCTTGGGTGCGCGCGCGGGAAATCTCGTGAGTGCGGGTACCGGCGGCGCGCCGCTGGTAGTGATCAACAGCACCCGGCCGATTCTAGTTTCCATTCCCGTGCCGCAACGCTACTTGGATAGTGTGCGCAAACAATGGGGCTCGCACGATCTCAAAGTCGAAATTGCCGCGGATCGCGGCGGGCAGACGCTGGCCGAGGGCCGGCTGGTGTTCATCGACAATACGGTCAATCCCTCGACCGGCACGATTCTGCTGAAGGCGGAAGTGCCCAACGAAAAGGAGCGATTGTGGCCTGGACAATTCCTCGCTGCACGCATCGTTTTGCGAATCGAGCAGGATGCGATGGTCTTGCCGGAGGGAGCAATTCAACCCGGCCAGGAGGGTCCATTCGTGTTTGTGGTGAGTGACGGCCGCGCGCGGGTGAAAGACGTCGTGGTCGATCGTCAGATCGGGGAACAGGTGGTCGTCGCCAGAGGGCTCGAAGGTGACGAGAGGGTCGTCATCGACGTACCTCCGACTTTGGCCCCGAACTCTCCGGTCGCGCTTGCGGGCGAGGGCGGCAAGGCTGCCAAGGGCAAAGGGAAAGGCGAGGGCAACGGTGATGTCGAGTCTGCGCCGCGCGGAGCGACCTCGGGCGCGGGTGAATCAGATCGACGGGGGGCTGTAAGGGCGGAGGAGAAGCAATGAACGTCTCGCGCATCTTCATCGAACGACCGGTTGCCACCAGCGTCCTGTTCGTCTGCATCCTGTTTTTCGGTTGGCTCGGATTCACCCGGCTGCCGGTCAACGACCTGCCGAACGTCGACTTTCCGACCATCACGGTATCCACCCGCTTGCCTGGGGCAAGTCCGGAGGTCATGGCAAACTCGGTCGCGCAGCCACTCGAGCGAGAATTCGCACGTATCGCCGGCGTGGACGAGATGACCTCGTCGTCGACCAGCGGCAATACGCGCATCACCCTGACGTTCTCGCTCGATCGCGACATCGATTCGGCGGCGCAGGATGTACAAACGGCGATCTCGCAGGCAATCCGGCGCTTGCCTGGTGATTTGCCCGAACCGCCTGCGCTACGCAAGGTTAACCCTGCCGACTTTTCGGTGCTGACACTGGCCTTGTCGGCGCAATATGTGCCGATGCAGAAACTCGACGAGTTCGCCGATGTGCACATTGCCCAGCGCTTTTCCTCGGTCAACGGTGTCGCGCAGGTGCTCGTGTTCGGCTCGCAGAAGTACGCCGTGCGACTGTTTGTGGATCCCAATGCGTTGGCCAGACGAGGCCTCGGGCTCGACAAGGTCGTGAGTGCCATACAGAGCGCCAATTCCAATTTGCCCTCGGGCGCGCTGCACGGCAAGGCTCGCACCTACACGGTCAAATCCGACGGCAAGTTGCAGCGGGCCGCCGATTTCAACCCGCTCATCATCGCCTACAAAGATGGCAAGCCGGTGCGATTCTCCGACATCGGGCGCGCAGTCGACAGCGTGGAGAACGAGAAAGTCCGTAGCTGGTACAACGGCGACCGAGCGCTCATCCTGGCGATCTACCGCCAGCCCGGATCGAACACGGTCGAGGTGGTATCGAAGCTGCGCGAGATGATTCCCGAAATCGAACGGGAGTTACCGGCGGGAGCGACACTGCGGGTGCTGAACGATCGCTCCGAGTTCATCCGTGACTCGATCAACGAGGTGAATTTCACGCTGTTGCTTTCCATGGCTCTGGTCGTGATGGTGATCATGGGTTTCCTGCGCAACCTGCGCGCGACCCTTGTCACCGCCATTATTCTCCCCGCATCGGTGATCGGAACGTTCGGCGTCATGCTGCTGCTCGGCTACAGCCTGAACAACCTCTCGTTGATGGCGATTACGCTCGCTGTCGGCTTCGTGGTCGATGACGCGATCGTAGTGCTGGAGAACATCACGCGTCACATGGAGATGGGCAAGGACCGCATGCAGGCGGCCTTGGAGGGGTCACGCGAAATCGGCTCGACGATCGTGACGATGACGGTGTCCCTTTCGGCGGTGTTCCTGCCGATCCTGTTCATGCAGGGCATGGTCGGGCGGTTGTTCGAGGAGTTCGCCGTTACCGTGGGCGTGGCAGTGCTGATCTCGGGGATCGTGTCGTTGACCGTGACCCCAATGATGGCGAGTATCCTGCTGCGCCACCAGCACAATCACGGCAGGCTCTTCAATTGGTCCGAGCGGATGTTCGATTCGGTTCGCGATGGCTATGCGTCGAGCCTGCGCTGGATGCTGCGTTATCAGGGTATGGTCCTGCTTGCGTCGGTCGGCGTGCTGATCGCTATGGGATGGCTCTATCAGGAAGTGTCGAAAGGATTCATTCCGCGCCAGGATACCGGTGTCATTTACGCGAACACTCGCGCGCGCGAAGGCGTCACCTTCGATGACATGATCCTTCACCAGCAAGCGGTGGCAGCGATCATCCAACGTAACGAGAACGTCGAGGCGGTGATGTCAACCGCGGGACAGGGCACCGGGGGCGTGGTTGGTGAGAACGTGGGGCGCTTCATCATCCGGCTCAAGCCTCGCAATGAGCGCACCGCGACCGCGGACGAAGTCATCCAGCAGATCCGGCGCGACGCGGCCGGTCTTCAGGGGGTGCGCGTCTTTCTCTCCAACCCGCCTGCAATTCGAATCGGCGGTACGGTATCGACCGGCGAATACCAGTTCGTGCTGTCCGGCACCGAGTTGCGCGACCTGTACCGGCCTGCGGAGGCGCTCGAAGCCCAGTTGCGCGCGTTGCCATTGGTCACGGACGTGGCGAGCAATCTGGAGCTGCGCAACCCCGAGATCCACGTGCGTATCCTGCGCGATCGCGCCTCCGCGCTCGGCATCAGCTCGCAGCAGATCGAGCTGGCGCTGTTCAATGCGTTTGGCGGCCGCCAGGTGAGTACGCTTTATGGTGCAACAGATCAGTTCGATGTCCGTCTCGAACTCGATCGCCGTTATCAGTCCGACATCAACGCGATGGAGACGTTGTTCGTGCAAAGCTCCACCGGGGCAATGGTGCCGCTGTCGGCGGTTGCCGAGATTCGCAGCGGCGTCGGGCCTGTGTCGGTCGCGCATCTCGGGCAGATGCCGTCAGTGATACTTTCGTTTGATCTGGCCCCAGGCGTTTCCGTAGGCGATGCCGTCGCGCGTGTGCAGGAGATTGCTGCCGAGACGTTACCGCCGGGAATCTCCACTACGTTCACGGGAAGTGCGAAGGCGTTCGAGGAGGCATTCCGTACGCTACCGTTGTTGTTGCTCATCACGGTGATCCTGATCTACATGATCCTGGCGATTCTCTACGAGCACTATGGGCATCCGTTCACCATCCTGACCGCCCTGCCGTTCGCCGGATTCGGTGCGCTCGCGACGCTGCTGCTTTTCAACGAAGAGCTCAATATCTTCAGCTTTGTGGGCATCATCCTGTTGATCGGGTTGGTGAAGAAAAACGGCATCATGATGATCGACTTCGCACTGCAGATTCAACGCGAGCGGTCTATCAAACCGGTGGACGCGATCGTAGAGGCGTGTCACGTTCGCTTCCGCCCGATCATGATGACGACGATGGCAGCGATTCTGGGCACACTGCCGATCGCGCTCGGTTATGGGGCAGGGGCGGAAACCCGGCGGCCGCTCGGTATCGCGGTGGTCGGGGGGCTGGTGTTTTCGCAGTTTCTTACGCTCTACGTAACGCCGGTCTTCTATGTCGCGCTCGAACGCATCGTAGGAGTTTTCCGGCGACAGAAACCGCCTGCCGTGGGCGATGCCGCGGGGTCCTGATGTCCGACCAGGACTGCGCGACCGAGGAGCGTCGCGACGTGCGCTGGTGCGGCGCCGCGCCTGAACTTCACGCAGAACCGGATACAACCGCGCACCGCGGAATAGCAACTCGAGTTTCGACGCTCCCGCCGTCAGGGCGGCAACGTGGGAATGGTAGCGGGGGTAGGATTTGAACCTACGACCTTCGGGTTATGAGCCCGACGAGCTACCGGACTGCTCCACCCCGCGGCTCAGTGGGGTGCAGTTTATCAACTCACCGATAATCGGGTCAATGGCTCGGAGCGAGTCTTTGCGTAGCCTTCGGTTTCGGACTCGCAGCACCATGCCCTTGGCGCACGGCGCGATCCGGGCGCGTAAGCGGTACCTGGTGTCGGCGAGACCGCCCGTCGGTGCAGTCATACTTCTTCGACGCCGAACGACGCCAAATCGCGCATGCGCTTAATAGCTGGGCTTCGATCCGAATGGTGTGAGTTGGATTTCGTGCGTCCAGCAGGATTTGTCTTGTGCGTGTAGGTAGTAGAACGCTTCGGCAATCTTCATCGGATTGATAACGGTATCGGGGCGCTGCACGGCTCGCGCCAGCATCCTCGTTCCGGGTGCATCGATGAGCCCATCGATCACGATGTTGGCCACGTGCACACCGTGCTCTGAGTATTCCTCTGTCAGCACCTGGGCGAGAGTACGCATCATGACGCGAGGATAATAGAGCGACTGTCCGGTCATTCGCTTGCGCCCGCGCAACGACCAGGCGTTGTTAGAAATGAGGAAGGAGCCCGAACCGCGCTTGCGCATCGCGGGCAGCACTTCCTGAGCGACGAGAAACGGCCCTCGGCAGGCGACATTTAAAGCCGTTTCGAAAATTTCTACGGGAACGTGTTCCAGCAGTTCCTTCTCTGGCGGCAGCTCCCGGCCATCCAGATAGCCTGCGTTGTACACCAGCACCTCGGGATCGCCCACGCGGCTGCGGATCGTGGCAAAGGCTCGCGCGATTGATTCCCGCGATGCCAGATCGAGCTCGACAACCAAGCTTTCGCCACCCTGGGCGACGATCGCATCCTGTAGCGCCGCCGCGTTGGCAGCGTTGCGGGTGGTCGGCACGACGAAAAAACCTTCTTTGGCGAACTTTTGCGCGATGGCGCCGCCGACGCCCCAGCGTATGCCGATTGGCAGGTCGCTATCGTCGACCGACCCGCCATGCACCAGCGCCGTATTACGCCCATCGGCCTGCCACTTGGAGGTGGCGCCAACGACGACAGCAACCTGCTTACGCTCTGTGGACATGTGCGCTCCCCGTTTCGGATATAGCGGTCGCCGAAGCCTTGGTTATCCGGGCGTCGGGAAGTATAGGGAGCCGGCATGGTCGTAACAACCGACTCCGATGCGCGCGCGTTCCCGTCCGGCAGGGTAGTATCGGCGGCGTTGTGCCCGTCCAAGCTGGAGTATCTGGTACAGGTTAAAGCATGATTCGAACGACAAGCGGAAGAAGCGCGGTTCGCCTGCGGCTGGCCGCCCATCAGGTCATGATCGTTGGCGCGAGCTTCGTGATTGCTTTGCCGGCTTGGTGCCAACAGTTCCCCCACAAGCCGATCCGCATGGTTACCGAGCTCGCCGCGGGCACGGGCGGCGATATCAACATGCGCCGGTTGTTGCCGCATATTTCCCATGCAATGGGTCAGGCCGTCATTCTGGACAATCGACCAGGCGCCGGCGGCGTGGTCGCGGCCGAGGTCGCCGTACGCGCCGTGCCCGATGGCTACACCGTGCTTGCTGCCTCGCAGAATGCGCTGGTCATGGGCAGGTTCCTGTCGAAGAGCAACACGCTCGACGTATTCAGGGACTTGGTTCCGATCACACAGGTCTGGAAAGCGACGACGCTGATTCTGACGGGGCCGAGCTTGCCGGCGAAGTCCCTCTTGGAGCTGCTCAAGTACGCGAAGGCCAACCCGGGAAAAGTGTCCTACGCCACCTCCGGTTTTGGTACTTCACACCATTTCAGCGGCGAAGAGATGCAGCAGCTCACGGGGGCTCGACTGGTGCACGTCCCGTACAAGGGAGGCGCGGGTTCGATGCAGGCAGCGATGACGGGCGAGGTCGATGTGGCGATCGGCTTCGGCGCGACAGCGTTGGCGGTGATGCGGACGGGTAAGGTCAGGGTGCTCGCAGTGATCGAGGGCAAGCCCTTTGGTGGGATGCATGACGTGCCGGCCGTAGCCGCTGTTATTCCAGGGTTCGAACCCCCGCCCTCCTGGCTGGGAGTTTTCGGTCCAGCCGCTCTTCCGGGTCGATTGGTCGGGCGGTTGCGAAGCGATATCGTAAAAGCGCTCGAGGCACCGGGTGCGCGCGCCCGGGCGGCGGAGGAGGGATTGGAACTCGTTGGTAATACTCCCGAGGAGTTTACGGCGCTCCTGAGGAAGCAGATCCTGCTCGTCGGCCGGATCGCGCAAGCCGCCAACATCCAGCGAAAAGAACACTAACGCAAACCCGATGCGCGATGCGTTGTGGGCGCGTGCGGCGCCCACTCGGGGCCGCTTGCACGAGAATCGGACCATCGCCTGCACCCGCGCGCCAGGATTGTGTGCCACCCAAAAAAAACTTTTCCAAGGGCTTGCACAGTATGGGGCTGGTCGATACAATCTCGGTCTTTCCTGGTTCCGGGCAACAGCGAGCGGAACCGCTCTTTAAAAATCCAACAGCCGATAGATGTGGGCGCCTGTTTTGCGGCGACCCGGAGCCCGAATCCGTTCGGGTTTCGGAATGGCTTCAAGAAACATACGCTCGCATCGTTTCTCGCCGTACCCTCGCGGGTGCAGCGGGAGCAGTAATGTGAGCGTACTCGATTAAACTGAAGAGTTTGATCCTGGCTCAGATTGAACGCTGGCGGCATGCTTTACACATGCAAGTCGAACGGCAGCACGGGGGCAACCCTGGTGGCGAGTGGCGAACGGGTGAGTAATGCATCGGAACGT
>WYBJ01000025.1 GCA_011525945.1 Burkholderiaceae bacterium | reverse complement strand
GATCGCCTCGTTTGAGACGAAACGGTTCTGCTGTAGTCATCACAGCAGTATGCGAACAATGCACTCATTGCACCAGGAAAGTTACATAATTTTCCGCGCAGACCACTAGTGCTGAGTTGGGTGTAAGCGTTCGCCGAACCCACATTGAATTGCGCTTTTCGTCGCGGCACTCTCGCGTCACCGACGTGGCGAATGGAGAGTACCGATGGAAGCGGCAGACGAACGAGAGCAGGAGGAGCAGCGCCGCCGCGAGGCGATCGCTGCCTGGCATGCAAGCGGGCAGTCGCTGCAGGCCTGGAGCGAGCAGACAGGCCAGTCGTATTGGCAGCTGCGCCGCTGGCGGCTGAAGTACGCCGAAGAGGTCGGTATTGTCCTCACGCGCCGCGCGCCGCGTGCACAGCAGCTCGAGAAGGCGGGCGGTGCATCATCGCCGTTCGCCGTCGTGCCCGTGGAGATCGCCGCGTCCGCAGCGCCGATGAAGGCGAGCGTGTCGACAGCGGAGATCCGATTGCGCGGCGCGCGCTCGCTGATCGTGGCGACGTCGATCGAGGCAACGTCACTCACGCGACTGATCGGTGCAATCGAGCGCGCGCCATGAACGCGGGCGCCGGCGTTCGCATCTGGCTGGCCTTCGAACCGGTGGACATGCGTCTGTCGTTCGATGGTCTTGCGGCGAAGGTCGCGCACGTTCTCGAGCATGACCCGTACTGCGGGCACTGGTTCGTGTTCCGCAGCCGAAACGGCACGCGAATCAAGATCCTCACCTTCGACGGCGTGGGCTGGTGGCTGCATTACCGACGATTGGAATCGGGCACCTTCACCTGGCCGTCGATCAACGCGCACGGTGCGATCGAACTGTCGAGCGCGCAGTTCGCGGTGCTCACGCAGGGTCTGGACTGGCGTCGTGTGCAACTGGCGCAACGCTTCGCGCCGATGATCGCGTAGCGTCGATCCGCATCATGCGAACGACCGTTATGATGCGGTCATGTTCGAGCGCGCGCTGCCGACGAGTACCGAAGCACTACAGGCTCTGGCATCGTCGCTGATCGCCGAACTCGCACGCAAGGACGAGCTTCTTGCGATGCGCGAGCAGAGAATCGGACAGCACGAACAGCAGATCGCGCAACACGTCCAAAGCATCGAAGAGCGCGACCGCGCGCTCGCCGCGAGTCTGCAGGAGCTGAGCGAAGCCAACGCACTTGCCGAGAAGCTGAAGTTCGAGCTCGCGCGCTACCGGCGTTGGCGCTTCGGCAAGAAGAGCGAAGCGCTGAGCGCCGATCAGATCGCGCTGTGGGAGGCAGAGCTCGACGCCGACATCGAGGCGATCGAGCAGCGCCTGGAGAACCTGCAAGACAAGATCGGCGGCGAGAAGCCCGCACCGAAGCGGACCCCGAAGCGCCAGGCGCTGCCGGCGACGCTGCCGCGGCTCGAGGAGATCCTCGAGCCCGAGACCACGACGTGTTGCGGGGCAACGATGACGCGCATCGGCGAGGACGTGGCCGAGACGCTGGAGATGATCCCCAGCCGCTTCTGGGTGCGCCGGCGCATCCGCGGCAAGTGGGCGTGCCGCTGCTGCGAGCGCATCGCGATGGCGCCGGTGGAAAGCGCGCCGATCGACAAGGGCGTTGCCGGCGCCAGCGTGCTCGCCAACGTCGTCGTCTCCAAGTTCGTGGACCATCTGCCGCTGCATCGCCAGGAGGCGATCTATACGCGCATGGGCGTGGCGATCCCGCGCTCGACGATGGCCGGATGGCTCGGGCGCATCGGCGTGTCGGTGCAGCCGCTGGTCGAGTTGCTCGCCGAGCACGTGATCGGCTCCGGCGGGTTGCAGGCCGACGAGACGCCCGTGCCGGTGCTCGACCCGGGCAGCGGCAAGACAGCCACCGGTTACCTCTGGGCGTACCGCACGCTGCCGAGTGCCCCCGTGCAGGCGGTCGTGTTCGACTTCGCCGCGAGCCGCTCGCAGGTGCACCCGAACCGGATGCTGGCCCGCTTCGCCGGCACGCTGCAGGTCGACGGCTACGCGGGCTACAACGAGATCCTGCGCAAGCCGACCGTGACCGAGGCGGGTTGCTGGGCACACGCGCGCAGGAAGCTGGTCGACGTGTTCGAGGCGACGAAATCGCCCGTGGCGCAGGAAGCGATCCGGCGCATCGCCGCTCTCTACAAGATCGAGCACGAGATCGACGAGGCGGGCGAGGTGAGCCCGCTCGAGCGAAGCCGACTGCGAGAATCGCGCGCCGGGCCGTTGCTCGAGGAATTGCATAGGTGGCTCGTTGCGATCCACGCGAAGAGTGCGCCGCGCGGCTCGCTGGCCAAGGCGATCCAGTACACGCTCAATCGCTGGGCGGCACTCACGCAGTTCGTGAAAGACGGCCGGCTGCCGCTGGACACCAACGCCGTGGAGAACGCGATCCGGCCGATCGCGCTCGGGCGACGCAACTGGCTGTTCGCCGGATCCGAAGCCGGTGGCGTGCGCGCCGCGCAGATCTACTCGTTGCTGGGCTCGGCGCGCCTGGCCGGCGTGCCGCCGCTCGACTACATCACCGATGTGTTGCAACGCATGCCCACGGCGCGAAGGCGCGATCTCGAGGCGTTGCTGCCCTGGAACTGGAAGCCGAGCACCACGCGCGACATCGCGGCCGAGCTCTGCCCCGGCGGCCGGCCAAACTCCTCCACTTTTGGCCACCCAAACTCCCCCACCTGACCGGGCTGCGCCGACGGGTTAACAGCTGACCGAAGGCGCGCCCGGCGGGCACCGGGCGAGGCGTAACTTTC
>WYBJ01000215.1 GCA_011525945.1 Burkholderiaceae bacterium | reverse complement strand
GTCGAAATCGACGCCAGACGCGAAGCGAACCGCAGCCAGGTTGGACACCTGGCGAGGATTCGCGACAAAGTATGGCGTCGATTTCGGCATCTTTTGTGCGGCGAACTTCTGACTCGGGACACTAGCCTGCCGGCGATGTCGTCATTGCGACTCTGATCGGAACACGCCGCGGGCACGAAGCAACCATGATGAACAACCGCCATCGCCTCCTGCTCGGCACTGCCGCGCTTCACCTGGCGTGCAGCGCGCACGCCGCGGACAGCTGGCCGTCACGCCCGATTCGACTGATTGCGCCGTTTCCGGCGGGCAGTTCGGTCGACGCCGCGGCGCGCACCATTACGCCGCCGGTGAGCGATGCGCTCGGTCAGTCGATCGTCATCGACAACCGCGCGGGTGCAAGCGGCGCGAGCGGCGTCGAGATCGGCGCGCGTGCCGCCCCCGACGGATATACCCTCACCGGCGGCACCACCAGCACCCACGCGCTGGCGAAGGCGCTCAACCCGCATCTAGGCTACGACCCGCAGAAGGATTTCGTGCCGATCACGCTGATCGGTCATCTGCCCTACATCCTCGCCGTCCACCCGTCGGTGGGCGCCTCCAATCTGCGCGAGCTGATCGCGCTGGCGAAATCGAGGCCGGGCGAGATCCGCTACACCACGGTGGGCAATGCCAGCATGGCGCGCCTGGGCGGGGAGTTGCTCTGCAACCTGACCGGTATCCGCATCACGCCAATCGCGTACAAGAGCTCGGCGCAGTCGGTGGTCGATACCGTCGCCGGGCGCATCGAACTGCAGTTCGGCACCATGGCCCCCGTGCTGCCGCATGTGCGCTCGGGCAGACTGCGCGCGCTCGCCGTCACCGGCAGCGCGCGCTCGCCCGCGCTACCCGACGTACCGACGGTCGAGGAGGCCGGGATCAGCAATTTCGGCGTGACCCTGTGGCTGGCGGTGTTCGCTCCGGCACAGACGCCAAAGCCGATCGTCGAGCGCCTCGAGCGGGAATTCACGAGCGCGATCGCACTGCCACCCGTGCACGACGCGCTCATCCGCCAGGGCTTGCAGCCGCAAACGACGACGTCCGCGGAATTCTCACGCTTTCTGGCAGCGGAGATCGCGAAATGGACTGAAGTTGCGCGCAAGGCACATCTGAAGCCCGAATAATCGGGCAATCATGCCGCATCACTTGCGCCGTGTACGCGCGGGCTGCATACGCTTGCTCCCCGGCAGCGGCAGCGCCGTCTGGTACTTCACCTGCTTGAGCGCGAAGCTCGACTTGATGTTGTCCACGCCCGGTATGCGCGACAGGAAGTCGACGATGAAACGTTCCAGCGCCTGCACGTCGCAGACCACCACGCGCAGCAGGTAATCCGAATCCCCCGTCATCAGGTAGCATTCCATGACCTCGGGGCGCGCGGCGATCTCGCGTTCGAACACTTCCAGCGCGGATTCGACCTGGCGCTCGAGGCGGACCTGGATGAACACCGACACCGTGAGCCCGAGCGCAAGCGCGTCGAGCAGCGTGACGTAACGCTTGATGTAACCGCGTTCTTCCAGCCGGCGCACGCGCGCGAGACACGGCGATGGCGACAGGTGCACGGCGCGCGCGAGCTCGACATTGCTCGCGCGCGCGTCTTCCTGCAGCCGGCGCAGGATGTTCCAGTCGATCGTATCGAGCGTCTCTGACGGCATATCCGGCCTATCAATGAATGCGGTCCGGCATTGTATGCTGCCGCAGCCGTTTTTCACGCTCGCTTTCGCAATCACCTGCCGCCGCCGTCGCAATATCATGTGCGGCATCCGAGCTGCGACGAAGAGACAACTGCCATGACCGACCTGTCCGAGATTGCCTCCGCATTCTGGCGCGTGATTCCTGCCGACCCCGACCCGGGCGAGACGCGCGAATGGCTGGATGCGTTCGAAGCGATGATCGCCGCCGAAGGCCCCGAGCGCGCGACCTTCATTCTGCGCTCGCTGCTCGACCGGGCGCGCGCCAAGGGCGTGAAGCTGCCGCCGGTGTTCAACACGCCCTACTGCAATACCATCGCGCTCGCCGAGCAGCCGCAGTACCCGGGACAGATGGAGATCGAGCAGCGCCTGATCGGTCTGGTGCGCTGGAACGCGCTGGCGATGGTGGTGCGGGCGAACCTGGCGCACGCGGAGCTGGGCGGTCACATCGCAAGCTACGCGTCCGCCGCCGACCTGTTCGAAGTCGGCTTCAATCACTTCTTCCGCGCCGGCCAGTCGGGCGACCTCGTGTACTTCCAGCCACACTCGGCGCCGGGCGTGTATGCGCGCGCCTACCTCGAAGGGCGGCTCACCGAGGAGCAACTCGCCCACTACCGGCAAGAGACCGGCGGCAAGGGGCTGAGCTCGTACTGCCACCCGTACCTCATGCCCGGCTTCTGGCAGTTCCCCACCGGCTCGATGGGACTTGGCCCGATCAGCGCAATCTACCAGGCCCGCTTCATGCGCTATCTCGCCGACCGCGGCCTGCTCGACACGTCCGCACGTAAGGTGTGGGCATTCGTTGGCGACGGCGAGATGGACGAGCCCGAAGCGCTCGCAGGTCTCTCGCTCGCGGCGCGCGAAGGGCTCGACAACCTGATCTTCGTCGTCAACTGCAACCTGCAACGGCTCGACGGGCCGGTGCGCGGCAATGGCTCCATCGTGCAGGAACTGGAGGGACTGTTCGCCGGCGCCGGCTGGAACGTCATCAAGGTGCTGTGGGGCTCGGACTGGGATCCCCTGTTCGCACGCGACCGCGAGCAGGTCATCCTGAAGCGTCTGCACGAGACGGTGGACGGCGAGTTCCAGAAATATGCCGCCACCGACGGGCGCTTCAATCGCGAGAATTTCTTCAACAAGTATCCGGAGCTCAAAGCAATCGTTGCGCACATGTCGGACGACGACATCGATCGCCTGCGCCGCGGCGGCCACGACCCGGTCAAGATCTACGCGGCCTATCATGCGGCCGTCTCGCACCGCGGCCAGCCGACAGTGATCCTGGCGCAAACCAAGAAGGGCTACGGCATGGGTCACGCTGGCCAGGGCCGCATGACCACACACCAGCAGAAAAAGCTCGACGCCGAGGCGCTGAAGGAGTTTCGCGACCGCTTCGCGCTCGCGCTCGCCGACGATCAGGTCACGACCGCTTCGTTTCATCGCCCGCCTCCCGAGTCGCAGGAGATGCGCTACCTGCATGCGCGCCGGCAGGCGCTGGGCGGCTATCTGCCCAATCGCATCGCGCGCGGGCCCGAGCTCGGTGTGCCGGATCTGGCCGCGTTCGCCGCGATGCTCGGGCGCTCGGCGGATCGCAGCCAATCGACCACGACGGTGTTCGTCAATATCCTGTCGCAACTGCTGCGCGATGCAACGCTCGGCAAGCGTATCGTCCCGATCGTCGCCGACGAGGCGCGCACCTTCGGCATGCAGTCGTTGTTCCGCCAGATCGGCATCTATTCCTCGCTCGGCCAGCTCTACGAGCCCGAGGACCACGATGAGCTACTGTACTACCGTGAGGCGCGCGACGGCCAGATCCTGGAAGAAGGCATTACCGAGGCAGGCGCCATGGCGTCGTGGATCGCCGCCGCCACCAGCTACAGCGCGCACGGCGCGCCCATGCTGCCGTTCTATATCTTCTATTCCATGTTCGGCTTCCAGCGCATCGGCGACCTGGCCTGGCAGGCGGGCGACTCACGCGCGCGTGGCTTTCTCATCGGCGCAACGGCCGGGCGCACGACGCTCGCCGGCGAAGGTCTGCAGCACCAGGACGGATCGAGCCAGCTGATCGCGTCCACGATCCCGAATTGCGTCGCCTACGATCCCTGTTACGGCTACGAGCTCGCCGTCATCGTGCACGACGGGATGCGGCGTATGCTCTGCGCGCAGGAAGATGTCTTCTACTACGTGACGGTGGCGAACGAGAACTACGCCCAGCCGCGCTTGCCTGCGGGCGCGGAAGATGGCATCCGCAAAGGCATATACCTGCTGCGGCCGCCGGCGCTGGACAACGAGCCCCTGGGGCCGATCGTACAGCTACTCGGCAGCGGGCCGATCCTGCGCGAATCGCTTGCCGCCGCCGAGTTGCTCGAGCGCGACTGGGGCGTCGCCGCGCCGGTTTGGAGCGTGACGAGCTTCACCGAGCTGCGTCGCGACGGGGCAGCCGCAGCGCGCGCGCGACGCCTCGACCCGCATTCGACGCGCGAAAGCTACCTCGCGCGCTGCCTCGCGCCCACGCGCGGACCGATCGTCGCCGCATCCGATTACGTCGCCGCGGTCGCGGATCTGATCCGCCCTTGGGTGCCGCGGCGCTACGTTGCGCTCGGCACCGACGGCTACGGTCGCAGCGACACCCGCGCCGCGCTGCGCCGCTTCTTCGAGGTCGATCGGCACAGCATCGTCGTAGCAGCGCTGTCGGCCCTGGCCGACGAAGGCAGCATCGGACGCGACCGGGTCGCCGCAGCAATAGCGGCCTACGAGATCGATCCGGCGCGACCCGAGCCGTGGAACAGCGTGCGCTGAAGCGAATCAGTCCACCATCGGGATGCGCGCTTCCTTGATCACCTTCGCGAAGCGCTCGACGTCGCTGCGAATGATTTTCGCGAATTCTTCGGGATCGGCGTACGCGGGCTCCGAACCCTGATTCGAGAGCTTGTCGTGGATGTCGGGCATCGCCAGAACCTTGGCGATATCCGCCGACACCTTGTCGACGATGGCTTTCGGCGTGGCGGCCGGCATGAGCAGACCGTTCCATGACGTGACGTTGTAGGCCGCTAGCCCCGCCTCGGCAAACGTCGGAACCTGCGGCAGCGCCCGTACCCGCTTGCTACCCGTGACCGCGAGCCCTCTGAGCTTGCCCGAATTGATGTAGGCAGCGACCGTGATGGGGGGCACCATCCCGAACTGGACGTGGGCGCCGAGCAGCGCCGTAGCGACCCCACCGCTGCCCTTGTAGGCGATATTCTGAAAGTCGGTGCCGGTCAGCAGGCGGAACATGGCCGAGCGCAGCTCGGTCAGCCCGCCGACGCCCGAGGAACCGTGGTTGAGCTCACCGGGACGCGATTTCGCATAGGCGATGAACTCGTTCAGAGTGTTCGCCGGCACTGACGGATGCACGGCAAGCAGCGTCTCGTTGTTGTAGATGTTGGCGACCGGCGCAAAATCCTTCAGCGAGTTGTAAGGCAGCTTGCGAATGAGCAGGTGATTGAGGGCGAACGTCGTGTTGGCGAACGTGAGGGTGTAGCCATCCGGATTGGCGCGCGCTCCGGCCGAGGTGCCGATAGTCGTGTTTCCGCCCGGCCGATTGTCGATCACGACCGAGTGCCCCCACAGTTCCGCCAGCTTCGCGCCCACCAGACGCGACACGATGGTGCTGCTACCGCCCGGTTCGTACGGCGTGATGATCCGCACGGGCCGGCTCGGATACGTCTGCTGCCCATAGACAACGGCGGGCAGCACCAGCGCCGTCGCAACAAGACAACTCCTCAGCATCGCTGCGCGCTTGTCCATCGTTACTCCTCCGTAGCCTGCGCCGTCGTGCGCGCCCCCAAGGATACGCCGGGATGCGGCCGCCTTGGAGCCGATCGTTACATTTCCACCGGCCAACCTTCTTTGATAACCTGCCGGCAATTACGCAACCCAGGGCATGCGTGATGCAACGGGGTCTGGTCGCCACACGGTACGGTTACATCCATTTTCGCCGCGGCGGCGACGCGCGCGCGCGCGCGGTCGTGATCAGCCACATCAGCCAGCAGTCCTCGGCGCTCATGCTCGAAATGATCGAGGCGCTCGCGCCGAAGGTGCAGGCAATTGCGATCGACTATCCGAGCTGCGGCATGTCCGATCACGTCGCCGTGCAGCCCTCGATCGGCGACTATGCCGCGTGCGTCGCGGCGGTCATGGATCATCTCGGCATCGAGCGCGCTTGCGCGCTGGGTGAAGCGACTGGCGCCTTCGTCTCGGCCGAGCTCGCCGCTGCGCATCCGGATCGCGTAGACCGCGCGATCCTGGTGAACTGTCCCCACTACCCGGACAAGACCGTGCATGAACGCGCGCACGCGCCGTTACGCGATCGCCTGCGCCCGGCCGACGCGAGCGGATTTCCGCTCACGCGCACGCTCGAGTTCGTGCTCGAGCAGGACCCCGCACACGCACCGGTGAACGCCGACCAGTCGTGGATGGATCGGATCAACGTCGCCCAGATGCAGGCCGGGCGCAACCGCTGGCAGCCACTGCAGGCGCTTGGCGCCTACGATCTGCTGGCACGCCTGCCCGCGGTGCGCGCGCCCGTGCACTTCATCATGGGCGAGCAGTTCCACTATCGTAAGGATCTGGATGCGCTTGCATCGCATGCGCAAGACGCCACCGTCGAGGTCATCGCCGGCGCGCGCTTCTGCGTGACCTGGAGCCATGCCGCTCACATCGCGGCCCGCACCCTAGCCTTCATGGGATTACTTGATTAGCAATCGCAACCGACATGGATTTGCGCTCGCTGCTGGAGCCCAGGTCGGTCGCCATCGTCGGAGCGTCGGCCGAACCGAAGAAGATCGCGGGTACGATCATCGGCTTCCTCGCCGCGAGCGGCTATGCCGGACGCATCTACCCCGTCAATCCGCGCTACCAGTCGATCGGCGAGCTCGCGTGCTACGCCTCGGTCGAAGCCCTACCGGAAACAGTCGATCTCGTCGTGTGCGTCGTGCCCGTGGCGGTCGCATTCGAAGGCGTACGCAGCGGCCGCCGCTTCATGGCTGCGGTAGCCGATGCGCGCCGGCGCGGGAAGCACGTCGTCGTTCTGCGCGCCGGCGGCCACCCGGAGTCGGCGCGTTCGACTCAAGCCCACACCGGCAAGCATCCCGCAGCGTTCGACGTGTATGCCGGGATCTTGCGCCAGATCGGCGCGATCGATGTCGCCTCGCTCGCCGAGCTTTCGTATGCGATGGTTCTGCTGACGAGTACAGGTGCGCGCCTCGGGCCGCGCGTGGGCATCCTCTCCGCCTCGGGCGGTGCGTGCTCGCTCATCGCCGATCACGTCGTCGACGCCGGGCTCGAGCTGCCGCAGCTGCCGCACGCCCTGCAGCAAGCTCTCGATCGCGCGATACCCGAATACGGCTCGACGCTCAATCCGGTCGACCTGTCGGCCGATGTCGTGTCCCGCGCCGAAATCCTGCACGGCACGCTGCACGCGCTGCGCGCGCATGACGGCATCGATGTCTGGCTGGTTTTCGGACGGCCGATCGTGGATCGCTACTATCCGGCCCTGATCGACTTCGCGCACGTGAGCGGGAAGGCGTTGATCGTATCGTGCGGTGTGCCGCTCGAGCCGCACATACACGATGCATTGCGCGCCGGCGGTATCGCGGTGCTGGCAGATCCGGCACTGTGCCTGAGGGCGCTGGGCAAGATTGCACGGGCGGCGGGTACACGGTTCTCATCGTGCTCCGACACGGACAATGCATACCCGCACCCCGGCGCTCGCGTTCCCCGGAAGCGTACTGCCAGTGCCTCGGATGTGCCGCAGCGCGCGCCAGGCGAGGAATTGCGCGCGCCCGCCAATGACATCCTGGTACATGCCACAATCGAGGACGACCGCGATTTCGGCCCCGTTCTGACGCTGGTAAGCGGTGCTGCGCAAGGCCGTGTCGTACGCGCGCTGTCCGCTTCGCGCGACGATCTGCGCACTGCGCTGAACGAACTGGCGGCGACGCGTCAGTGCCCGCATGCTGCGCTCGAACGTTACGGCACGAGCGCCGAGCAGCTGGCGGCGGTTGCGATACAAAACCGGGCCGCGGCGGCGCGCCACCCGAATGCGCACTACCGAACTGCGATCGATCGGGCTGCCTACTTCGCCAGCCGCATGATCGCCGAGCCGCTGCGCCTGCTCGACTGTGCGCCCGTATCGGACGGCGGTGGCGCGGTCGTAGTCATGGCCGCCGATCGGCGTGCCGAGCGCAGTGTGGAAGTCATCGGTGCGGGCTTTGCCAGCACGCATATGCATCTGTCGGCGGCACCTTCCTTGACCACATTCGGCGCCGGCGTGGCGCTCGAGCGTGCTCTGGGGCAGGCCGGCATCGGCCGCGCGGAGCTCGTATTCGCCGACGCCTTCGTACCCGCTACCAACGTGCTGGGCAAGCCGGGCGATGGGCTGCGCCTCGCGCTGGCGGCCATCGGCGAGGCACGCATCGGCGTTGCAGCCCACTGTCTGGGGCTTGCGCAGTGCGCGTTCGATTGCGCAGTGACCCACCTGCGGGTGCGGCGCCAGTTCCGTCGGCCGCTCGGGCGCTTGCAGGGGCTGCAATGGGCGCTGATGGATACCGGTATCGGCGCGGGCGAGCGCGTCGGTGTGATGCTCTCCAGCGTGCCCGAGTGGGTGCTGTACCTCTTCGCTGTCACGCGTCTGGGAGCGGTGTTCGTGCCGATCAACACGCGCTTTCGCAGCCGCGAGCTCGAGCACGTCCTGGGCCACTCCGGCGCCCGCGCCCTCATCGCCATGGGCCGCTATCTCGGCCACGACTATACGGCGACCATCGCCGCCGTACGCAGCCGCCTACCGCATCTCGATACGCTCATCGGCGTGCGCGACGCACCGCACCGCGATGCACTCGATACCGATCGTTTGCTCCTGCTCGGACGCAAGCTCGTGGCCGAACGCGGCGCACCGCCGCGCGCGGACGATGCGCAAACGAGCGCGCTCCTGTTCTACACCTCGGGCACGACCTCGTTTCCCAAGGGCGTGCCGCTTACGCATGCGAATCTGCTGGCGCACTCGGTGCGCGCCGGCAACTTGCTCGAGCTGCGGCCCGGTGAGAGCGTCCTCACGCTCTACCCCTTCTTCGGCATCTCGGGCGGCGCGAACAAGGTGCTCTCGACGCTCGGCGCGGGCGCCGCGCTGGAGTTCCAGGATGCGTTCCGCGCGCACGAGGCGTGCGATCTGCTGGCGGCGGAGCGTTGCGGCGTGGTCCACGGGGTCGACGTGCACATCCGTGAGATGGTCGCCGTGCAGGGGCAACGCAAAGCCGGCGCGCAGCCCGAACGGCGCGCGACCATCGCGTTCACCGCCGGCGTGGACGAGGCGCTTGCGCGGGCGATGGCAAGCGCGTTGGGCATCCGTCGCTTCACCCACCCCTATGGCATGACCGAGACCAATCCGATGATTCTGCGCAGCCACCTCGACGATCGGTTCGAGGCGTGCGTGAAGCCCGGCGGGCGCGTAGCACCCGAGGTCGAGGTCCGGGTGGTCGATCCGCAAACCGGCGTCGAACGCGCGCCCGGCGAGGAAGGCGAGATCATCGTGCGCGGGCCGACCGTGATGCGCGGTTATTACAACGACCCGCAAGCGACCGCGGCGGCATTCCGTGACGGCTGGTTTCACTCGGGCGACCTCGGCGTAGGAACGCGCGACGGTCTCATCTTCTACGTCGGGCGGCTGAAGGACATGCTCAAGGTCGGCGGCTTCAACGTGGCGCCGCAGGAAGTCGAGAGCGTCCTGCGTACGCTGCCCGACATCCTCGACGTCGCCGTGACCGGCGCGCCGGATGCGCGTCTGGGCGAAGCGCCGGTCGCGTTCGTGCAACTCAAGCCGGGTGCGCGCGCGACGCCCGAAACATGGATCGCCTCGTGCCGCGAGCAGCTCGCGAACTTCAAGGTGCCGCGCGCGGTGTACGTGGTCGATGCCCTGCCCTACCACACGGCGGCGCACGGCGCGAAGCTGCAGCGGCACATACTGCGCGAGTGGGCGCAAGCGCGCGCGCGCGGCCGTTGAGCATCGCATCCTGCCAACAGAACCGGTGCCGCCGGAAATAACAGGGGTTCGATGCCATGGTGCTGGCGAGCATCGCCGGGCCGATGGCGTGCGAGATACGCACCGTGGTGGATATTCCGGTGGTCGGCTATGGCGAAGCGGCTTTCAACCTGGCGGGGCTCTACGGGCGCCGCTGCGGGATGCTGTTCTTCATCAAGGAGCGGCTCGATTTCTGGCCGGAACAACTCAAGGCCTGGGGATTGCGCGAACGCTTCGCCGGCATCGAGCATGCCGGAGTGAGCGTCCAGGATGTGCTCGCGGCGCACGTGGATGCATCCAGGCGCGACGGCGTGATCGAGCGTATCGTCGCGCAGGGCGAGAAGCTCGTGCGAGAAACGGGCGCCGACGTGATCGTGCCGGGGGAACTGCCGCTCCACCTGCTTCTGACCGGTGCGGGCGTGCGTCAGATCGCGGGCGCGACCGTGATCGACGGCATTGCGGCCACCTTCAAGTTCGCCGAAATGCTGGTCGACCTGCAGCGCATGAGCGGCATGAAGCCGAGCCGGCACGGCTGTTTCCATGCCGCACCCGACCCGCAGCGCTACGAGCAGGTGCTGGCGTTCTACGGCCTGCAGGGCCTGGGCGAACGCATTCCTTGCGCGTGACGACGCTGCTACCATCGACCGAACGCAACCATGGAATCGCCTCATGAATAAGTCAGCCCGATACAAACGCATCTCCTGCGTGCTCGCCACGCAATGCGTCCGTACACGCGCGCGATCCGGCTGGATGTCCGACACCACCGTCGTATCGCTCGCGTGCTTGCTCGGATCGGCCCTGACCTTGCCGGCCGGCGGTGCCGCCGCGGCCGATGCAGGCGATTATCCCCAGCGGCCTATTCGCGCCGTGGTGCCTTCCCCTGCGGGCGGGCCACCCGATCTCATCCTGCGCATGCTCGCCCCGCATCTTGCCGCGTCGCTCGGCCAGCCGGTGGTGATCGACAACCGTGCCGGTGCGGGCGGCGTAGTCGGCTCGGCAACGGTCGCTCGCGCAGCACCCGACGGCTACACTTGGCTTTTCACCACCGCCTCGCACACCAACACGCCACCCTTCAACAAGAACGTCCCGTTCGATCCGGTGCGCGATTTCTCGCACGTCTCGCTGGTGGCGCAGAATTTCGGCCAGGCGCTGGTCGTGCCGCCGACTTCGCCCGCGAAGACCGTGCAGGAACTGATCGCGATCGCGCGCCGCGAGCCGGGCAAGCTCAACTACGCCAACGCCGGGCTCGGCACGGCGAGTCACATACCGGCCGAGGTCATGAAGGCGATGGCGGGCGTCGACATCGTCGCCGTGCCATACAAGGGCACCGCGACCGCGGTGGGCGATGTGCTGGCGGGGCGCGTCGACATGCTCTTCATCGGCACCAATGTCGCGGTTACGCACGTCCATGCCGGCCGCCTGCGCGCGCTCGCGCTCACGGGCGCAAAACGCTGGAAAGGTTTACCCGAGGTGCCGACCATGCAGGAAGCCGGGCTCGCGGGATACAACATCATCAACTGGTTCGGGCTCTGGCTCCCGGCCGGGGCGGCGCCCGGTCTCATGACCCGGTTGCATGCCGAGTTCGTAAGCGCGCTCGCCGATCCCGAGATCCGGCGGCAATTCGATGCGCAGGGGCTGGAGGCGGTCGGCATGGCGCCGCGCGAGTTCGCCCGTTTCGTCGAGCAGCAGTCGGCCTTCATACGCGATCTCGCGCGCAAGATCGAATCGATGCCGCAGCCGGCGAGCAAGAAGGCTTTGTAGGCTCTGGCAGCCGGCCTTGCCGCGGCACCGGCGCCTGCGCGCAAGCCAGAATCGGAGGACGACATGACGTGCTCACGCCTTGCTGCCGGCTCGCTGCTGCTGCTCGCGGCCTGTGCCGCGAACCTGCCCCAGACGCCGCCCCCCGGTCGGGCGGCACAGGTCGCAGCGCCCGACTGGCGCGCCGGCAGTACGTGGCGCTACGCGATCAGCGACGGTTTCACGAAGATTGCACGCGGCACGGTCGACTATCGGGTGCGTGGCGTCGCAGGCGATGTCGTGACCGTGGATGTGCAAAGCGGCGGCCAAGAAAGCGTCGACCTCTATACCCGGGAGGGCAACTGGCTGCGGCGACCGGCAACCAACATGCAGACGTTCACCTACCGCCCGGCGTATCGCGCGTTCGATTTTCCGCTGTTCGCCGGGAAGTCGTGGACGGCGCGATCGACGGCTACCGACCCGGCCGACGGGCGCAGCTTCCCGCTGCGCCTTCAGGGTCGCGTGCTCGGCTGGGAGCGCATCAAGGTGCCTGCAGGCGAGTTCGATACGCTCAAGGTACAGAGGATGGTCTACCTCGACTTCTTCCGGCTTGGCGATCGCGGCCAAAGCGTCATACAGGAAACCGACTGGTACGCGCCCGACCTGCAGCACGTCGTCCGGCGCGAGACGACCTCCCAGTACCTGAAGCTCGCCCGCATCGAGCGCCCTTTCTTCGTTAAGACGCGCGGCGGTGACGACCATAGCCGCGACGATATCCTGCCTCGCTACGAACAGGACGACTGGCTCGTCTACGAGCTTGTCGCGCGCGGCGGCAACTGACAACACCTGGCGCTCGGCAGCCTGCTCCTACGCCTGCAATTCGATCACCCCGCACAGCAGGCGGTCGAGCGCGTTCGCGCGTCCCGCCTTGGGCAGCGCACCTGCGCTTGCTCCGGATTGTCATTCGGAGTCGATGCTGGCCATAATTCGCCAGTCGGAGGAGGACTGTGATGAAGATTCGAGACTCGATGCCGGATCCGGCCGCGCTGCCGATTCGGGCCACGTGCGCCAGCATCGCAATCGCCCTTGGCATGTGCGCGTGGCCGGCGCAGGGTCAAAGCTATCCCGTTCGACCCGTGCGGCTCATCATCCCGTTCCCGCCCGGTGGCGCAACCGACGCGGTCGGGCGCACCTTCGCCGCCAAGTTCACCGAAGCATGGGGTCAGCAGGTGATCGTCGACAATCGCCCGGGTGCAAACACGATCATCGCCGCCGAGCTCACGGCCAGGTCGGCGCCCGACGGCTACACCTTGTTCCTCACGACCGCGGCGACCCAGGTCAACAACGCACTCCTCTACCGCAAGCTGCCGTACGACGCACGCAAGAGCTTCCAACTGATCAGCATGGCGACGCTGCTGCCGTACGCGTTCGCCTCGCACCCGTCGCTACCCGCCAGTTCGATCAAGGAACTGGTCGCCTTGGCCAAGGCGCGCCCGGGCGAGCTGAGCTACGGCACCTCGGGCATCGGTTCCAGCGGCCACCTGGCCGGCGTGCTATTCGACACCATGACCGGAACCAGGATGGTGCACGTGCCGTACAAGGGCGCGGCGCTCGTGATCACCGATCTCCTCGGCGGCCAGATCCCGTTGTATCTGGCGACGATGACCTCGATCGCGACGTACGTGAAGAACCACAAGATGAAAGTGCTCGGCATCGCCACCGCGAAACGCCACCCGACCTGGCCCGAAATCCCGACCGTAGCCGAAGCCGGCTACCCGGGCTACGAGATGAACACCTGGTACGGTCTGGTCGCACCGGCCGGCACGCCACGCGCCATCGTCGATCGCGTGCACGCCGAAACGGTGCGCGCCGCGAAGCTTCCCGATGTTATCGAGCGCATGAAGGCGCTCGGTGCGGATCTGCACACCACGACACCGGAGGAATTCGCCGCCTACATCGAGCGCGATTTCCAGCGTGTCGGCAGAGCGGTCAAGGCCGCGGGGCTGCGGCTCGATTGAGCGATGCCCAGGGTCGGCCTGCGCATACGACGCTGTCGCGCCGCCTGACACAAGCGATCGAGAAGGCGGTCGCGCATCTCGTCCCGTTCGACGACGAGCGATGCCCGTGCTGAGCGCGACCGGCGCCGCACGTCGAGCCGGCTATCGAGCCGCTTAGATCGGCCCGCGGCTGTCGACCAAGTATTCCCGCGTCATCTGCGCCGGCGACGTAATGCCCAGCATGGCCATGTTGCGGCTGATCTCTTCGCGCAGCAAGCGCACCGCGTGGTGCACCCCGTCCTCACCCGCAATCGCCGCTGCGTAGAGGAAAGGCCGGCCAATGAACACGAAATGCGCGCCCAGCGCCAATGCCTTGAGCAGGTCTGAACCGCGGCGGATGCCGCTGTCCATCATGATCGCCATGTCACCAGCCTCGGCCACTACCGCGGGTAGCATGCGTAGCGGGGCCACCGTGCCGTCGAGCTGGCGCCCGCCGTGGTTCGACACCAGGATGCCGTCCACGCCGCTCTCGCGCGCGATGCGCACATCCTGGGGCGAGAGCACGCCCTTGAGCACGAGCTTCCCCTTCCAGATTCTGCGCATCAGTTCGACATGCTCCCAAGCGAGCCCGTCGCGCGAACGGCCGTGGCGTTCGACGTTGGCGACGACCGGCAGGCGCGGATAGCCGAGGTTCTCGAGGTGCGGCATGCCGTGCTTGACGAGCGTGCGACCGAAGGTGCCGATAAGCCAGCGCGGCCGCAGCGCGCAATCCCATGCCAGACGCGGCGTGGGCTTGAGCGGCGAGCTGAAGCCGCTGCGCACGTTGTTCTCGCGGTTCGCCGACACCTGTACATCCACCGTGAGCACGAGTGTTTCGAAACCGGCGCGCTGTGCCCGCGTGACCAGCGGCGTGATGATCTCGGGCTCACCCGGGAGGTAAGCCTGAAACCAGGCCGTCGGCCCCACTTCCCGCACCTTCTCCAACGTGGTGAGCGAGGCGCCGCTTTGAATCATCACCGTATTGAGCTCGGCTGCGACCTTGGCGAGCACGATGTCACCCATGTAGGCGACGAGCGCCGTGCCG
Source organism: Burkholderiaceae bacterium (assembly GCA_011525945.1). Lineage (GTDB taxonomy): Bacteria > Pseudomonadota > Gammaproteobacteria > Burkholderiales > WYBJ01 > WYBJ01. The sequence continues at coordinate 633 of WYBJ01000215.1, read as the reverse complement.
CCCATCGGCGGAAAACCGAACGGCAGGTCGTACGTGCGCCCAAGCAGTGTGGTCTTCTGCTGGCGGGCGCGCGTGTTGACCAGCACGCGCGGCAGGAATGCGATTTCGCCGAAGGCGGCGCGATTGCCCTCGCGCGAGGTATTGGTTTCGACGCCGCCTTCGATGAAGCCGAAGATGGGACGCGGCAGCAGTCGGCGCGCGGGCGCCTCGAAATCGTCTAGGCACAGGATGTCGCGCAGCGCGCGCGGCGTCGTTGCGGGCTGCCGCGCCGCGACCCCGGAAGGAATCGCCCCCTGGCCGGTCTGTGTGACGGTTTCACTCATGAGTGCGTCTCCTTCGATCTCGCCGTTGTACGAAAGCATTATGGTTGTCTTCCGTCTCCCGCCGGGAGAGACGGTGCGACAAATATGTCACGGCTTGCGCCCTGGACCTGTGTCGTGCAGTCTCTTCCCTCACCCCCGGCCCCTCTCCCGGGGGGAGAGGGGAGCGCTGAGTGACGGTGCGACAAATATGTCGCGGCTCGCGCCCTGGACCTGTGTCGTGCAGTCTCTTCCCTCACCCCCGGCCCCTACCCAGGAACCTGCCCGCCGCGCGGGCACACAACGCTCCCCTCTCCCACCGGGAGAGGGGTTG
>WYBJ01000214.1 GCA_011525945.1 Burkholderiaceae bacterium | reverse complement strand
GGATCCGCTCGGCCAGGCCGCGCAGCTCCAGCTCGCGGATGAGTAGGCCGGACATGATCGTCTTGCCAGCACCGGCGTCATCAGCGAGCAAGAACCTAACCCGCGCCAGCTTGAGGAGATAGTCGTAAATCGCTTCGAGCTGATGTGGAAGCGGATCAACGCGCGAGATCGAAAGACCGAAGTAGGGATCAAACTCGTAGGCGATGCCGAGTGCATAGGCTTGAAGCCCTAGCCTGAGAAGGCGCCCATCGCCATCGAAGGAATGCTGCGCCTCAACGACCGTGAGCTGCGCAAGGTCTGCGGCATTCAAGGTCACCTTGCGGAACCGTTCAGATTGCGTACCGACCAGACCGACCACAACGCTCTCGCCACCGTTCGGCTGAACGGTTTCGACGCGCATGGGTTCGTTGAAAAGGGGGCCGATCAGGATCTGTCCGGGATTCAGCGATTCAACCGTGCTCATCGGGTAATCTCGCCAGATTGTGGACGAGTCGAGTCGTTGCCGATTGTCATCACCATTCTGGAAAAGCTAATTCCAGGTGAATTTGGTGAGATCACGAAACAGGGTGGTGTATTGCCGGGCGCCATCACTGATTCTTGCCGCGCCGACGCTTCGGTTTGCCCATTAGGGCCGGAAGCGACCCTGACTGCTCCGGGATCGCGATTTCGTTCTGCCTGCAGTAATCCATAATCATCACTTCCACCATGTTCGCTATGGAGCGGTGCTCTCGCTCGGCGGCCGTGCGTAACGCATCCTTCAGCAATGGGGCGATACGAAACGTCAACGTGCTGGTCTTGCCGGTGGGCATGGAGCTCCCCTAATACAGCGGATGTAATGCGAATATACTGCACTGTACAGCAAGATTCACTATCATCCAACGGTGTTGTTGGAGAACAAAGCCTTTTCCACCACCAAGCAGTTCAGCACGCTCGCCAAGGAATTCTTCACACGCCTCTCGAGGAAATACCTTACCTATTTCCTCAGTCGTGAACTCTCCAACTACGTCGGTGGAGATGGCCGTTTCTCAAACATCGACCGACACGCGGATTTCAACCAGGGGCTGGATCTCTACTGCCGGCAGGCGTCTCGCATCATCGAGGAGTTTTCGGGGGGCTGGTTCTCCAAGACCAATTTCGAAGGTGGAATCACTCAGGCGAAGGCGGCGGGGTTTGTCCATGTCGCGCTGAAGAAACTCCGTGCGGAACTCGCCAAAGGGGAACCTGACGGTTCACATTCAAAAGACTGGCCAAGACACCGCCCGTAGCGCAGTACCTCGATTTCGGTGATGGCGGCGCAACCGGCTTCCAGCCAGAAGAAGTCGTCATGTTTTCGGGTGGGCTCGATTCTCTCGGCGGTGCAATCCAAGAGGCTATAGCCGACAAGAGATCGGTTGCATTGGTCAGCCACCGGTCTTCCCCAAAGATCGACAACCGGCAAAGGGCGCTCTTGGAGGACCTGAAGAAGCACAATCCTCCCACGCAACCTTTTCACGTGCCGGTTTGGATCAACAAGGAGAAGGCGCTGGGAAGGGAGTACACCCAGCGCACGCGATCTTTCCTCTACGCCTCGCTGGGTGTGCGCATTCCGGCAATGGCGGACAGCATTCCGGATCGACCTCCAAAGTGTCCGCCATCAGATCGGAATGCCGTCCGCCATGACGCCGCAACGCTGTCCGCCATCCGGCCGGAATCGTGTCCGCCATGAGCCGGAACGCGCACCCCGCCGTAAATGGAAATCCAGCGCTGAGCCAGGAAGTTCAAGTCGACCGCTTGCGGTCGGTCAGATTCGATCGGAATCCACGGTCAGAAACGATCGGAATCCTTGGTCAGATTCGATCGGAAAGAGCGGTCAGAAACAATCGGAAACCGCGGTCAGATTGGTGCGGAATACGCAATTGAGGGAGGGAGGAGGACGACTGGCGCAAATCCGGGTCATGTTCCCCGTCCCATCATAGTCGAGACTGGCTTATGACAAAGCTGGTGATGATTTCTTGGAAGAAGGGGCTGCGAACGGTGTCTTTAATCGACGCCGTTCGGGGGTATTCGACCGGCTCGCTTATCAGCGCCAGGGCAGAAGTGGAGCGGCTGCCAGATCAGCACATCGGTGTCGACCAGCATCGCTGAGATGGGTCAATCGCGGGTGTAGCGCGGCGCGCGTAGCTTGCGCACGTAAGCCTCGACATCGGTCATGTCCTCGCGGTCACGCCAGATGCCGAAGGCGGGATCGTCGGTGACGAATTCCTCGGCTGATTGCTCCTTAGCGGACATCGTTTCCGCCTCGATGCGCACGGTGACGCGCGCCTCCACGTTGGCGGCAAGCTTCTCACGCCAAGCCTCGGGCAGCTCGCTCACCTTCACGTGCTCGATGACGATCGTGTTCACCGGATTCCTCTTTAGCCTGAATATTTCATCGAAGTAGGTCAGCGCATCCGTTCGAGCCGCGTTTAATCAGGTGCTTGAATCCGATATTGCGGAGGATGCGCCGATGGCAGATTGTACGCTCAGGGGGTTGGAGTTTTCGCCGCTGACGTGCAGATACGTCGGTCGAGAGTCCGCGGCAGGGGGAGATCATCCGCGGGCTGGCGGCACCGCAGGTCGCCGCGCAGGCGGATGTCAACGAGCTGGCGAAGGCGCTGGTGCGTGAGATGCGGGAAGTTGAAGCGCGCTGAATAGCCGCCTGGTAGATCAAGCTGCTTTCAGGGGAATGACCTTTGCTCCCCGCTGTGCTGCTGCGAGCTGCTCGCCCCACCAGTTGAACAACTCTACCCGCTGCGCGAATCGCTCGCCCCGGTCGTAGGCACGCGCCACCTGATTGTCGTGCGCGTGATCGAGAGCCAGTTCCACTACGTCACGCTGGAAACCTTGATCGCGAGCCAGGGTAGAAAAAGCGCTGCGCCAGCCGTGCGGCGAGTGTTTGCCGTCCAGCCCTAGCGTCACGCGGTACACCTTTTCGATGGACTCACGGCCGATGTGCTTGCCCCCTGCGGGCGAGGGGAATACGTAACCTTTGCGTCCGAACATTTGCTGCCAGTGGCGCAACTCAGCCGCGACTTCCGGGCGCAAGGGAACGTGGTGGTCGATGTCGCGGGTGGCAACCTTCATCTTCGCGCGCGGGATGATCCAGACGGACTGCGCGTCGTCGAGATGGAACTCGCGCCATTCAGCATTGACGACATTGCCGATGCGTGCGGCCGTGAAGGCGCACAGGCGATGCGCCATGCGGACGGAAGGCGATAGCCGGGCCATCTCCGCTCGCCGCAGAACGTCTCCCAGAGATGCCCAATCCAGCAGCGCCGGCGTGCGTCCGTTGTCCTTCTTGCGCGGCAGAATTTCCCGCGCCGGCCCGGCTGGATTGTCGCGGCAAAGGCCCTTGGCCTGGGCATAGCGAAAGAACCCGTTCAGATGCTGAAGGATGCGCGTGGCCGTTTCCAGCACATCGTGCTTGTAGATCTCCTCGATTGCCTTGGCGACCATCTTGACGACAAAAGAAAAACGCCGTCACTTGGACGGCGTTGGATGTTGCTGGGGGTATCAATGGTGGAGGCGGCGAGAATCGAACTCGCGTCCGCAAGCCCTCCACAGGCAGGTCTACATACTTAGCCTGGCCGTTTAGGTCTCGCCTCGCGTCCGCCGGCCGGCGGGCTGATGCTTGGCCAGTCGCTTCGACGGATCCGCCCGATCAAGCGACCAGACCGGGCAGAGAGGCTGATGTGAATGACGCTGCACCGTTCAACCAGGCTCGGCTTGCGCTTTGCCCGATCTTGCGGCCTAGCCCATCAGCAGACTAGTGCAGCGTCTAGCCGGTGTTAGGCGGCTAGAGCGTAACGCTCGTCGTTGGCGTTTGTAGCGTTTTCCAGTGGTTTTGCGAGGTGACTGGTCCTCGGTATGCACTGCTCTGCTTCGTGACCCACGTCGAAACCAGGTCGCCCCCGGTATTCGTTGGGCGTTAATCGCGCCCGAGGCATTATCGCAGATCGGGACGGTGCGGCCGACTTCAAGTCTAATCGGCCCTGCTGAGCGGCCCCGTGTCGTTGGCGCCCGCCGAGGGGCCGGTTTGCACCGGTGGCGCATCCTGCGGCCCCTGGGGGGGATCCCCGTCCGCCGGGGCGTCTTTCTGCTTCAGCACGTTACCATCGTCGGCGCTCATCTCCTTCCAATCGCACGGGCCCTTCTTGACAGGCACCGTCAGCACGCCGGTGATCAGACCAGAAGTGCCGCAATAAGGCATGCGATCGACTTCGTTAGCGTGGATGAGGTATTGACCGCCATTGCGCTCGATCAGCATGTTGCCGCTGATCAGGTTGATCACCGTGCCGGCTTTTGAGTCCACCCAATGGGCGCGCCCATCACCCGGCCAGGTCTCGAACGAGCAGTGAAACGGCCCGCTGCTGCTCCAATAAGCAAGGTAGACCGGTTTGTTGTTCACCGTCTCCATCACCACCCGGGTCTGTTTCTCGTACGGGCCGACCTTGCATTGATGTCGCTGCTTCGGGCCCTGTACGACGCGCTTGCTCTTGGCCTTGCTCGTCGCATTGTGCTGCGCTTTGACCGTGCTCTTGTCATTGTGCTGCGCGTGAGCGGGGGCCAGGGCAAACGCGAGTGCGACCGTCACTGTCATCGAGCGTAGACGCATGAAGACTCTCCTCCGGCCAGCAATTGAGACATTGGGATATGGACGCTATTGTCGTCGGCTCGCGATCGATCCGTCAAACAGGGACGCTGATTGCGCTCGGCACGAGCGATTCAAGCACGAGAGTGCAACCTACGTCGTCGGAGACCGGCCGCCTCATCTGAACACGACCACAGTGTCTAGGAAATTGCCGCGAGCAGTTCGATCGGCTCTTGCAGCCGCAGATCGGCCGGCCAAAGCTCGGGCGGATTGCCCAGGCCAAGATAGCCGTACCCGGCTATCGCGACGCGCATGCCGGCGGCTCGGCCGGCGATCATGTCACGTTCGTCGTCGCCGAGATAAATGCACGCGCCCGGATCGACGCAAGCGAGGCGTGCCGCTGCGAGCAGCGGGCCCGGGTGCGGCTTGCGGTGGGGCGTGGAATCTCCGCTCACGACACAAGCCGCACGCTCGAACAGCCCCAGAAGCCGCAGGAGGGGGCGCGTGAAGCGCTCGGCCTTGTTCGTCACGATGCCCCAGCGTAATCCTCGTGTCTCGATCTCGTCGAGCAGCGCCTCGATTCCGGGGAACAGTCGCGTTTCCCGGCAAAGGTCGCGCTCGTACAATCCGAGGAACTCGGCGGCGAGCGATTCGTAACCCGGATCGCCAGGCGCAATCCCGAAGCCGACGCCGAGCATGCCGCGCGCGCCGCTCGAAGCCACCTTGCGGATCTGTTCCAACGGCAGGGGCGCCTTGCCGTGCGCGCGCAACAAGGTGTTTAGCGCGTGGCGCAAGTCGGGCGCCGTGTCGGCGAAGGTCCCATCCAAGTCGAACAGGATCGCCTGCGTTCGGGCCGGATCGAAATCGTTCACGGTTGTTCGCGGCGACAATGCACGATGTAATTGACGCTCGTGTCAGGCTCCAGGGCATAGCGGCGCGTCGCCGGGTTGTACGTCATCCCGATCATGTCGCTCACTTCCAGCCCGGCGCGACGGCACATCGCGGCGAGCTCCGAGGGTCGGATGAACTTGGCGTAGTCGTGGGTGCCGCGCGGGAGCAGCTTGAGCAGGTATTCTGCGCCGATGATTGCGTATAGGTATGCCTTCGGGTTGCGGGCAATAGTCGAGAAGAATGCCGACCCGCCGGGACGCAGCAGCGTGGCGCACGCGCTCACCGTGCTTTGCGGATCGGGGACGTGCTCGAGCAGTTCCATGCAGGTCACGATATCGAACCGAGCCGGTTGCTCCTGGGCGCAATCTTCGGCCGAGATCAGGCGGTAGTCGATACTACGGCCGCTTTCGTGCAAGTGCAGTTGTGCCACCCTCAGCGCTCGTTCCGACAGGTCGATGCCACTGACGCGCGCGCCACGTTCGGCCATCGCCTCGGCGAGGATCCCGCCGCCGCAGCCGATGTCCAGTACCTCCTTGCCGGCGAGTCTAACCGCGCGGTCGATGTAGCCCAAACGCAGTGGATTGATCTCGTGCAGCGGGCGGAACTCGCTGCTCGGGTCCCACCAGCGGTGGGCAAGGTCGCTGAACTTGGCGATTTCGGCGGGATCGGCGTTGACGGTCATGACGGATCGATGCTGAGCGGCAAGGGCATCAAGGTCGGTGCGCGCCGGTGCGTGCCTGAGGTGCGATGCGCAGCTCCCAGGAAGCAGCCAGTTTGTGCACGGCACGCAGCTCCGGGCGCACCAACTCGCCTTCCTCCAGCGCGGCCTCGCCCCCTATCCAGACATGGCTGACATCGTGCCTGCCGGCCGCGTACACGAGGTGCGAAACCGGATCGTAGCATGGCATAAGCTCGGGCACTCCGAAATCGACTGCCGCTATGTCCGCGGCCTTTCCGGGCACGAGAGAACCGACCGTGTCGTGCAAGCCGAGCGCCCTTGCGCCGTTCAACGTCGCCATTTTCAGGACCTCGAATGCCGAGGCCGCGGTCGCATCGTTTGCCACGGCTTTGGCGAGCAGCGCTGCCTCGCGCATCTCGCTGAACAGGTCGAGCCGGTTGTTGCTGGCCGCTCCGTCGCTACCGAGGCCGACGTTGACGCCAGCGGCAACGAGCCGCGCGACCGGCGCCATGCCGCTTGCGAGCTTGAGGTTCGAGGAAGGGCAGTGCGCGACGTGGCAGCCGTGGGCGGCGAGCAGCGCGATCTCGTCGGCCGTAAGATGAATGGCATGTACTGCAATCAGATTGGGGCCGATCAGGCCGAGGTTGCGCAGGCGCTCGAGCGGGCGGCAGCCATTACGCGCAATGCCTTGCTCGATCTCGTCGGCGCTCTCGTGCACGTGCATGTGGATCGGCAGATCGAGCTCGTTCGCGTACGTCGCCACTTGAGCGAGCGCCTTGTCGCCGACCGAATACGGCGCATGCGGCGCCAAGCAAAACGATAACAAAGGCTGGCTGCGCAGCGCATCACGAAGGTCGAGACCCTTGCTTAGATAATCGGCTGCATCCGAACCATAAGGCGATGGGAAATCAACCACGATCATCCCGATTGCAGCGCGCATGCCGGCGGTGATCGCGGCGCGCGCGGCGGCTTCGGGAAAGAAGTACATATCGTTGAACAGTGTTATGCCACCGCGCAGCATCTCGGCGCAGGCGAGCAGGGTGCCGTCGTAGACGAATGCCGGGGATACTTCGCGCATCTCCACCGGCCAGACGTGTTGCTGCAGCCATTGCATGAGCGCGATATCGTCGGCGATACCACGCAGCAGCGTCATCGCCGCATGGGTGTGCAGATTCACCAGGCCGGGGATGAGGACGTGCCGGTCAAGGTGCAGCTGGCGGGTGGGCGCAAAACGCTTTCGCGCTTCATTCACCGGCAGTAAGGCTTCGATACGACCCTCGTGGAGAGCGAGCGCATGCGCCTCCAGCGCACCGGGCGGTTCTACCGGCACGATCCAGCGGGCCTCGATCAGACAATCGATGGATTTCATTCGAACTTGCGGCACCGCGCGCGGGAAGTCGTGCACTGCGCCGACACTAACAAGAATATCGAACGCTGACTATCCGAGAAGGCGAAAAAAAAGAGCCCTGCATCGCAGGGCTCTGTTGTTACCTTTCGCTCAGCCGACTACTTCTTGGGCTTGGGCTTCGGCGCGGGCTTCGGCTTCTGCCCGACCGCTTCGATGTCGACGCGGCGGTTCGGCGCCAGACACTCGATGAGTTGCTTGCGGCTCATCTTGTTGTCGCAGAACTTGGTTACCGGCACCGGTTGGGCGAAGTTCTTGCCTTCCCAGAAGATCAGCTTCTGGTTCACGCCCTTGCTGATGAGGTAATCCTTCACCGTCACCGCGCGCGCTTCGGACAGCTTCTGGTTGTAAGCCTTCGAACCGATGCGATCGGTGTGGCCCGTCACGATGATCGCACCCAGCGTGACGCCCTTCCACGCCTTCGCCATCCAGCTGTCGATCTCCTTGCGTTGATCGTCGCGCATCGTGGCCTTGTCGAAGGTGAAGTTCTGCACGGAGAGCTTCAGCTGCACATTCAGCATCGCCGGCTTCTTGGGCTTGGGCTTAGGCTTCGCGGCGGGTTTCTTCGCCGGCGGCGCCGTAAAGGCCTTCTTCGGCGGAGCCGGCGCCTTGCGAACTAGATCCGGATCGCATTGGGCGACCGCCCGGGCAGGCGTCCAATCGGAGGTGCGCACGCACAGACCGGTGGTTGCGCTGGTCACGATGTTGCCGGTCATCGCGTCGACCAGGTAGCCTTGATTCTTGGTGTCCGCCGCGAGGACAGCCGAGGGCAGCATTACCGCCGCCACGGCCAACCCCGTGAGCACCCTTCGATTCATGGATTGCATGCTTTCATTCCTCCTTGATTAACGGAAGCTCCCCAACCGGGCCAGATCTGCGATCAACACCGGCATACCCAATCATCCACCGATCATAATCACCTTTTTTTACTGCGTAAATAGCAGGAAAAAAAGAATTTTTCGCCGTTGCCGCAGCGCTCGCGCGTTTCCGCGACACCTCGTCCGCGCCGGCCGCACGGACCTAGCGAGGAAAGCTATCACCGCGAGACACCGCGCGATCCGCTCGTCGTGATACGCGCAACACCGGCGTCAGTCAAACCTGTGCGCCGCCGCATCCAACTAGCGCCCGATTGCAGCGTCAGTCATAACACTTCGGGTCGATCGTAGCATGAGCGAGCGAGGAAACCGGTCAATCGAGGACATTGGGATAGGGGAAAGCCGAGCGGACGTTGCGTCATTGCCACACTTCGGGGCGCACCGTGGCTGGGCGCGGGCCGGGAGAGCACATTGCGCATGGTAAACTCGACTGGTTTCACCTTCAGCCTTCAGGGCTTTCGATTCCCCAATAAATGGAACAAATCGCTCGCGAGACGCTGCCGGTCAGCCTCGAAGAGGAGATGCGCCGCTCCTATCTCGATTACGCGATGAGCGTAATCGTGGGCCGCGCTTTGCCGGACGTGCGCGACGGCTTGAAGCCGGTGCACCGCCGCATCCTGTACGCGATGCATGAGGCGAACAACGTCTGGAATCGCCCCTATGTCAAGTGCGCCCGCGTTGTCGGGGACGTACTCGGCAAGTATCACCCGCACGGCGACTCGGCCACTTACGAGGCGCTGGTGCGCATGGCGCAGAATTTTTCGATGCGCTACCCGCTGGTGGACGGGCAGGGCAACTTCGGCTCGGTCGATGGCGATTCGCCCGCGGCCTACCGCTACACCGAGTGCCGGCTCGAGCGCATCGCATCGGAGATGCTGGCCGATATCGACAACGAGACCGTCGACTTCGTCCCCAACTACGACGGCAAAGAACTGGAGCCGGCCGTTCTTCCCTCCACGCTGCCGAGCCTGCTCATCAACGGGTCTTCCGGCATCGCCGTGGGCATGGCGACCAACATCCCTCCGCACAACCTCGCGGAAGTCATCGATGGCTGCCTTGCGCTCTTGGAACGGCCGGAGATCGAGATCGACGACCTGATCGAGATCATCAAGGGACCGGATTTTCCGACCCGGGGCATCGTCTACGGCACTGCCGGCATTCTCGAGGGTTATCGCACCGGGCGCGGGCGCATCATCATGCGCGCGCGTACCCACTTCGAGGACATCGACAAGGGCGCCAGGCAGGCGATCATCATCGACGAGTTGCCCTACCAGGTGAACAAGGCAGCGCTGCTTGCCCGCATCGGTGAAATGGTGCGTGAGAAGCGTCTGGAAGGCATCGCCGAGATCCGCGACGAATCCGACAAATCCGGCACCCGCGGCGTGATCGAACTGCGCCGCGGCGAGCTGCCCGAGGTCATCCTGAACAACCTGTTCAAGGAGACCCAGATGCAGGACAGCTTCGGGGTCAACATGGTTGCACTGGTCGACGGCCAGCCGCGCCTGCTGAATCTGAAGCAGATGCTCGAGGAGTTCCTGCGTCATCGCCGCGAAGTGGTCACGCGGCGTACCGTGTTCGAGCTGCGCAAGGCGCGCGAACGCGGTCACATCCTCGAAGGCCTGGCGGTCGCGCTCTCCAATGTCGACGAGGTGATTGCGCTCATCAAGGCTTCGCCCTCGCCGGCCGAGGCCCGCCAGGCCCTGATGGCGCGCGTGTGGCCATCCACGCTGGTGGCGCAGATGCTCGTTCGCGTGGACGTCAACGCCTCGCGCCCGGAGGACCTGGATGCGGCGTACGGCCTGGGTCCCGACGGTTATCGGCTGTCGGAGGCGCAGGTGCAACGCATCCTGGAGATGCAACTGCAGCGCCTGACGGGCCTCGAGCAGGACAGGATCGTCGGCGAGTACCGCGAGATGATGGAGCGCATCGCCGATCTGCTCGATGTGCTGGCCCGGCCCGAGCGCATCACCCAGATCATCGGCGAGGAGTTGCGCGCGCTCGCAGCGCAGTACGGCGACGAGCGCCGCAGCGAGATCGTCGTCCACGCCGAGGACTTGCGGCTCGAAGACCTGATCGCCCCCGCCGAGGTCGTGGTCACTTTGTCGCACTCGGGCTACATGAAGGCGCAGCCGGCAGCCGATTACCGCGCGCAACGCCGCGGCGGCCGCGGCAAGCAGGCTGCCGCCACCAAGCAGGACGACTTCATCGACAGCCTTTTTGTCGCCAACACCCACGATACGATCCTGTGCTTCTCCAACCGTGGAAGGGTGTACTGGCTCAAGGTCTACCAGGTTCCGCAAGGCAGCCGTTCGAGCCGCGGTAAGCCGATCAACAACCTGGTGACGCTGGAAGAGAACGAGAAAATCACCGCCATCCTGCCGGTGAAGCAGTTCGACGATCAGCATTACGTCTTCATGGCCACCGCCCAGGGCAGGGTGAAGAAGACGGCCCTGTCGGCATTCTCGCGCCCGATGCAACGGGGCATCATCGCGGTTGACCTCGGCGCGGGGGACTACCTGATCGGCGTTGCACTCACCGACGGTAGCCGCGACTGCATGCTGTTCTCCGATGCCGGCAAGTCCGTGCGCTTTTCCGAGGACGAAGTGCGGCCGATGGGTCGGGCGGCCGCCGGTGTGCGCGGCATGCGCTTGATCGAAGGTCAAAAAGTGATCGCGCTCATCACGGCGGGGGACGAGGTGTTGTCGGTCCTGACCGTGACCGAAAACGGCTACGGAAAGCGCACTCCGCTCGCCGAGTATCCGCGCCGCGGCCGTGGTGCACAGGGTGTGATCGCGATCGAAACGAGCGCGCGCAACGGTCCGGTGGTGGCCGCCCGGCTCGTCAGCGACAGCGACGAGATCATACTGATCACCAGCGGCGGCGTCCTGATCCGCACCCGCGTGCATGAAATTCGCGAGATGGGGCGCAATACCCAGGGCGTGACCCTGATCCACCTCGACGAAGGCGAGAAGTTGGCGGGCCTGGAGAAACTGCTCGAGACCGAGGATGAGAACGGCTCGGCCGATGCTGCGCCGGACGGCGTACCCGACGCTGCGTTGGAGCCGCCACCCGAGTCGGAGTGACGCAGCAGAACCGACCTGCCGCATCGGCGCCGACGTCGGGTCCGACTGCTGCGTTGTCCTTCGACGCCGCCGCGGCGGCGATTAACATTGAAAGTGTCTCCGCCCGAGCGGCGAGACCCCACCGACTGTAGGATGCATCGTCATGGCACGAATATTCAATTTCAGCGCAGGACCGGCTGTGATGCCGGAGGACGTATTGGCGCAGGCCCGCGACGAGCTGCTCGATTGGCACGGCAGCGGCATGTCGATCATGGAGATGAGCCACCGCAGCAAGCAATTCGTTTCGGTCGCCGCCGCCGCGGAATCCGATCTGCGTGAATTGCTCGGCATCGCGGCCACTCACAAGGTGCTGTTCCTGCAAGGCGGCGCTCAGGCGCAGTTCGCGCTCGTGCCGATGAATCTGCTTGGCGCGAAAAAAAGCGCCGATTACGTCGAGACGGGCCAGTGGTCGAAAAAGGCGGTGCAGGAGGCGAAGCGCTACTGCACGCCAAACGTGGTCGCGTCTTCCGCCAACGAGCGCTACACCCGCATTCCCGGTCGTGAGACATGGCGCCTCGATCCCGACGCGGCCTACCTGCATTACACCAGCAATGAAACCATCGGCGGCGTGGAGTTTCACTGGATCCCCGATGTCGGCAGTGTGCCGCTCGTGTGCGATATGTCCTCCGACATCCTGTCGCGTCCGCTGGACGTGTCGAAGTTCGGCGTGATCTACGCCGGTGCGCAGAAGAACATCGGTCCCGCGGGCCTCACGCTGGTGATCGTGCGCGAGGATCTGCTGGGCCGCGCGGCTGCGATCACGCCTAGTGTTTTCGACTACAAGGCGCAAGTCGAGGCCGATTCGATGCTGAACACGCCGGCAAGCTTCGGCATCTACCTCGCGGGGCTCACGTTCAAGTGGCTGCTCGCGCAGGGCGGGCTCGCTGCGATCGAGAAGCGCAACATCGAGAAAGCGGCGCTGGTTTACGAGCTGCTCGATGAGACCGAGTTCTACCGCTGTCCGGTACGCCGGGACGATCGCTCGCGCATGAACATCGCCTTCACCCTGCGTGATGCCAAGCTCGACGAGCCGTTCCTGAAAGAAGCCAAGGCGCAGGGCTTGTCGGAACTGAAGGGACATCGCTCGGTCGGCGGTATGCGTGCTTCGCTCTATAACGCCATGCCGCTTGCGGGGGTGAAGGCGCTGGTCGGGTTCATGCGCGAGTTCGAGAAGCGCCATGGCTGATCCGCTTCGGATACTCACGCTGAACAACATCGCGGCGGTGGGGCTGAAGCGCTTTCCCGGTGCGCGCTACCACATCGGCAGCCACGAGAGCGCGCCGGACGCAATCCTGGTGCGCTCGCACGACATGCATGCGATGGACATACCGGCGAGCGTAAAAGCGATCGGGCGCGCGGGTGCCGGCACGAACAACATCCCGGTGACGAAGATGAGTGAGCGCGGCGTACCGGTATTCAATGCGCCGGGCGCGAATGCCAATGCGGTGAAGGAACTGGTGCTCGCCGGGCTGCTGCTTGCGGCGCGCAATATCGGTCCGGCGCTCAAGTTCGTCGCCGCGCTCAAGGGTGATGATGCCAGCATCGACAAGCAGGTCGAGGACGGCAAGAAGCATTTTGCGGGCACCGAGCTTCCCGGGCGTACGCTCGGCATCGTCGGCCTGGGCAAAATCGGCAGCCTGGTGGCCGATACGGCGATTCGTCTCGGCATGAACGTGCTCGGTTACGATCCCGAGATCACGGTCGACGCCGCCTGGAGCCTGCCCTCGCAGGTGCGCAAGGCGAACACGATCGAGGAGGTGCTGCGCGGCGCCGAGTATGTCTCACTACACGTTCCCTTGGTCCCCGCCACGCGCAATCTCATCGACGCGCGGCGCCTTCAGGTGATGAAGTCCGCAGCGGTGCTGCTCAACTTTTCGCGCGACGGCGTGGTCGACGCCGAGGCAGTGGTGGCTGCCCTGGAGGCGAAGCGCCTGCGCTGGTACGTGTGCGATTTTCCATCCTCGCGCCTACAGGGCTGCGCGCACGTGATCGCGCTGCCGCATCTGGGCGCCTCGACGCGCGAAGCCGAGGACAACTGCGCGGTGATGGTTTCGGATCAGGTTCGCGACTATCTCGAGAACGGCAACATCCTGAACGCCGTGAATTTCCCCGACGTGGTCATGACGCGTGAGTCGCCTTACCGCGTGGGCATCGCGAACGCGAACGTCCCGAACATGCTCGGCCAGATCTCCACCACCATGGCGAGCGCCGGGCTTAACATCGACACCATGCTCAACAAGTCACGCGGGTCGATGGCGTACACGCTTGTGGATGTGGACAGCCCCGTACCGAGCCGGGTCGTGAGCGAGTTGCAGGCGATTCAGGGCGTGCTCATGGTACGCTACTTGCCGGCCGAATCTGGGTCGTGAGCCCGCGGCGGCGCCGGATTTGCGACTCTGTGAGTGTCTTGCGAGCGGCCAGCGGGCCGCTGAGTAATGAACGCTCTCCGCTTCCTGCGGGAGAGGAGCTTGGGTGCGAGGTGGCGAGCGACGAGCTCGCGAGGGTGGAGCAATGACCGATCCGCTGAAAGCGATGCGCGATCAGATTGACGCGATCGACGAGCGCCTGGTCGATCTGTTGAACGAACGCGCCCGGCTCGCACAGCGTGTCGGCGGGCTCAAGCACGACGGGCCGGCGTATCGTCCCGAACGCGAAATGCAGGTTTTGAGCCGGGTCCATGCGCTCGGCTCCGGGCCGTTAGCGCCCGACGCGCTCACGCGTATCTACACCGAGATCATGTCGGCGTGCCGGGCGCTCGAAGCGCCGATTGCTGTCGCCTATCTCGGTCCGCCCGGCACCTTCAGCGAGGAGGCCGTGGTCAAGCATTTCGGCGGCTCGGTGCAGGGCTTGCCGTGCGGATCGATCGACGAGACTTTCCACAGCGTCGAGTCGGGCGCGGCGGCGTACGGCGTGGTGCCGGTGGAGAATTCCACCGAGGGCGCGGTGGGGCGCACCAACGACCTGCTCTTCCTCAAGCCCGCTACGATTTGCGGCGAGGTCATGCTGCCGGTGCACCAGTGCCTCATGAACCGCAGCGGGCGCGCGGACGGTATCGGCAAGATCTATTCGCATTCCCAGAGCCTGGCGCAATGTCGCGGCTGGCTCAATAGCCATTATCAGAAGGCCGAACGAGTCGCGGTCGTGAGCAACGCTGAGGCGGCGCGACTCGCATCGCTGGACGACAATGCGGCCGCGGTCGCGGGGCGGCTTGCGGCGCAGCGCTACGAATTGCGGATCGTGGCCGAGAACATCGAGGACGAGCAGCCTAACATCACACGGTTCATGGTGATCGGCAAGCAGAGCGTCGGACGCACCGGGCGTGACCGGACGTCGTTGGTAATGGCGACCAAGAATCGGCCCGGTGCCGTGCACGAGTTGCTCGTCCCGCTCGCGCGCAACCAGGTGAGCATGACCCGGTTCGAATCGCGGCCTGCGCGCTCGGGGCTGTGGGAATACCTGTTCTTTGCGGACGTGGAAGGTCACGCGCAGGACGAGAATGTGGCTCGCGCCTTGACCGAGATGCGCGAGCGGGCGACTTTCGTCAAGATTCTGGGCTCGTACCCGATGGCGCCGGACTGAAGCGCATTTTTCACCCACCCGAATCGTTATGCGCCGGCTCGATCCGGCGAACCGACACCATGGATCTTTGCGACCGCGCTCCGTCTTACATCCGCTCGATTGCGCCGTATCAACCGGGCAAGCCCATTGCCGAGCTCGCGCGCGAGCTCGGCCTCGACGAGTCGGGGATCGTCAAGCTCGCATCGAATGAAAACCCGCTGGGCGTGAGTCCTATGGCGGCCGCGGCGATTGCGCGTGTCCTCGCAGACCTGTCCCGCTATCCCGACGGCAGCGGTTACGAGTTGAAGCAGGCGCTCAGTGCCAAGCTCGGCGTTGCTGTCGATCGCATCGTGCTCGGTAACGGCTCCAACGACGTGTTGGAGATGGCGGCGCGCGCATTTCTGTCGCCGGCGACGAATGCGGTGTACGCGCAGCACGCCTTCGCCGTATATCCGCTCGCGACCCAGGCGACCGGGGCTCGCGGCATCGAGGTTGCCGCGCGTGAGTTCGGGCACGATCTGGATGCGATGAGCGCTGCGATCGACGCCGATACGCGCTTGGTATTCATCGCCAATCCGAACAATCCGACTGGTACGTTCATCGAGCCTCGCGCGATGCGCGCGTTCCTGCGCCGGGTGCCCGCCAATGTGGTCGTTGTCGTCGACGAGGCCTATCAGGAGTATCTCCCGGCTGAACTTCAGGCCGACACCGTCGCCTGGCTGGGGGAGTTTCCCAACCTGGTCATCACGCGCACGTTCTCCAAAATATACGGCTTGGCGGGATTGCGTCTAGGTTATGCACTGGCGCATGAATCGGTGGCAGATCTGATGAACCGCGTACGCCAGCCGTTTAATGTCAATAGCATGGCACTTGCCGCCGGTCAGGCGGCTCTGGACGACGAGGCGTTCGTGCGCCGCAGTCGCGAGGCCAACTTCGCCGGCATGGCCGCGCTTACGGCGGGCTTCAAGCGCCTGGAGCTGCCGTACATCCCGTCGGTGGGCAACTTCGTCACCGTGCGCGTCGGCGATGGCGGCGAAGTCTTCCGCCGCCTGCTGCGCCGGGGCGTGATCGTCCGGCCGATCACGGGCTATGGACTGCCCGCGCACTTGCGCGTGACGATCGGCACCGAGGCGGAGAACGCGCGTCTGCTGCAGGCGCTGGAAGAGTCGCTAGATGGCTAGCGCGCCCGCGCAGGCGAGCGTGAGCGAACCGCTCATCGGCAAGCTTGCCGTCTACGGCGTGGGGCTCATCGGCGGATCGTTCGCGCTTGCATTGAAGGCCGCCGCCGGCGTGGGCAAGGTGGTCGGTCAGGGTCGCAGCCGCGCCAACCTCGATCTTGCGCTTCAGGCTGGGGCGATCGACGCGGTTGCGCACGATGACCGGGATGCCGTGGCTGATGCCGACATGGTGCTTCTGGCGATGCCGGTCGGCCAGATGGCGCCGGTTATGCAGCGCATCGCGCCGTGGCTCGGTGCGCGCACGGTCGTGACCGATGCGGGCAGCACCAAACGCGACGTCGTGGCGCTGGCCCGCGAGCATCTGCACGCATCGCTCACGCGCTTCGTCCCGGCTCACCCCATCGCTGGCGCCGAGAAGAGCGGCGCGGGTGCGGCGCGCGCCGACCTCTTTCGCGAGCGGCATCTCATCCTGACGCCGGTCGCGGACACCGACCCGCACGCGCTCGCGCTCGTGCGTCGCGCGTGGGAGATGGCGGGGATGCGCGTGAGCAGCATGGATCCGCAGCGGCACGACGAGGTGCTCGCGGCGGTGAGCCATCTACCGCACGTGCTTTCGTATGCGCTGGTGCACGAGCTGGCGGGGCGCGAGGACGCCGAGCGGCTGTTCGCGCTGGCGGCAGGCGGCTTTCGCGATTTCACCCGCATCGCCGGCAGCTCGCCGGAGATGTGGCGGGATATCTGCGTGTCGAATCGTGATCTCATCCTGCATGAGCTCGGACATTACCGCACCGAGCTCGATCGGCTCGCGGCGCTGCTGCACGAGGGCGATGGTCCCGGCCTGGAAAGGCTCTTCGACGCCGCACGCGCAGCGCGTAATCGCTGGCTGCAGATGCGCTGAGATCTCGCGTGCGCCACGTCTTGCAGCGCCATCGAAGGGGGAGTGCGTGATGGATGTGCTCGAGCTGGCGCCGGTCGATCGTGTCGGCGGCAGCGTTCGGCTGCCGGGTTCGAAGAGCATCTCCAACCGCACGCTGCTACTCGCCGCACTTGCCGCGGGCGATAGCCGCATCGAGGAGCTGCTCGATTCGGACGATACGCGCGTGATGCTGGCGGCGCTGGCAAGACTCGGCGTTGCACTCGAGCGCGACGCCGCGGCGCGCTCGGTCGTGGTACGCGGCGTGTCGGGTTGCTTTCCCGTGAAACAGGCGGACTTGCATCTCGGCAACGCCGGCACCGCGTTTCGCCCG
>WYBJ01000213.1 GCA_011525945.1 Burkholderiaceae bacterium | reverse complement strand
TCCCGTATTTCGTACCCGCGGCGTTGCTGCTCTTCCTTGCCTACGCGTACAGCGAGCACCGGGCAGCCGACCCTCTGATCGGCGCCGACGTGCTGCGCGCCCCGGGCATGGTCGCGGGCGTGAGTGCGGCGCTGTTGTCGTATACCGTGCTCTTCGGTGGCCTCTTCAGCGTGCCCATCGTGCTCGAGCGCGTCTACGATGAACCCGTCGGCCGCGTCGGGCTCATCGTGACGATGGTGCCCGCAGTGCTCACGATCGTGGCGCAGTTGGGCGGCTATCTCGGCGATCGTTTCGGGGCGCGGCTGCCGACCGTGAGCGGCATGGTTGCCGCAGCGGCCGGCCTTGCGCTCATCGGCTGGGGCGCGGGCGCCGCCCTCGGGCCCCTCACAGCCGGGTTGCTGCTCTTCGGCGTCGGTGTCGGACTGTTCATCCCGTCGAACAACGCGAGCATCATGGCGGCTGCGCCCGCGACGCGCCTGGGCGTGGCCGGCGGGCTGCTCAACATGATGCGCAGTCTCGGGGCAAGCTTCGGCGTGGCGCTGGTCGGCGCCGCCATGCAACTGCACGTCGGCAAGCCAACCCACCTCGGTGCGGATCAGCACGTGATGGCGGGATTTCGCCTCGCGATCGGCGCCTTGTTTGTCGCAGCGATCGTCGCCGCAGCGCTGTCGGCGTGGCGGCATACGAATGCACTGGCTCCGGGACTGCGGGCGAAATCGGCCCCGCCCGGGCGCGGTCCGGGGTCGCGCGCCAAGGCAGGCCTAAGCCGCCTGCCCTAGAATCCGGCTATCCGACTGATGCGGACCAGATCCCGAAGCGCGGGTGGCGTCGCACAAAGATCTGCAGCGCACGGAGACCGTCATATGCTGATCGCAGGAGACGTCGGCGGCACCAAGACTCTGCTCGCACTGTACGACCCCGCGCGGGGGCCGCGCCGGCCGCTCGCCGAGGATGAATTCCCGAGCGCGCGCTACGCGGGACTCGAGGTCATGGTCGGCGAGTTTCTCGCCAAGCACGATGCGCGCGCGACCGCAGCGTGCTTCGACGTCGCAGGGCCGGTCATTGGCGGGCGCGCGAAGCTCACCAACCTTCCCTGGGTGCTCGAAGAACACGCGCTCGCGCGCGCGCTCGGGATACCGAGCGCGATGCTGCTGAACGATCTGCAGGCGATCGCGCAGGCGGTCCCTCATCTCGATGCGACCGAACTGCGCACGGTGAAGCCCGGCGAAGCGCAGCCGCGCGGCGCCAAGGCCGTGCTCGCGCCCGGCACCGGACTCGGCGAAGCTTTCCTGGTGTGGAATGGCGAGGACTATCTCGCCTGCGCGTCCGAGGGCGGACACGCCGATTTCGCACCCGCGGACGAGTTGCAGTCCGGGCTGCTCGCGTACTTGCGCGCGCGCTACGGGCATGTCGGCTTCGAGCGCGTGTGCTCCGGTATGGGACTGCCGAATATCTACGATTTCCTGCGCGACGCAGGCCACGCCCGGGAGTCGCCGCAGCTCGCCGCGCGGCTCGCGAACGCCGCCGACCGCACGCCGCTCATCGTGCAGACCGCACTCGGCGAGCCGCCCGATCCTCTTTGCGCGCTGACGTTGCAGACCTTCGTATGCGTCCTGGGTGCCGAAGCGGGCAACCTCGCGCTCAAGGTGCTCGCCACCGGCGGTGTCTATCTGGGCGGCGGGATCCCGCCCCGCATCCTCGGCCAGCTTGAGGACGGGCGCCTCGCGCAAGCCTTCGTCGCCAAGGGCCGTTTCGAGGCGACGCTGCGGCCCATCCCGATCCACGTCATCCCGGCACAGGCAGCGCTGCTCGGCGCCGCGATCTATGGCCTGCGCCGGCTGCGTGAATCCTGAGCGCAACGCGCATATGCCACGGAACGATCGGCTTGGACCCGATGGCCGCCAACAGGGACTCGCCGCTGATGAAATCGGGCCGCGCGTTCGGTGGCCGCCTCGGCGGGCCCGCGAGCGCCGGGGAGTGATCGCGCGATGAGCACGCAAGCCACATCGCGCGGGCGCGAAGATCTCGTTTACCTGTTCGACGTCGACAACACGCTGCTCGACAACGATCGCGTGCAGGCGGACCTGCGCAGCGAACTCGAGCGCCGCTTCGGCGCCGCCGCGTGCGAGCGCTACTGGGCGATCCTCGAGGCGCTGCGTGGGGAACTCGGCTACGTCGACTATCTCGGTGCGCTCGAACGCTACCGCCTCGAACGCCTGCACGATCCGCGTGTGCTGCGCCTGTCCTCGTGGCTTGTCGACTACCCGTTTTCCGAGCGTCTCTATCCTGGCGCGTTGGACGTGTTGCGGCACGCGCAGGAGCATGCCCGCAGCGTGATCCTGTCCGACGGCGACGCCGTCTTCCAACCTCGCAAGATCGAACGTTCCGGCCTGTGGGACGCGGTCTACGGTCACGTGCTCATCTACGTGCACAAGGAGAAGATGCTCGCCGACGTGGAGCGCCTCTATCCGGCACGCCGCTACGTGATGGTGGACGACAAGCTGCGCATCCTCGCGGCGATGAAGGCGATCTGGGGGCCGCGGCTCACGACGGTGTTCGTGCGCCAGGGCCACTACGCGGCCGATGCCGCGGCGCTCGCAGCCTGGCCGCGCGCCGATGTCTCGCTCGCGCGCATCGGCGAATTCATGCACGTCGATCCGCTCGACTCGCCGCGCGATCGCGCCCTGGGGAAGGAGCCGACATGAGCGACACATCTCCTGGCTTGCGCGTGCTGCGGTCCGGCACTCTCGGCAGGGATATCGCTGCGGGGTGCGCAAGTCACCCCTCGCGGATGCTGCCCGGCGCGCCGCGGCCCGGACCGAGCGCGGTGCTGCAAGATCAGCGTCGCTTGCGCGGGCGCCGATACTCGACCAGTTGCCTCGCCCGCCATTGCATCGCGTCGATCGGCGTCAGATGACGTCGTTGCGTGCGCGGAAACAGCCGATAGTGCGGCGACAGGTCGATGCGGCGCTCCGCCTCCCACGCGCCGGCGTCGCCGCTCACCCATTGCGCGGGGTCGAGGACGCGCAGGTCGAACGGGCGCGAATACTCGCGCAAGGTCTTTTCGCCGCGCTCGTTGTGGTATTCGTGAAAATACGACAATGCCAGCTCGCGCACGCTGCGATAGACCGGGTCGCGCCCGCGCAAAGCCAGGTGATTGCTCTTGGCGATCGCACCCCACAGACCGCCGCGCCGGAACAATGCCACGACATGATCCCAATCGCCCTCGGCACGCAAGTCGAGCAGCAGCGGCGGCTCCCCGCTCAACCACAGGGCGCACGCGGCCACCAGCGCCGCCTCGATGCAGTGCGCACGCCGGTGCGCAAGCACCTCGTGCACCGTGTAGCAGGTATCGCCGTCGGGCTCGAAGTTGATCGGAATCGAATTGATGAACGACTGCAATTTTTCCGGGGTCGACTGGCGGCGCAGCAGCGAGCGCTCGGCCGCGGTCAGGTCGAGCTCGCGCAAGCTGGCTAACGAGCGTTCGGACGCGCTTGACACGCCGCCCCTCCGCCGCAGCCCCGGTTCCCCGGGGAAAGACGCCACGTTGTAGCCATCGCACGCGCTACGCTCGGTGGGCATAAATGCCTCCCAGGCAAGCGCCTCACTCGCAAAGCGCCTGGTAGCGGACGTCGATGATCTCGATCTCTTCCGAACCGCGCGGGCTCTGGAAGCTCACCACGTCACCCACGCGCGCCTTCAACAGCGCGCGCGCGATTGGCGCGATCCAGCTCACGCGATTGCGCGCCGGATCGACTTCGTCCATGCCGACGATGCTGATGGTGCGCTCGCTGCCATGGCCATCGGCATAGGTGACGGTGGCGCCGAAGAATACCTGCTCGGAATCCTCGCGCAGGCGCGGATCCACCACCTCGGCGTGGTCCAGGCGCTTGGTGAGAAAGCGGATGCGCCGGTCGATCTCGCGCAGCCGCTTCTTGCCGTAGATATAGTCGCCGTTCTCGGAACGATCGCCATTGGATGCCGCCCACGCGACCGTGCGTACGAGCTCGGGCCGCGCTTCGTCGAGCAGATGCCTGAGCTCGCTACGCAGCCGCATGTGGCCCCACGGCGTGATGTAGTTCTTGGCGCCTTGCGGCAGGGCGATGGTCTCGCCGTCGTTCACGGCGTCCGAGGTGTCGTGCGGGCTCATGACCGTACTCAGCAGGTCATATAGTGTATGGAGAACAGATTGGCGTCGTCTACCCAGCACGCAGCCGGCCGAAAACCGGCGCGCGCTGCCAAGGCCTGGAATCCGGGCACCGAATACTTGTACGAATCCTCGGTGTGGATGGTCTCGCCGCACGCAAACGCAATGCGTGTCGTGCCGATCCGCACGTCCTGGTCGCGGCAGCTTTCGAGGTGCATCTCGATACGGCCCGGTGCTTGCGCGTACCACGCCCGATGGCGAAACGCCCGCAGGTCGAAATCCGCACCGAGCTCGCGATTGATGCGCGCCAGGACGTTGAGATTGAACGCTGCGGTCACGCCCTGCGGGTCGTCGTAGGCGGCCGTCAGAACGCCCATGTCCTTGCGCAAATCGACGCCGATCACGAGTGCGCCGCCCGCGCCGGCGAGGCCGCGTGCATTGGCGAGGAAGGCTACGGCCTCATCCGGATCGAAGTTGCCGATGGTGGAGCCCGGAAAGAACACCACGCGCCGGCGCGGCCGGTACGGTACGAGGTCGGGAAGCTGGAACGGTTGCGAGTAGTCGGCGCATACCGCGACCACGGGGAGCTCGGGGAACGCATGGCACAAGTCTTCTGCAGCCTGACGCAAGGTTTCGCGGGCGATGTCGATCGGAACGTACACCGCGGGCCGGGCGGCGGTGATCAGCAGCCGGCTCTTGCGGCTTGCGCCACTGCCGAATTCGATCAGTGCGCAACGGCCGCCGAGCGCGCCCGCGATCGCTGCGGCATGCGTCTGGATGAGCGCCGTCTCGACCCGCGTCGGATAGTACTCGGGCAAGGCGCAGATCGCATCGAACAGCGCCGAGCCGATCTCATCGTAAAAATACTTCGGCGGCAGCCGCTTGGGCGAAGCACCCAGGCCGCGCAGGACGTCGTCGCGGAAACTCGACGCGCGCGGCGAAAGGTCGTGGAAGGCGGCCAGGCGGCTCATGCGTCGGCGCGTCGCACGCGCCTTGCCCGCTCAGCCCGAATGCCCCGCCGCGAGCGCCACGCCTTCCAGCCACTTCTTGACCCTGTTGGCGTCACCGATGCGGGTGTACTTTCCCCACGAGTCGAGCAAGACAATGACGATGGGCCGCTCGAGAATGCGCGCCTGCATCACCAGGCATTGCCCGGCTTCCGAAATATAACCGGTCTTCGATACGTCGATCTGCCAACTCGATGCACGCACCAATCCGTTGGAATTGTTGAAGCCATAGACGTGGCCGTCCACGGTGTGGATCTGCGCGCTCGGTGCAGTCGTGAACTCTCGAATCAACGGATAGTCCAGGCTCGCTCGCACCATGAGCGCGAGGTCCTCGGCGGTGGAGACGTTCTGGCTGGAAAGGCCGGTCGGCTCGACGAAGCGGGTGCTGTACATGCCGAGTTCGTGCGCCTTTTCGTTCATGCGCGCGACGAACGCTTCGCTGCCGCCGGGGTAGCTGCGGCCGAGCGCGCTCGCCGCTCGGTTCTCCGAGGACATGAGCGCCATGTGCAGCAAGTCGCGGCGCGCGAATACGGCGCCGATACGAAGGCGTGAACCCGTGTGCTTGAGCGTGTCGATATCGGCCTTGTCGATACGAACCGATTCGTCCAGGGGCAGGTCCGCATCGAGCACCACCATCGCCGTCATGAGCTTGGTGATCGAGGCGATCGCCGCGACCTGGGCGGTGTTCTTGCCGTACAGCACGGTGCCTTCAAGCGCGTCGAATACCAGAGCCGAACTCGACTTGAGCTCGGGCCCATTCGCGGCCAGTGTGCCGCTAAGCGCGTCGGGTGCAGCCGCTGCGGCCGCCGACGTGGCCGATTTTGCGGCAGACTTTTGGACGGCCTTGACGCCGTCTCTCTTGTAGCTGACGGAAACGCGCTTGCTCTTCGCCGCCCCCGCCTTGACGTTCTTCGCGCCCTGCGCTGCGCAGGCGCTCCCGCCCCAGGCCAACATGAATGCGACGATGCAGGTGGCTACGACGTTGTTCACCCGTCCGTTCCTTACTCGTTCTTCTCCGGTGCCCGCGTAAGCGTGGCGCAGCACCATTCGGCGAGCGACTAAGATAGCAAATAATCAATATCTAAAGAAGATTGTTGCGAGTGGATGCTCAAGATCGCGAAAAAAGAAACGCCGCCCGCTTGCGCCGGGGCGGCGTGTAAGGGGAACCGCACGACACGGGCCGCTGCGTGATTCACCCGTGCAGAAGGCTCCCGAGGAGGAAGATTGAAACGCAACCAAGGCTAAGGGCGACACCTTACGGTTAACTTACAGAGCATCGAGTTACGCGTGCCGCGGTGAGCGCTGTGGGTGCCAACCCGATGTCTGCTCGACAAGCAGGCGTGAGCACGCTAGCCTCGACGCACGTTGCGTGTGACGCTGCTAGTCCCACCGGTTCACCGATACACCTCGCGATCCCATGCGCCTTCTCATCGCCGAAGACGATCCCTTGCTCGCCGACGGCCTCAAACGCACGCTCGAGGCCAACGGTTTCGCTGTCGATCACGCGCCAGACGGCAACAGCGCCGATCACATGGCTTCCAGCCAGACGTACGACTTGATCATCCTGGACCTCGGCCTTCCCGGGCTAGACGGGTTCAGCGTGCTCAAGCGCCTGCGCCGCCGCGCCGGCGGCTCGAGCACGACTCCGGTGCTCGTGCTGACCGCACGCACCGGCTTGGACGATCGCGTCAAGGGCCTGAATCTCGGCGCCGACGACTATCTTCCCAAGCCGTTCGCGCTGCCCGAACTTGAGGCTCGGGTGCGCGCGCTGGTGCGCCGGGGAAAGTTCGGCGCGAGCCCGCAACTCCAGCATGGCCGACTGCGTTTCGATACCATCGGCCGGCGTGCATCGGTCGACGATCAACCACTCGAGCTGTCGGCGCGCGAGGTGTCGATGCTCGAAACGCTGCTGCTGAGCGTTGGCCGGGTCGTGAGCAAAGAGCAGCTCGCCGAGCAACTCACCGGCTGGGGCGAGGTGGTCGGCACGAATGCGATCGAGGTCTACATCCATCGCTTGCGCAAGAAGCTGGAAACCGCAGGCATTTCAGTGCGTACGGTGCGCGGACTGGGATATCTGCTGGAGAAACCGGGCAGCGGGTCGTAGCCGGCACGGTCTCGCTGCCGCGAGCGGGCCCGCCATCCCGGGCGGGGCGACATGCGCTACGGAGGGGCCGTTCGGGGCCAGCGAGCACCGCAAAGGCGCATCGCAAGGGAGAATCGGGCCATCAAGCTTCTCGTGCAACCATCGATCCGGCGTCAACTGATCTTCTGGCTGGTGCTGCCGCTGACGGTCGCGCTGATCTGCTCGGCGCTGGTGGTCTACAAGCTCGCCTCGGACTTCGTAACCGAGGCCTACGACCGGGCGCTGTACGATTCGGCGCTCGACCTGTCACGGCGCCTGCGGCTGCGCGATGGGCGCCTCGCAGTGGACCTGCCGCCTGCAGCCGCCGATATGCTCGAGATCGATGACATCGATCGCGTTTATTACGCCGTGCGCAACGACGACGGCAACCTGGTCGGTGGCGCGGCCGACCTGCCGCGCCCGCCGCCGCCGCAGGATCGGCGGCCACGTTACTACAATGCGCGCTACCTGGGCCAGGGGATGCGTCTGGTTGCGCTGCGCGTCCCGTACGACCCCGACAACGAAACCCTGTTCGCACAGGTGATCGTGGGTGAGACGCTCATCCGCCGCCAACTGCTTGGCGAAGAGATACTGGTCGCGGTCGCGCTCTCGCAGCTCGTCCTGATCGGGATGATCATCATTTCGGTCTACTTGGGCGTGGGTCATGGTCTGCTTCCGCTCGGACGCCTGCGAGCGCAGATCGAGGCGCGCTCGCACCGCGATCTCACGCCGTTGGACGAGCCGCGCACGCCCAGGGAAGTGCGTCCGTTGGTCCACGCGATCAACGAGCTCATGCAGCGGCTGCGTGGCGCGATGGTATCGCAGCAACGCTTCATTGCCGACGCCGCCCACCAGTTGCGTACACCACTCGCAGGCTTACGCACGCATGCCGAGCTCGCACTCAGGGAGCGCGATCTCGCCGGCATGCACGACCGGATGCGAGCGCTCATGCACGCTACCGACCGCAGCGCGCGTCTCGCCCATCAGTTGCTGGCGCTCGCGCTCGCCGAGCCCGAAGCCAGCGCCGCAGCCGCGATGACCGAGATCGACCTGGTCGCGATCGCGCGCGAAGTGACCAGTGAGTGGGTGCCCAAGGCACTCGCGCGCGACCTCGACCTGGGTCTCGCCGACGAAGCCGGCGCGATACCGGTCCGCGGCAATACGGTGCTGTTGCGTGAGCTCGTGGTGAACCTGGTGGACAACGCAATTCGCTACACGCCGCCCGGCGGGTGCATCACCGTGGGCGTTGCGCGCAACGGCGAACGCGTTACGCTCAGCGTCGAGGATGACGGCCCCGGTATCGCGCCCGCCGATCGCGAGCGCGTGTTCGAGCGCTTCCAGCGCCTCGCGCCCAATCACACCGAAGGTTGCGGCCTGGGCCTGGCAATCGTGCGCGAGATCGCCGAAGCGCACGCGGCCAGCGTGCGTATCGAAGAGGGCGCGCTCGGCAAGGGGACGCGCGTGACTGTCACCTTCGCCGCTGCATCCGTGCCGTCGAGCGCTGCGGTGATCAGTTCGTCGTAGCGGGGGCCGGCGCAATCGCGTCCTGTGCGAGCTCGCGCTCCTGCTCTTCCTGCTGCAGCGCCCACATACCGGCATAGACGCCCTCGCGTGACAACAGCTCACGGTGACGGCCGCGTTCGACGATACGGCCGTGATCGAGCACCAGGATCTCGTCCGCATCCACCACGGTAGAGAGCCGATGCGCGATCACCAGCGCGGTGCGTCCCTGCGCAATTCGCTCGAGCTCGGCCTGGATCGCCTTCTCGGAGCGCGAATCGAGCGCCGATGTGGCCTCGTCGAAGATCAGAATCCGCGGCCCCTTCAGCAGCGCACGGGCGATGGCGACGCGCTGTTTCTCGCCGCCCGAGAGCTTGAGCCCGCGCTCGCCGACTGCGGTGTCGTACTTATCCGGTAGCGACATGATGAAGTCGTGGATATGTGCCGCGCGCGCCGCCTCGACCACCTCCTCCCGGCTTGCGTCCGGGCGTCCGTAGGCGATGTTATAGAACACCGTATCGTTGAACAGGACCGTATCCTGCGGCACGATGCCGATGGCGGCGCGCAGGCTCGCCTGAGTGACATCGCGGAGATCCTGCCCATCGATACGCAACGCGCCGGCGTCGACGTCGTAGAACCGGAACATGAGCCGCGCCAGCGTCGACTTTCCGGCGCCGCTCGCCCCCACCACCGCCACCGTTTGCCCCGGCGGGATGCGAAAGCTCACTTCGTCCAGGATGCGGCGGCGACTGTCGTAAGAGAACTCCACCCGATCGAACTCGACCACGCCTTCGTTCAGGGCAAGCGCGCGCGCTCCCGGCCTGTCCTCGATCTCACGGTGCTCACGCAGCATGCGGAACATCCGTTCCATGTCGGTGAGCGACTGCTTGACCTCGCGATAAACCATGCCGAGGAAATTGAGCGGCACATAGAGCTGGATGAGGAAGGCGTTCACCAGCACGAGGTCGCCGAGCGTCATCGATCCGTCGACCACGCCGGCAGCAGCGCGCCACATGATGAGTGTGACACCGAGCGCGATCACCGCGCTCTGCGCGGCGTTCAGCGCCGAGAGCGAGGTCTGGGACAGGATCGCGGCGCGCTCCCAGCGCTGCATCGCCTCGTCGTAGCGGCGCTGCTCGAAGCGCTCGTTGCCGAAGTACTTGACGGTCTCGTAGTTGAGCAGGCTGTCGATCGCGCGCGTGTTCGCTTTCGAGTCGAGCTCGTTCATGCTGCGGCGAAAGTTGAGCCGCCACTCGGTAATCGACACCGTGGTGACGATGTAGATCGCCAACGTGATCAGCGTAACGATGGCGAACCAGGCGTCGTACTTGACGAGCAGGATGCCGGTCACGAGCCCGATCTCGACCAGCGTCGGCAGGATGCTGAAAAGCGCAAAGCCCAGAAGCTGAGAGATCCCGCGCGTACCGCGTTCGATGTCGCGCGTGAGACCGCCGGTCTGGCGCTCCAGGTGAAAGCGCAGCGAGAGTGAATGCAGATGGGCGAACACTTCCAGCGCGACGCGGCGTACGGCGCGTTGCGTCACCTTGGCGAAGACGAACTCACGCAGCTCCGTGAACACCGTGGTGAAAAGGCGCAGCAACCCGTAGCCGACGAGCAGCGCCGCCGGCAGCACCAGCATCGCGTTCTGAACGCTCAGCCGGTCGACGATCTGTTTGAGCACCAGCGGCACGCCGACGTTGGCTGCCTTGGCGGCGAACAGGAACAGCAACGCCAGCACCACGCGAGCGCGGTACGCCCACAGATAGGGCAACAGCGTGGCGAGCGTGTGCCAGTCGCTGCGGCGCGGGGACGGTGCGCCGCGCTGCCCCGTCCCTGAGATCCCGGAGCGCTCCATCGGGTCAGTATCGGCTCGGAGCAAAAAAAATGGGCACAGGATTACTGCGCCCATAAGTCGCTACCAAAGGAGGAGGGTCGAAAACCCGGAGCCGAAACCCCGAGCCTTCGATGATCATCGAAGCAATCCCGATGCCATCCGGGTACGGGCCAAAAATCATCGGCTTGGCGCGGCGAACCGAGGCGCAGGTGACGAATTTTCTGCCGCCATGGCGGATTTCGGTCAGCTCCCGCGCGCGCATCCGGCAATGAGCGGCGTCTGCGCGGCGAACGCCGGCCTCGCACCGCGGAGCCGGTCGGACTCGCCATCGCACACGCGAAATCGAGCCCGACAGGCTCCTAGCCCGCTTCATGTTCCTTGGCATGTCCCAGGAGACCCGTGCTAATCCGGAAAAGGGCGTACGAGAGCCACGCCAGCGAACGCGCAGCCAGCGGCTGCTTCGACCAGCGCTCACGTACGACCGGCCGGGCGCCCGACTCGATCAACCCCAGCAGGCCCGCGCGCAGTTGTTGGGCGAATGCCCGATCGGCCACCACCACGTTCGCCTCGCGCGCGAGCAATAGGCTGAACGGATCGATGTTGGATGAGCCGACCGTGGCCCAGTAGCCATCGATCACGGCGACTTTCGCGTGCAGGAAGCTCTTGTGATACTCCTGGATCTCGATGCCGGCATCGAGCAGGCTGCCGTAGAGCGCGCGCGAGGCATGGTGCAGGAAGAAGTACTCCACTCTTCCTTGCAGCAGCAACACCACGCGCACGCCGCGCTCGGCCGCGTCCGTCAGCGCCCGGCGGAAGCCGATGCCGGGCAGAAAATACGCCATTGCGATCATGATCTCGCTGCGCGCGGCCGCGATCGCCTCGAGGTAGGCGTCTTCGATATCGCGCCGGTGGCCGATGTTGTCGCGGATCACCATCGCGGCGCGCTGGTCGCCCGCCGGCGGATTAGGCGCGCAACGCAGCGCCCAGGCGCGCCAGCGGCGGCGAAATTCGGTCCACGACACGATCGCCCATAGCCGCGTGACCGCCGCATGCGCATCATCGACGATGGGGCCGCGCACCTCGACGGCAAAATCCACCCGCGGCGGCACATGTCCGGGCGTGTACATGTCGTCGATGA
The DNA here is from genome assembly GCA_011525945.1 of Burkholderiaceae bacterium. GTDB lineage: Bacteria > Pseudomonadota > Gammaproteobacteria > Burkholderiales > WYBJ01 > WYBJ01. The sequence continues at coordinate 14,375 of WYBJ01000213.1, read as the reverse complement.
TGTTGATGCCGCCGACGAATCCGACTTGTGCGTCGATCACCACGAGCTTGCGATGCAGCCTGCGCAGGCGCGAGCGGCGCAAATTGATGCTGGTGATGTCGGGCCGGTACACCAGAAGTTCCACGCCTGCATCGCGCATGAGGCCGGACAATGACGGCGCCATGCGCCGGCAGCCGAAACCGTCGATCAGCACGCGCGTGATCACGCCGCGCCTGGACGCCGCCGCGAGCGCAGCCGCGACCCGCTGCCCGGTGACGTCGTTCTCGAACAGATAGGTTTCGAGATAGATCTCCTCGCGCGCGGCCCCGAGCGCGGCCTCGAGCGCGGGGAAATACTCTCCGCCACCCATCAACAAACGCACGTCGTTGCCGTCGCGCAAGCTGGTCATAGCCGTACAACGGTTGCCGACAAGGCCGCGTGGTCCGAAATGCGCGACCACGGCAGACCGTGGTGCACGCTCGCACGGCGCACGCGGAAGCCACGAACGTAGATACGATCGAGGTGCAGCAGCGGCATTATGGCGGGGAAGCTGCGCGCCGGACCGCCGCGCGTGATCTCGAAGACTTCCGCCAAGCGCAGCGGACGGGCAAGCAGCGGGCGCGCATGCAGCCGCCAGTCGTTGAAGTCGCCCGCGACGATCAGCGGCGCATCCGGCGGCACCATCTGCTCGATGCGCCGGCGCAGCGCCATGAGCTGCTGGCGGCGCCCGCGCTCGGTGAGCCCCAGGTGTACGCAGACGCAGTGCAGCGGCGAGCGCCACGACGGGATGCCGATCTCGCAGTGCAGTAATCCGCGCGCCTCGAGCGCATGCGCCGAGACGTCCTCGTTGTCCCACCGCAGGATGGGGTAGCGCGACAGCACCGCGTTGCCGTGATGGCCGAGGTCGTATATGGAATTGCGGCCATAAGCGTAATCGGTCCACACCGAGTCGGCCAGAAATTCGTACTGCGGCTCCTCCGGCCAGTTGGGGAAGCGTTGCGGATGGAGCTGGTGTTCGCCAAGCACCTCCTGCAGAAATACCAGGTCGGTGCCGAGCTGGCGCAGCCGCTCGCGCAACTCGTGCACCACCATGCGCCGATTGAAGTTGGAAAAACCCTTGTGGATGTTGTAGGTGGCGACGTGCAGCGTATCGATCATGTGCCTCGCCCCGCAGTCACGCTCTGTTCCTTGGCTATGATCGGCAGCAGGAACAGCGCGTCGGCGTTGCTCCACGAAAACACCGTCCTGGCGGCCTCGTCCCACGGCAGCCATTGGTAGCGCACGTGTTCGCGCGGAGCGAGCACTACGGGCAAGCGCTCGGGCAAGGTGAGCCCGAACACGCGTTCGACGTTGTGCGTCGTCCCGGGCGCGTAGCGGCTCCCCCAGCGGCGGAAGATCTCGAACCGGTTCTGTACGCGCCAATCCTCGAGCCGATAGCGTGCCGCATCGATCCCCGTCTCCTCACCCACCTCGCGCAGCGCAGTCTGACGGCAGCTCTCGCCGACGAGCAGGCTGCCCGTGACCGACTGCCAGAACCCCGGATGGTCGGCGCGCTCGATCAGCAGCACGTCGAGCTGCGCGGTGTGGATCACGACCAGCACCGAGCGCGGGAGCTTGTAGGGCATGGCCCGGCTCCGATCAGACGATCAGCACCGGCAGTTCCAGGTCCGCTGCCGGCGCTCCGACGAACAGGGTCCAGAAGGCCCGCCCTTCGCCGCGCCAGTATTCGGCCGAAGTCTTGAAGATGTCGAGCAGGATGGCGAATCCATCCGGATCGGCCTCGGCAAAGCTGTGGAAACCCTCGGCGCGGATGACGAGCCCCGATTCGGGCATCCAGGAGGCATCGGTCAGGCAGTCCTCCAGGGCATCCCAGTTACGCCCGAACCAGTTGGGGAACGACAGCGTGCGGCCGAGTAATCCCAGGAACTGCGACTTGGTACGTGCGCTACCCGCATCGAGCGCAATGAACGCCAACCCCGCATCGTGCGCCGCCGTCTCCAGCGCAGGCGGCGCGACCACGGCCCGGAATACGCCGGACTTGCGGTGCTCGCGCAGCCGTGCTGCGAGCGCCTCGGCGCTAATCCCGGATTCGACGGAAGCTGTCGTAATGATCATCCGTGTAGTAGTACTCCGAGCCGCGACCGGCGACGATACGCCGCGCGCCGCGATCTTTCTCCCCCGGCGTTGGTACGGTGTATTCACGATAGTAACCCTGCTCTCTTGCCGGCAAGCGGCGTTCGCGGTTGCCGAACACTGCGCCGTCTCTGCGGTACGGAAAGGGCCCGCCCCGTTTGATCAACGCCAGCGTGTGGGCCGCTTCGCGCGGCAGCTGCGCCAGCCGCACCTCGGGCAGCGCCGGTTCGCCGCGTGCGCAACCGAAGCTCGCCAGGCTGACGGCCAGTGCGAACAGCAACGAGGCGCAACGAGCCCACGAGCGGTTCGTGGCCGTCATGACGCGCGCCCCTCATCGCGCCTGCGCGTCCGGGACGCGGCTGCGGATGTGCAGCTCGCGCAGCTGACGCTCGTCCACCCGGTTCGGCGCCTGCGTGAGCAGGCACGTGGCCCGCTGCGTCTTCGGGAACGCGATGATGTCCCGGATCGATTCGGCGCCGGCCAGCAGGGCGACGATCCGGTCCAGGCCGAACGCGATGCCGCCATGCGGCGGCGCGCCGTACTGCAACGCATCGAGCAGGAAGCCGAATTTTGCCTGCGCCTCGCCGGCATCGATGCCGAGCGCACGAAACACCTTCTGCTGGATGTCCTGGCGGTGGATGCGGATCGAGCCGCCGCCGATCTCCCAGCCATTCAACACCATATCGTGCGCCTTCGCCATCGCCTTGCGCGGATCGCTCGCGAGCAGCTCGTCGTGGCCGTCGGCAGGCGCGGTAAACGGGTGGTGCATCGCGTCCCAGCGATTCTCCTCGTCGTTCCATTCGAACATGGGAAAATCGACCACCCACAGCGGGCGCCAGCCGGGCTGCGCCAGGCCGCGCTCGTGGCCGATCTTCGTGCGCAGCGCACCGAGCGCCTCGTTGACGACCTTGGCGCGATCGGCGCCGAAGAAGATCAGATCTCCGGCGGCCGCGCCGGTTCGTTCCAGTATGGTGGTGATCACCGGCTCGGGCAGAAACTTGAGGATCGGCGATTGCAAACCCGCCGCGCCCGAATCGACAGTGTTGACCTTGACGTAGGCTAATCCTTTGGCGCCGTAGATCCTGACGTATTCGGTAAGCTCGTCGATCTCCTTGCGCGTGAGGCCGGCGCCTTGCGGCACCCGCAGTGCGGCCACGCGTCCGTCCGGGAGCTCGGCGGCATCGCGGAATACCTTGAAGTCTACCCCGCGCACCGCGTCGGTCAGCTCGGTGAGCTGCAACGGCACGCGCAGATCGGGTTTGTCGGAGCCGTACAGCGCCATCGCTTCGCGATAGGCAAGCCGCGGAAACGGCTGCGGCAGCTCGACCCCCGCCGCCACGCGGAAAACCTCGCGCATCAGCTCTTCCATCAGCGCCATGATCTCGTTCTGGTCGAGGAAGGAAGTCTCGATGTCGATCTGGGTGAATTCCGGCTGCCGGTCTGCGCGCAAATCCTCATCGCGAAAGCACTTGACGATCTGGTAATAGCGATCGAACCCCGCCACCATCAACATCTGCTTGAACAGCTGGGGGGATTGTGGAAGCGCGTAGAACATCCCCGGGTGCACCCGCGAGGGCACGAGATAGTCGCGCGCGCCTTCGGGGGTCGAGCGCGTCAGCATCGGCGTCTCGATGTCGATGAAGCCATGGCGGTCGAGGAAGTGGCGCGTAGCCATCGCCACCCGATAGCGCAGCCGCAGATTGCGCTGCATTAGCGGGCGGCGCAGGTCCACCACCCGGTGCTCCAGCCGCACGGTCTCCGACAGGTGCTCGTCGTCGAGCTGAAACGGCGGGGTAGCTGCGGCGTTGAGGATCTCGACGTGCTGCGCCAGCACCTCGATCTCCCCGCTCGGTAGACCCGGATTGACCGTGCCCTGGGGTCGCTCACGCACGCGCCCATGGACCTCAACCACGAATTCGTTGCGCAGCATTTCGGCTGTCGCAAACGTCTGCGGACGGTCCGGATCGCACACGATCTGTACGATACCCTCGCGATCGCGCAGATCGATGAAGATGACGCCGCCGTGGTCGCGGCGGCGGTGAACCCAGCCGTACAGCTTGACGTCGGTGCCCAGGTGCTTTCGGCCGATCAAGCCGCAATAGTCGGTACGCATGAATATTCCGTTTCCGCCACCGGCAAGCGCAATCCGGTCGGCTCGATGCTGCCTGCGCAGCAGGATCAGCGCTGCCCGGCCTCCGCGTGCCGCGCCTCGGCGGCAGCCGCGATCGCAACCGCTCGCTTCGGCTGATCGCTTACGGCCGGAGCAACGACGCCCATCGAAATCACGTATTTGAGCGCCTCATCAACGCTCATGTCGAGTTCGACCACATCCGAGCGCGGCATCATGAGAAAGAAGCCTGAGGTCGGATTGGGCGTGGTGGGCACATAAATACTGACGTATTCACCGCGCAGGTGGTTCACGACATCACCCCCTGGCCGACCGGTCTGGAACGCGATCGTCCAGGAGCCGTTACGCGGATATTGCACCAGCAGGACCTTGCGGAACGCCTGGCCGGTATCGGCGAGCACGGTGTCGGAAACCTGTTTGACCCCGTAGTAGATCGATTTCACGACCGGGATACGGGCGAGCACCCCTTCCCAGAAACGAACCAGTCGCTGGCCGATGAAATTGGCCGCGAGTAAGCCCGTCAGGAACACCACCAGGAGCGTCAACACGACGCCGAACCCCGGAATGTGGACACCCCAGAGCGCCTCGGGGCGCAACTTGTCGGGCAGCAGGCCGAGCGACTGGTCCATGGTGCTGATCAACCAGTTCAGCACCAGGACGGTGATGCCGAGCGGAATCCAGATGAGCAGCCCGGTTATGAAATAACGCTTCATCAGGTTCAGGCGTGACAAGCACCGGCGCTGCTGGCTCCCGCGCTCTTGCCGCTGGCGGCGTTGTCCGCGCCGCCATCCGCGCTCGCCTTGGCGCCGTCGCCAGACTTAGCACCCTCGCCGGCCTTGCCACCCTCGCCGGCCGTATCGCCCGCACCCGCTTTGTCACCGCTCCCGCTTGCCTTGGCGCCCTCGGTGTCCTTGCTCGCCCCCGGTTTCGAAGTCCCGTTATTCTTGAAATCGGTTGCGTACCAACCCGTCCCCTTGAGCTGGAATCCGGCCGCGGTGACCTGCTTCCTGAACGTGCTGCGGCCACATTCCGGACAGTCGCTCAGCGGCGGCTCCGAAAGCTTTTGCAAGTAGTCGTTCTGGTAGCCACAGGCGCTGCAGCGATACTCGTAGATGGGCATGGTCGAACTCCCGAGGGGCAACGGGCGATTATAGCGAAGCACTTCACTCCAGAGTGACGGAAATGTTGGGCCGCGTCACGACTCCTTCAAGCCCGTAAGGTGCGCACATAGCGACGCCGCGGGCTCGCTTGTGGCTACGCTGTGCGCCCCAATCTCGACTATGTTTCAATCTCCTGGCCGGCGACCCAGTCGACCCATGCAATTCTCGAGGAACCGCGATGACGCACGCTGACAAACTGCAGATCGTGTGCGGGCACTGCACCGCAACCAACCGGCTGCCGGCCGTGCGTCTGCACGATGGACCCAACTGCGGACGCTGCCACCGGCCGCTGTTCGCCGGCTTGCCGGTGGAACTGACGAGTCGATCCTTCCGCACTGCCATTGACCACAGCGACATACCCGTCCTGGTGGACTTCTGGGCGCCGTGGTGCGGACCGTGCCGCACGATGGCACCCGTCTACGAACAAGCGGCGCGCGCGCTCGAGCCCCGCATCCGGGTCGCCAAGCTCGACACCGAGGCCGCAGCCGATGTGGCGGCGCAATTGCAGATCCGCAGCATTCCGACGCTTGCGCTGTTCTTGGGTGGACGCGAGGTCGCACGCCAAAGCGGCGCGGTCGATCTTGCCACGCTCAAACGCTGGGTCGAGGCACAGCTCGCTACCGCTTGATTCGGACCCGGGCAAGCCACGGATGAAATACAAGGACTACTATCAAACGCTCGGGGTGGCGCGCGATGCCTCCGACGAAGCCATCAAGAAGGCGTACCGCAAGCTTGCGCGCAAGTTTCACCCCGACGTATCGAAAGAAAAAGACGCGGAGGAGCGCTTCAAACTGGTGGCCGAAGCCTATGAGACGCTGCGCGACAAGGACAAGCGCCGCGCTTACGACCGGCTCGGGCGCCACCGCAGCGGGCAGGATTTCCGCCCGCCGCCCGATTGGGAGCGCCAATTCGGTGACATCTTCGGGCGCAACGAAGGCGTGGCAGGATTCGACCTGGGCGATCTGTTCGCCGGATTCGCGGGCGGGCGGCGTGGCGCGAGCCCGCAGGCCCGGCGCGGCCGCGATGTGGAGGTCATCGCCCGACTGAGCCTCGAGGACGCGGCCAAGGGCACCGAGGTCACGCTCACCGTCCCGGGCGGCACGAGCCACACGGTGCACGCGCGCATCCCCAAAGGAGCCACCGAGGGGCAGAAGCTGCGCGTGGCTGGAAAAGGCCTGGCGAGCCCGGGTCCTACGGGCACGGCGGGGGATCTCTACATCACCGTGGCGCTGAAGCCGCACGCGCTATTTCGCGCGGAGCGCCACGATCTCCTGCTCGAGCTGCCGATCACGCCGCCGGAGGCGGCGCTCGGCGCGGCGGTGGAAATCCCGACTCTCGACGCCAAGGTGAAGGTGCGAATTCCGCCCGGCTCGCAATCGGGCCAGCGCCTGCGACTGGCGGGGCGCGGCCTGCCAAAACCGGGAGGCGGCTGCGGCGATCTGCTGGCTCAGTTGAAGATCGTCACGCCCGCGGCGCTGACGGAGCGCGAAAAAACCCTCTACGAGCAACTCGCGGCGGCGTCGGAATTCAATCCGCGCGCTCATTTTGCGTGACCGGCTGCACGATGGCCTCCGTGGCGACGGGCGGCGGCCGATCGATCAGATTGAGCGCGGCGATCAAACCGACGCTAGCCAGCACCACATAGATCGGCCCGAACAAGCCGAACACGAGCGGCACGCACATGTAGAAAGCGCGCGTACCGAGCGAATAAAAGCGCCCGGCGCGATTCAGGTATGCCGCGACCCGGTACGACGGAAAGGTGGTGGTATTGCTCGACCCTAGGTTGATCATGTAGCCGACGTGATTGTAGAAGCGGATTGCCATCGAGAACATGAAGAAGGCGACGAAGAAGTCCGCCAGCAGAAGCAGTAGGATCAGCGCATGGTCGCTTTGTGCGCGAGCGCGTTGGCTCGCCAGGGCGCCCAGCATCTGCTCGAGGCGGGCGCCGTCGGCGCCCAGGTTGAGCGTGCCTATGACGAGCAGGATCGCGGTCGATGCCATGATGCTCGCGGCCATGACCGAGTTGCGCAGAGTCTGTACGGCCAGGACATCCTTGCGTCCATCGCCCATGATGCACTCGACCCAGCGTACGCGCGCGAGCGCATTGAGGCCCTGCGTGGCGTAGCCCGGCTGGCGGCGCTCGCGTCGGCCAATGTAGAAGTGGTAGGCGAGGATCAGGCAGGCGCCGGCCACCAGTGCGGCAAGCAGATTGAACTTGAATGCAATCTGGATCATGGCCTGTGGCCCACACGTATCTGCGCCAACGCGGGGAAGTTTACACGCACTGCTGTCAACGTTCCTGTTGCGCTCGCGCGCGACGCGCCGCGCGCAATTGACATCACCGCCGGCCAAGCCATAGTCTTCGACATGCACGGGTGCTCGCGCGATGTGCCGCGCTGTTGCGATCCCGCCCCGATTCCGCTGCCGTGACTCTTGAATTGACGCTCCCACGCTTGCTCGGCGCGCACGCGAAACGCACGCCGCATGCGCCGGCTTTGCGCTATCACGGTGCGGCCATGAGCTTCGCCGAGCTCGACGCGGCGAGTCGCCGGGTTGCGCAAGGTTTCGCCGATCTGGGCGTGCGCGCGGGCGACCGCGTGGCGCTATGGCTTCCGAACACGCCGGCGTGGCTCACGTGCCTGTTCGCCTGCGCGCGCCTGGGCGCGATCGCACTTGCCACCAACACGCGCTTTCGCGGCGCCGAGATGGAAGACATCCTCGGCCGTTCGGGCGCGAAAGTTCTGGTGTACTGGCCGGCGTTTCGTGCGATCGATTTCAGCTCGATCGTGCGTGATCTGCATGCGGATGCGACCGGCACGCTGAACGCGGTGATCGCCTATACCGAACCCGGCGATCCGCCGCCGCCCGCGCGCATCGGTGATGTCCCGGTGCACATCTACGACACACTGGCCGCCCGCAGCGAGCGCGACACCGACGCCGCCACGCCGGACACCGCGTGCCTGCTCTTCACCACGTCCGGCACTACCAAGGCGCCCAAGTTCGTGCTGCACACGCAGCGTTCGATCATGCAGCACGCGCTCGACGTGGCGCATGCGTTCGGCTACGCGCGGCCCCACACCGTGGGGCTCGGCGTGTTGCCCTTCTGCGGCACCTACGGTTTTTCGACCGCGCTCGCACCGCTCACGATCGCAGCGCCCTTGCTGGTCGAGCCGACCTTCGATGCCGAGCGCGTCGCCGCCTTGATCGTGCACGAGCGCGTCACCAACACCAATCTCACGGGAAGCATGATCGCGCAACTGCTGGCGGCTGCTCCCGCGCGGGGCGAGCCGTTCTCCGCGCTGCGCTTGTGCGGCTGTGGCACCGGTTGTGCCGACGTGATCGGGCCGGCTGCCGAACGCGGTCTGCGCGTGGCCGGCGTCTATGGATCGAGCGAAGTTCAGGCGCTGTTCTCGCACCACGACGCGCTCGCCGGGCCGCTCGCCGAACGCGCACTCGGTGGGGGCTGGCCGGCGTCGCCGCTTGCGCAGGTGCGCGTGCGCAACATCGACACCGGCGAGCTCGCCGGGCATGGCGAAAGTGGCGAGCTCGAGATCCGCGCGCCCTCGATGCTTGCCGCCTACTTTGGCGACGTCGAGGCGACCCGCGCCGCCATCACCGAGGATGGCTATTTCCGCACCGGCGATCTTGGCCACACCCTGGCCGACGGCCGCTTCATCTTCCACGCGCGCATGGGCGACGTGCTTCGTCTATCCGGCTTCCTGGTGAGCCCGGTACAAATCGAAGCCGTGCTCGCCGAACATCCCAGCGTGGCGGCGTGCCACGTGGTGGGAGTCGACAACGGCGAGGCGACGCGACCGTACGCCTTTGTCACGCGCCGCGACGGTGCGGTTTTCGACGAACCGACGTTGATCGAATACGCGCGCAACCGCATGGCGCGTTACAAAGTGCCGGTGCGCGTCGTCTGCGTCGATGCATTCCCGATGGTGCAGAGCGCGAACGCGATCAAGGTGCAGAAAGCGCGCCTGCGCGAAATGGCGCTGGCGCTGGCCGCAGGAAACGAAGACCGGGGCGCAAACCCGGCTCAGCCGAGCTGATCGGGTGGCCGAGGCGGTAAGGTGGCGGCGGGTTCTGGCACAGTCGTTCCCGATCCGACCCGGGTATCGTCGTGAGGACGCCCCGCTTCGAGCCACTCCTGCCACACACCTAGCAACACCGCCAATACAACCGGTCCGAGGAACAATCCCACCGGACCGAATGCGACCAGCCCGCCCAGCACGCCGAACATCACCAGCAGAAATGGAATGCGCGTCGCACTGCTGATCACCAGCGGACGGATAAGGTTGTCAACCGAACTCACCGCCAGCGCCCCCCACAGCAACAGCCCGACGCCAGCCATGGTGCTCCCGGTCAGCAACAGCCAGATGCCGGCCGAGCCCCACACGAACGGTGTACCGAAAGGAATCAGTGCGACCAGGCCGGTCAGCGCACCGAGCAGCACCGGCGCCTGCAACCCGGCCACCCAGTAGCCGAGTCCCGCCAGCAGACCCTGCACCAGCGCGGTGAGCACGATGCCGTACACGACCGCCTTGGTGGTATCGGCGACCGCCTTGACGTAGCCATGCGACCGATAGCCGAGGAAACGGCGCAGGATCTGCCGTGCCTGCTCGGCGAGCCGAGCACCGTCGCGGTAGAAGAAAAATACGGTCAACAGCGCAAACCCCATGTTGGCGACGAAGTGGCCCACGCCCCCGGCGAGCACGCCGATCTTGCCCAACCACGGGTCGAGCCACTGCAGCAGCTCCGCGCGCAGCGCATCCCGATCGTTGGCCAAGCGTTCGAGGATCGCCTGGATCTGCTCTCCCAGCCAGGGGATCTGCACGATGAACTCGGGCATGTGCAGATTGCTCAGTGTCAGCTCGTCGCGGACCAGGACGTATGCGGTGCCGAGTTCGGTGCGCAGCACGGCGATCAGCCATAGCGTCGGCGCGACGAACGCGGCCGCAAGCGCGACGGTCATCGCCAGCGCGGTAAGGTTGGGCATTCGCGGCGCAAGGCGCACCAAGGGCTCGTACATGGGCCAGGTGACGAAGGCGAGTATTCCGGCCCACGCGACCGGCACGAAAAAGAAATGCAGGACCTCGTACGAGAGCAGCAGCAAACCGCCCAGGAACAGGGCCAAGATGGCGCGTCGGGTGAGCGCGCGCAGCGTCTGGTCTTCCATGGGCAAGCTTGGCGGTACGCGCGTGGCAGGCAATCGATCGAAGCAGGCGGCGGGAATCATAACTCAGCATCGGCATCGGGGTCAGGCCTTGCATTTCGCGCGGCGTCGCGATGCGCGTTGCGCGCGGCGCATTGCGGCGGACGCGACCCCGCCCGAAGTACGGCGAGTTGCAGGACGTGCAAGGCGCCGATCGATCACGCGCATCGTGCCGGGCCGTGAGCCCGCGGCCGAAGCCGATCGAAGTGCACGCCACTAGCAAGCTCCAGACCCGAGGGATTGCGTTGCGTTTCGAGGTCGCGTCGCGCATACTCGGCCGCACGAATCCCGCTCGCACGCTTTGCGCAGCCATTTTATGACAACGCCATAGATTCCGACCGCGATTCGATTCTGCGCCTGGAGCGCCCGACCTGTTTCTCGGAGATATGCAATGCCTACCGGTACCGTGAAGTTCTTCAATACCACCAAGGGATTTGGTTTCATCCAGCCATCCGACGGCTCCAAGGATGTTTTCGTGCACATTTCGGCCGTGGAACGCTCCGGTCTGGCGGGTCTGTCCGAGAACCAGCAGGTGAGCTTCGAACTCGAGCGCGGGCGCGACGGGCGAGTCTCCGCGGTCAATCTGCGCGCCGTCTAGCGAGGCGTCGCGGATCGCGCGTACGCCGATCCGACTCGCACAACGGTCCGAACGAGGTTGAGCGGAGCACGCACGGTTCAGCTCGACAGCGAGCGCCTGCACTTCCCGCGTCGGACCTGGCGCGAGATCTCTCGCCCTCGCCGGTGCGCAACGGTTGCACGCTGCGCACGCCTGACATATTGTGCCGCCACCCGCCGCTGGAGAACCCGGGCGCGCGGCGTTCCGGATCGTCGAGGAGGGTGTATGTCGAGCGCATCGCATGGCGACATCGTGAGCGCATGCATGGCTCGTGCACGCGCCAGACCGAGACGTGTGGTTTTTCCCGAAGGCGATGACGAGCGCATAATCGGCGCGGCGCGGGCGCTGGTCGTGCAGTCGATCGCGACCCCGATAGTGCTCGGCAAGGCGGAAGCGATCGCCGCCGCCGCCGCCCGCGCCGGCGTACCGCTGGACGGCATCGAGCGGTGCGATCCGGACTCAAGCGAGCATCTATCCGCGTATGCCGCGTCGTACGCGGCCGCGCGCGGCGGCACGCCCGCGCGGCTTGCCGAGCGCGCCGTGCGCAAACCGCTCTTCCACGCCGGCATGATGGTGAAGAGCGCGCACGCGGATGCGATGATCGCGGGCGCGGCGACGACTACAGGGCGCGTGATCGAAGCGGGGCTTCTCACCGTGGGACTCACGCCGGGTATCCGCACGCCCTCGAGCTACTTCGTCATGCTGGTGCCGCACGACGGTGGCGAGCAGGTGTTCATCTTTGCCGATTGCGCGGTCAACATCGAGCCGGATGCGCGCGCGCTCGCGGACATTGCCCTGGCTTCGGCGACGAGTTGCCGCGACGTTCTGGGGCAGGAGCCGCGCGTCGCACTACTGTCGTTCTCCACCCGCGGCAGCGCCCGGCACGCGCGCGTCGACAAGATCGTCCAAGCGCTCGAACTGGTGCGCGCGCAAGCGCCGGAGCTCGCCATCGACGGCGAGTTGCAGGTCGATGCCGCGCTCGTGCCCCGCGTGGCAGAGAAGAAGGTGGGCGGCCAAAGCGCGGTGGCCGGGCGTGCCAATGTGCTGGTGTTTCCCGACCTCGATGCCGGCAACATCGGCTACAAGCTCACACAGTGCATGGCCGGCGCGAGAGCAATCGGTCCCGTCCTGCAAGGATTCGCGCGGCCGTTGAGCGATCTGTCGCGCGGCGCCTCGATCGAGGAGATCGTCGCCACTACCGCACTCGTGCTGGCGGGCAGTGGCTAGGCGCGCAATCACGCCGCGCCGTTAGCCGCGCCGATGTCTGCCGTGAGGCGGGGGAGTCCGCGTTAGCGCTCTGCGATCGGCACGTAGTCGCGCGGCGCCGCGCCATCATAGAGCGTCAGAGGGCGCAACAGGATGTTGTTCTCGATCTGCTCCAGCACCTGCACCGTCCATCCAGGCACGCGCCCGACTGCGAAGATCGGCACGAACAGATCCTCCGCGATACGGTTGAGGAAGTAGACTACGCCAGCGTAGAAATCGACGTTGACGTTTACGCCGTGGCGCGCGTAGGGCTGCATCGCCGCCACCACGGCTTCGAGAATCTGATACCACTTGGGCTGACCCATCTCGCGCGAGAGCCGCTCCACACCCGCACGCATGTGGCGCGCGCGCGGATCCTCGGCCCGGTACACGCGATGGCCGAAACCCATGACGGGTTCCCTGTTCGCGCGCTTACGTTTGACGTAGTCGGCAGCCTGCGACGACTCGCCTATCTCCTGCGCCATACGCATGACGTTCTCGGCCGCACCCCCGTGCGCCGGTCCGGCCAGCGCCGCGACCGCCGCGGTGATCGCGCCGTGCAGATCGGCATCCGTGCCGGCCACCACGCGAGCGGCGAACGACGAGGCATTCGAACCGTGCTCGGCGTGCAGCACCATGTCGATGTCCATCAGGCGCGCGCTATCCGCACTCGGTGCGACACCCTTCAGCATGTGGAGGAAGTTCGCTGCATGTCCGAGCCGCGGATCGGGTGCGACCGGCTCGCGGCCGTTGCGGATGTGCTCATGTGCCGCAACGATCAGCGGCACCTGCGAGGTGAGTCGGATGCCCTTGCGCAGCGTTGCCTCGGGTGACTTGTCGCCCGTCTCGGGATCGAACGCGGCCAGCGCCGAGACGCAGGTGCGCAACACGTCCATCGGGTGGGCGCACTGCAGCGCGGCGATGATGTCGTAGATCGGCCCCGGCAGGACGCGTGCCGCCTTGAGCTCGGCATCGAACCGATCGAGCTCGACCTGCGTCGGCAGAGCCCCTCGCAGCAGGAGGTAACAGGTTTCCTCGAAGGTCGAGCGCTGCGCGAGGTCATGGATCGAATAACCGCGGTAACGCAGCTCACCCGCCCGCCCATCGATATAGCACACGCGCGAACGGTCGAAGTACACGCCCTTCAATCCGCGGTGAATCTCGATCTTCCCGGTCGATTCGTCCATTGCAGCTCCTTCGGGCCTCACTTGACCACGGTCACCGGCACCTCGGCCATGTGCGCGACCTTGGCGGCAACCGAGCCGAGCACCAGCGAATGAACTCGACCGTGACTGCTCGCCCCCATAACGATCGCGTCGCAACCGCACTTTTGCGCAAACTCGACCAATGCTTCGGCCGGGCGGCCGATGGCGATCTCGGTGTCGTGGCGCACTCCCGCCTGCGCCACCGCGGCGCGCGCGGGCGCAAGCACCTCGCGTCCGGCCGCCAGGTGCTGCTCCAGCACCTCTTCGGCGGTCAACAGGTTGCTGACCTCGCCGCTCATCGCCGGCGGCTGCACGTTGACCAGCACGATGCGGGCGTCGCCCAGCCTGCGCACCATATCGAGCGCGTAGCGCACCGCGTTCTCGGCATGCTCGGAACCATCGTAAGCAACCAGCATCGTATACACGACACCTCCGGTGCGGCGCGAGCCGGTACATCCTGCCGGCCCTTGCGATGCTACCGCGTGCGCGCACAACCCGCCAATGGAAAAGCGACACGTTGCGCGTAGGCGCCGGCTCGCCGCGACGTGCGCGCCAGGCGCAGGGCGGGTGCTATAGTGCGCCCACCGCACCGACCGTTCGGGGTACGCGCTGAATTCCGACGTCCTTCTGCTCTCGACCGTGGCGCTCCTGCTCGCCGGGATCGTCAAGGGCGTGATCGGCATGGGAATGC
>WYBJ01000024.1 GCA_011525945.1 Burkholderiaceae bacterium | reverse complement strand
GGCGACGATATTGCGGTCGCCATACGGCGCGAGCAAGCGGTAGAGCGCGCCCGCCCGCAATCCGTCGCCGAGATACGCGCACACGTCGGCAAGGTAGACGAGCGACATCAGCCACAGGGCGTCGCGCGTAACGCCCCGGAACTCCTCCGTCGCCAGCGCCTCGAATTCCGCCCGAGCCTGTTCCCGCCGATCGAGCTCGGCATAAATGAGCGCGAGCCCCGGCCGCCAGGTCGCCGCTTCCGGCGTCGTGCGCACGAAGTGCTCGATGAGCGGCACCAGCTCGGCGAGCCGTCCCTGCTCGCGGCGGACGCTGAACATCTGCACGCCGTAGATGCCAACCGCATCGAGGCTCGGCATCCGCTTTCCGAACGCCAGGGCGGCCTTCGCATGGCGTTCCGATTCGTCCAGTTGTCCCTGGAACAAGGCCAGCATGGCGCGCGACGACAGCCCGATGTACTGGTAGAACGGCTGGCGGATTTCGTCGGCCTGGCGCACATAGGCCTCGAACTCGATCTCGCGCAAGTGCATCTCGCCCAGCTCGATGAGGTCGAACAGGCGCCAACTCCAGGCATCCAACACCTGCTCCCGATCGCCCACCTGCTGCGAGAGCCGCAGCGCTTCCACGGTGGTCGCGACCCGCTTCTCGAACCGCTCCGGCTGCCAGCGCTCGGACAGCACCGTGCGCAGCGCCGCGGCGAGGAGCGCGGTGTCGCCGAGTCGGCGCGCCATCGCCACCGCCTGTTCGTGGATTGCCATGGCTTCATCGACTTCGCCGCTGAAGATGAGCGCGCGCGTGAGCTGACTCAGCACCTGGGTCTTGAGCGCGCTGTCGCCCTCGCCCAAGCCGGGCACGGCCTCGCGCAGCAGCCTTGCCGCGGCGTGCCCGAGTAGCCCGGGGCGCCAGCTCGCTTCCTCGAAGGCACACGCGGCATGCGCCAACTCCTCGGAAAGACCCAGGGCGCGCGCGCTCTTCGCGGCCTGCTGGAGCAGATTCTCGGCCTCCTGCGGGTTCTCGCCCGCCTTGGTGAGGGTATTGCCCAACGCG
Organism: Burkholderiaceae bacterium; assembly: GCA_011525945.1. Classification (GTDB taxonomy): domain Bacteria; phylum Pseudomonadota; class Gammaproteobacteria; order Burkholderiales; family WYBJ01; genus WYBJ01. The sequence continues at coordinate 5,019 of WYBJ01000024.1, read as the reverse complement.
ATCTGGACGCGAACGCGCGCCCGCGCATCGGAGCCCCCTTCGAGCGCTTGCAATGCCAGCTCGTAGAAGCTCGCCGCCGCCTCGTAAGCGAACAGCTCGTTGGCCGACTCGGCCGCGCGCCGGGCATATTCGACCGCCTTGCCCGCATCGCCGCCCGGCAGCGCGGCACAGTAGTGGTGTGCCAGCGCCGAAAGTACCGGCGCCGGATCTTCCTGGTGCAACGCCTCGATGATGGCGCCGATGCACAAGTGCAGGCGCGAGCGCCGGGTCGCCGGCACTTCGTCGTACAGGGTTTCGCGGATGAGGGCGTGGCTAAAGGCGTACGCACCGGGTTCGGCAGCAGGCTCGATGACCGCGGCGGCGAGCGCCTCCTCGATCGCCGCGAGGCGAACCTCTTCCCCTGGGTCTGCGGGCAGCTCGGTGAGCACCCGCAGCTCGAAGCGGCGTCCGATCACGGCGGCATCGGCGAGCAGCGCATTGCACGCGGGCGAAAGCCGGTTGAGGCGCGTGCCAATCGCCTCGCGGATGCCCTCGGGGATGCGATTAGCGGCCGCCGTGCGCCCGCGCTGCCGGGTGTGCCGCTCGGCGCCGAGCACCGACTCCTCCACCAGGAAACGGGCCATCTCGGCCACGAAGAGCGGGTTGCCTTCCGTTTGGTCATGCACTCTTGCCAGCAGCTCGGCCGAGGGCGACTCGCCGGTCGCCGATTCGATGAAGCGGCTCGTTTCCGCGAGACTCAAGCCGCCGAGCTTGATGCGCTGGAAGGCGCCATGCCTGGCCAGCTCGGCGAGCGTGGCCGACAAGGGATGAGCGCGGGTGAGCTCCATGTCACGATACGTGAGCAGCATGACGAGGCGGCTGCCCGCGATTTCCGGCGCGAGGAATTCGAGCAACCGCAGCGACGAGGCATCGGCCCAGTGCAGGTTGTCGACGATGACGAGCAGCGGCTCGCCAGCCGACGCCCGCTTCCAGAAGCCCGTGATGGCATCGAACAACCGATAACGCGCCTGGGCCGGATCGGCCGTCGGGGAAACCGCCTGCACCCCCGGAAGGCGCTGCAGCAACTCGGGAACGAGCTCCGCAATATGGCCCGCGGATTCACTCAGTACGGTGGCGAGCGCGGCTGTGTCGTGCGACCCGACGTAGCTGCGCAAGATCTGATACCAGGGCCAGTACGGCGGTGCGCCCGGCTCCTCGTGGCAGCGGCCCCACAGGACGCGAAGCCCGAGCGGCTGGGCGTAATCGGCGAGCGCCTGGGCGGTGCGGGTTTTGCCGATACCCGGCTCTCCGGCGAGCGCGAGAATGCGTCCGCGTCCGGCGCGCCCCTGGTCGACGGCTGCGCGCAGCGCGGCGAGCTCGCGCTCCCGTCCCACGAAGGTCTCGCCGGGAGTGCGCGCCGCCTGCAGGGCGTGGGTTACCTCGGGACTCCCTGCGGGCAGCGCGGCGCCGCAGCCGTCGCAGTAGCGTGCTGCATCACGGTTCGAGCGACCGCACTGGCCGCAAACCAATCCCATGCGCACTCTCCCAAGCTGCCGCCCCTGAGGGACTGTCGGGTGCTTGTACCCAGGTGTGCTAGCTGCTGGTTCGAGAGTGTACTTGGACAGGGGGAAGTGAACTATGGGCAATTCATCGGAGGCTTCTAAACGCTTGCGAGTACCCTGCCCCAATGCGGCTCCGGCTTGCGCTGCACGCGCGACCCCGCCGCGTGCAGCGCGGCCCAGGTCGTGGACAGGATGTTGAGCAGCACCGGGCGGCCGAATTCCGCTTCCAGCTCGGGCACGGCATGGATCGCATGCCAAAGCCCACCCGGCATCAGCAGCGCCTGCGCTTGCGGCGCGGCCCGCAGCGCTTCGCGCCCCAGCTCCAGCGCGAGCGCATGGTCGGCGGCGGCGCTCGCATGCTTGTTCTGCTCCAGCGTGCGCGCGCGCGAGCGGCAAACGAGGACCTCGATCCCGGCCTGCGCGAGATAGCGCGTCAGTGCCTCGTTGACCGCATCCGGCCAGCGGGTGGCCAGCGCAATGCGTGCGGCGCCCAGGTGCTGCAGAGCGGCGATGTGCGCTTCGAGGTCGGTGTCGCAAACGATGCCGGTGCGCTCGCTCCCCTCGCGCAGGATTTTGCGCATGCGCGCGCGTCCCAACGCGGCTGCGACCGGGACGCCGCTCAGCGCGATGCGGTCGACCTTCTTGAACGCGAGCAGCTCGAAGCGCTGCCAAAGCGCCGGTAATTCCGTCTCCACTGCGCTCAACCTGTATTCCTTCAGATCGAGACCCGTGGTGACAAGCATCATGCCCTCGGGGGCGATGCGATAGAACTGGTACGCATCCATGTCCGTGTACAGGTGCGGGATCACGTAGCCGAGCGAGTACCAGGGATGAATGGGGTCCACTGTGGCGAATGGTGCGATGCGGTCGCGCCATTATGCGCGCAAGTCCACCTCCCGAATCGGCCCGAGATCGGGTTTGCCGCTTGCGCGTGCCGATACTCGGGTCGAGCATGCCGAGAAGCTCGAATGCCGCACGGGTAGCCGGCCGAAGGACCACCGGCAAACGGGGTCACGCCCCGAGGAATCGTCTGGCAAGGATAGCGTGGCGACAGGCGCAACACACCCGCCGCAGATGCTTATACTAGGCACGGCATGCCGTACTCATCGAGAAACAGCCATCATCGGAGGGGCTATGAAATTCGAAGGATTTCTCCACTTCAACATCCGCTGCTCGGAGGCCGATCTGCCGGCGATCGAAAGGTTCTACGGCGAGGTGATCGGACTGAAGAAGGGCTATCGTCCCAACTTCGTCGGCCCGGGTCTGTGGCTCTACGACGGCGACGATCCGATCCTGCACGTCGGTGCGCGCTTTCCCCAGGGCTCTTTCGTGAAGGATCATCACAACGGCTCGATGGACCACATCGCGTTCAAGGTATCCGGCGCGGCGGAATTCCGCAAACGATTGAAGCAACTGAACGTCGAATTCGAGGAGCAGAACATCGAGAACGCCGGCTACCAGGTGTTCCTGTACGACCCGGTCGGCACCAAGCTCGAGTTCAACTTCCTCACCGAGCACGTCGAGGACGCCGTGCCGCTCGGCACCACGGCGCAGGCGACCCTGCGCTGAGCGGTTCGAGCCTGGGAATTCTGTTTCTGGGTCTTGCCCGTTGCGCGGTCGTGCGGCGGCATCATCTCCGAGGTCGGGTCTTTGCGGTCGTGCGGAAGCGCCGATCCTCCGCGCGGGCGCCGTTTGACCCTGCCGCAATGGCCAATCGCCGGCGCTTGGCCACCGCCCCGCTTGCCGATTCAGCCCCCGGCTCGCGTCTCGGATTTCTCGAAATCGATGCGCTCGTCGATGGGCAAACCCTGCAGGTAGCGCCGCAGGCAGTCGAGCCCGAGCTCGACTGCGCCGAGGCGGACCCAGTCGCGGCCGCCGACGATGCGGCTGCGGCGTGAAACCGCGCCTTCCTCGGATGCGATCGCAAGACAGATCGAAGCGCCGAAGTCGATGCGATCGCTGCCTTCGTCCAGATCGGTCAGCACCGCAAGCGCATGGCTCGCTCCGGCCTGGATGCGCGCGGCCTCGGCCGCCGCCTCTGCGCTCTGACGCGTGACACCGCCGGTAAACGCGTCCTGCGCCAAGCCGATGCCGGCTGCGATCTGCGGCAGGGCCAGTGAGACGACCCCGCGCCGCACCACGGCCTGCGCACCCGGAAGCGGCACCAGGCGCATCGCGATCTGCCCGCTGGTGAACATCTCGACCAGCGCGAGGCTCGCATCGCGGGCAATCAGTGCATCGAGCACCACCCGCTCCAGCGTCTGATCGTCCTCGGCGAGGATGAAGTTGCCGAAGCGCCGGCGCACCTCGCGCTCCACCGGCTCGAGTCGGCGGCGGACGTCCTCCTTGTCCTTGCCGCGCACGGTGAGCTTCGTTTCGAGCTGCGGATAGTGGGCGCGGAAGCCGAGCTTTACGCTGTGGTCCGGATCGATCTCCTCGATGCCTGCGAGCAGTGCATCGGCATGCGATTCGCCGATGCCGTAGGAATGGAAGCGCTTGAGGAAGATCGCCGCCTGCAGGCCGGTCCTGGCCAGCAGGCGCGGGATGATCTGATCTTCCAGCATGCGCCGAAGCTCGCGCGGTACGCCGGGCGTGAAGAAAAAGCGCGCGCGCCCGATGTCGACGGCGAAACCGCACGCCGTGCCGACGGGATTGTCCAGAATCTCAGAGCCCGCGGGCAGCATCGCCTGCTTGCGATTGTTGGGCGGCATCACGCGCGAGCGACGACGGAAGAATGCCTCCATGCGCTGCATCCATTCCTCGTTCAGGCACAAGTCCACGCCGGCAGCGCGGGCGGCAATCTCCTGCGAAAGATCGTCCACGGTAGGCCCCAGGCCGCCGTTCACGATTACCGCGTCGGCGCGGCTTGCCGCAAGCTGGAACGCGAGCAGCAGATCGTTGCGATCGTCGCCAACCGTGGTCTCCCAGACGACCGCCAGGCCGACATCCTCCAGCTTCTGCGTAATGTAGTTGAAGTTGGTGTTGACGATCTTCCCGGTTAGTACCTCGTCGCCGGTGCAGATGACCTCGATGCGCATGCCGCGGTTCCCGAAATGACGATCGCGGCTAGTTTACCGGAGCGTCCCGAGCCGCACGCATACTCTCTTGATCGCATCCGTAGTTATCGAGCTTTCGGTAAGCGCTTGACGCTCGATTCCCTCACTTGCAGTGCGCGCATCGGCCTGCATGCCGATGCCGCTCGGGCGGCGCGGACCATGGTCCGCGAATTCCCGCCCTCGCCCCCCAGCCCTTTCCATGAACCATTGCTTTTCAGGTAGTCGGTACGAGTTGCTGACCGAGTTCTCTGGCGAGGCGGCGCAGGGCGCGCTGTTTGGTCTGCAGTACCTTGGCCTCGTAGCGGGCGAGTCCCTGTTCGACGTAGTCAATGCCTTTGACCATAACGCGCCAGAAGAGGATCGCGAGCTTGCGCGCCAAGGCGATGTTGGCGACCAAGCCGCCGCGGCGGGCGGCCATGCGC
>WYBJ01000212.1 GCA_011525945.1 Burkholderiaceae bacterium | reverse complement strand
CGACGCGCGCAGGTCGGTCGCCATGACGGTTGCGCCGTCGATATGCGCCAAGCCCTTCACCACCGCCGTATTGCCTTCCACCTCAATGTCGGCCCCCATGCGCTTGAGCTCCTGAGCGTGCATGAAGCGGTTCTCGAAGATGGTTTCCGTCACCAGCGCAGTACCTTCTGCAACCGCGTTGAGCGCCATGAACTGCGCCTGCATGTCGGTGGGAAACGCCGGATAGGGCGCGGTGCGTACGCTCACCGCCCGCGGCCGACCGCTCGCTTCCAGCCGTATGCTGGCGTTGTCGCAATCGATGCGGGCGCCGGCTTCGCGCAGCTTGTCCAGCACGGCATCGAGGATCTCGCCGCCGCTGCCATCGAGCACGATCCTGCCCCCGGTCATGGTCGCGGCGACCAGGAAGGTCCCCGTCTCGATCCGGTCCGGCATGACGCGGTGATGTGCGCCGCCAAGCTTGGTCACGCCCTCGATCGTGATGACGTCGCTGCCCGCCCCGCTGATGCGCGCGCCCATAGCGTTGAGGCAGTGTGCGAGATCCACCACTTCGGGCTCGCGCGCCGCGTTCTCCAGCACGGTCGTACCGTCCGCGAGCGTGGCGGCCATCATCAGGTTCTCGGTGCCGGTGACGGTTACGAGGTCGAGCACGATGCGCGCACCCTGCAGGCGTTTGGCGCGAGCGTGGACGTAGCCGTGCTCGATCTCGATCTGCGCACCCATCGTCTGCAAGCCCTTGATGTGCAGATCGACCGGCCGCAAGCCGATCGCGCATCCGCCTGGCAGGCTCACGCGCGCTTCACCGCAGCGCGCGACCAGCGGCCCCAGGGCGAGGATAGAGGCGCGCATCGTCTTCACCAGGTCGTAGGGCGCCACCGCGTTCGAGAGCGCATGACCGCTCAGCTCGTATACACCCGGCGCCGATTGCCGCACCCACAACCCCATCTGCGTAAGGAGCGCCGTCGTGGTCGCGACATCACGCAGCCTGGGCACGTTCTCCACTCGCAGCGTGTCCTCGGTGAGGATCGCCGCGGTAAGGATGGGAAGTGCGGCGTTTTTCGCGCCGGAGATCGCCACCCGACCCTCCAGCGGCCGACCGCCTTCGATGACGAGCTTGTCCACGACCTAGGCGAACGCAGCACGCATCACGTCTGGCGCCACTGCTCCGGCGTGAACGTCTGCATGGAAAGCGCGTGGATCTCGGCCTTCATGCGCTCGCCGAGCGCCTGGTAGACGCGCTGGTGCTGCTGCACGCGATTCTTGCCGCGGAACTCGGCGCTGACGATCACGGCCTCGAAGTGATGGCCGTCGCCGTTGATCTCGACATGCTCGCAGGGCATGCCTTGCTCGATATACCGTTTGATCTGCTCGGGTGTGACCATGCGCGCTCCGGGAAGCAGGGATTAGGTGTACACGGCGATGTTCGCGCTCGCGGCGGTGTCGCCGACACGGCATCGATGTTACGCCGGATCAGTCGGCGGCGTGTCGATCGTCGGGATGAGGGCGCCGACGCCGTAGACTTCGGCAAGACTGCGAATCGTTGCGGGCAGATTGGCGTAGCGCAGCGCGTAGCCGCGTGTCTTGGCCTCCCGTTGCCATTCGAGCAACAGGCTCACCGCCGCCGAGTCGGCCGCTTCGACGCCGGCAAGATCGATGACGAGACCGTCCCGGTCGATTTCCTTCAGAACCGCCTCGCGCCATGCAAGCGCGTCGTCGAACGTGATCGTTCCGCCAAGAGCAAGTCGTTGGTCGCGGCGCTCGATCATTTCTTCTCGCCGCTGCGCTGTGCGAGCCGCGCGTTCTGCGCAGCAAGGCTCCTGATGAGGCCATCGATCCCGCCCCTGCTCACTTCGCTGCCGAACGAAGAGCGGTAGGTGGTCACGATGCTGACGCCTTCGATGCTCACGTCGAATACTTTCCAGCCCTGTTGCGTGCGCTCCATGCGGTAATCCATGGCGATCGGCTGTCCGCCCGGCTGGCTGATCTGCGTGCGCACTGTGACGTCGGTGTCGCCGGGCTTTACCGCGGTCGGTTTGACCTCGATCGTCTGGTTGCTGTACTGCTCCAGCGCAGTCGAATAAGTGCGCACCAGCAGGGTACGGAACTCATGCACCAGTTGCTCGCGCTGGGTCGGCGTGGCCTCGCGCCAAGGCCGGCCGACCGCGAGCATCGTCATGCGAGTGAAGTTGAAGTGCGGCAGTACCTTGGCATCGACCAGATCGAGCAGCTTGCCCGCATTGGTCGTGAGCGCCTTGTCCTTGCGGATCTGGTCGACGATCTCGTCGGTCGTGCGTCGCACCAGAACGTCCGGGGCGAGATCCTGCGCAACTACGCCGACTGCGGACGTCAGCCAGGCAAACCACAACAGCACAACAATCAATTTCTTCATGGAAACCTCGTCTTCGAGGAGCTCGTCGGCAGGCCGGATGACCCATCGACGCGGGCACGACCGAAACGTTCCGCCAACGCCCGCATCGTTGAATCACTTCGCCCCGGACTCACCGGGGTTCGCCTCGGTCTTAGCGCCGGAATCGCCTGCCCGGCCGTAGATGAACTGCCCGATCAGTTTTTCCAGCACCACCGCCGACTGCGTCAGGATGATCTTGTCGTCGTCCTTGAGCATCGCGCTGTCCGCGCCCGTCTCCAGTCCCACGTACTGCTCGCCGAGAAGGCCCGAGGTGAGAATTGCAGCCGAGGCGTCCTTCGAGAACGGATAGCGCTGCTCGACTTCCATCTGCACGCGCGCCTTGTACGATTGCGTATCGAACGTGACCGCGGTGACGCGACCGACCACCACACCGGCGCTCTTGACCGGGGCGCGTGTCTTCAACCCGCCGATGTTGTCGAACTCGGCATACACCGTGTAGGTCGCGGGCGCACTGAACGAGCCGAGATTGCCCACCTTCATCGCCAGGATGACCAGCGCACCGAGACCCGCGATGACGAACAGGCCCACCCACAGATCCAGTGTTATGCGTTGCATCAGATCCCCCGGAACATGAATGCCGTCATGATGAAATCCAGGCCAAGCACCGCGAGCGACGAGGTCACCACCGTGCGCGTGGTGGCGCCGGACACACCCTCGGCGGTCGGCGGCGCGTCGTGACCCTCGAATACCGCGATCCAGCTGATCGCGATGCCGAACACCACGCTCTTGATCACGCCGTTGATGACATCCTCGCGCACGTCCACCGCCGCCTGCATCTGCGACCAGAACGTGCCTTCGTCCACGCCGATCAGCACCACGCCGACCAAATAGCCGCCGAAGACGCCCATGGCGCTGAACATCGCGGCGAGCAGCGGCATCGAAATCACACCCGCCCAGAAGCGCGGCGCAATGACGCGTGCGATCGGATCGACCGCCATCATCTCCATGGCCGCGAGCTGCTCGGTCGCTTTCATCAGGCCGATCTCTGCGGTCATGGCCGAGCCT
>WYBJ01000211.1 GCA_011525945.1 Burkholderiaceae bacterium | reverse complement strand
GGCCGGGATGGGACAGCACGGCGGCTTCGGCGAGTTCGAGCAGGCGCCGTTCCTGCTCGCGAACGGCGAAGGTTTTCGCGCGAGCGTGTGCGCTCGCGCGAGCTCGATCGTCGACATCGCGCCCACGATCCTGCGTCACCTCGGTCGCCCGGACGTCGGGATGGACGGTCAAGCGCTCCAGTCCGTGGACTGAGCGCCTTTTATTGCGGGCAGATACCCGGCAATGGGTAGCTCGCCGCGGGAGCGCGCGTCGCCCGGCGTCCCGATCCGACTTTCGGTAAATGCTTGACGCTCCCGGCGGGACGGGGAGCGTCTCGCGGAAAGCGGTTTGTCAACCTCTTTCCGGAACCTCAATAAGTCACGCACCGCGGAAGCCGAATATGCACACTGGTGCATATTGGGTGCAAGGCGTGCCGCGAGTAGGATGCGATGGTCCCCGATCCTTTCCTCACAGGAGACTGCATGGACCTGCGCTCTGACTCGCGTGTGTTCGCCGCACTCGCCGCCGGCCTGATGACGCTCGCGGTTGGCTCGATCAGCGCCAGCGCGCTCGCGGCGGCCGACGATATCAAGATGGCGACCACGACCAGCACCGACAATTCCGGATTGCTCAAGTATCTGCTGCCGAAATACGAGGAGAAGTGCGGCTGCAAGGTGCGCTACACGGCGGTTGGCACCGGTAACGCCATCAAGCTCGGCGAGAACGGTGATGTCGACATGATCATGGTGCACGCGCGTGCCGCGGAAGACAAGTTCGTCGCCGAGGGCCACGGCGTCAATCGTCGCGATCTGATGTACAACGACTTCGTCATCGTCGGCCCGCACGCCGATCCGGCCGGCATCCGTGGCGCGAAAGACCTCAACGCCGCATTGAAGAAGATCAAAGCGTCCAATGCCGCCTTCGTTTCGCGCGGCGACGACTCGGGTACGCACAAGAAGGAGCTCGCGCTCTGGAAGGCAGCCGGCATCGATCCCAAGGGGCCGCACTATTTTGCCATCGGGCAAGGTATGGGCCAGACGCTGACGGTCGCGTCCGAGAAGCAGGGCTACACGCTCACCGATCGCGCCACCTACGCAACCTACAAGGACAAAACCGGCCTCGAGATCATGGTCGAAGGTGCAAAGACTTTGCTCAATCCCTACGGCGTGATCGCCGTGAATCCGAAGAAGTACCCGGGCGTGAACTACAAAGGCGCGACGCACTTCATCGAATGGCTGACTTCCGACGAAGGTCAGCAGGCGATCGCGGCCTTCCGGCCCAAGGGCGCGCAGCTCTTCTTCCCCGACTATAAGAAGTGAACCTGCTCGAGCCGACGCGGCGCGCCTTCGAACTGCTGCTTCAAGGCGACCCTCGGCTCCTCGAAGCGATCTGGTTATCGTTCTGGACCTCGGTGGTGGCGATCGCACTGATCACGCCGCCGTCGATCGCCCTCGGCTTCCTGCTCGCCAAGCGGCAATTTCCGGGTCAGCGCGCAGTCGTGGTGCTGGTGCAGGCGCTGCTATCGTTTCCGACGGTAGTGATCGGCTTGCTCATCTATCTGCTCGTCTCGCGCCGTGGCCCGCTCGGCTTCATGGAGTTGCTTTTCACGCCGGGCGCGATCATCGCCGGCTACATGGTGATCGCGTTCCCGATTCTCGTCGTGTTCACCATTGCGGCCGTGCAGGGCGCCGATCCGAGGATCTACGAGACGGCGCGCTGCCTCGGTGCGAGCCGCTGGCAGGGCTCGGTCACTACATTGTGGGAGGTGCGCTTCGGCATCGGCGCCGCGGTGGTCAACGGCTTCGGACGGGTCGTCTCGGAAGTCGGCTGCGCCATCATGATCGGCGGCAACATCGAGGGCCTGACGCGCAACATCCCGACCGCGATCGCGCTCGAGACGAGCAAAGGCGATTTTTCTCAGGGGATCGCGCTCGGCATGGTACTGATGGCCGTGGCGCTCGGCGTGAACGTCGTACTGGCGATGCTGCAGGGCAAGGGGGGGCTGCGTTGAGCGTGCTCGTTGAGCTTGGCGGCGTGCGCAAGAGCTTCGGCGCGCGCATGCTCTTCGATATCGCCCATCTCGGCATCGAGGAAGGGCGCAGCTACGTGCTCACCGGGCCGAACGGCTCGGGAAAAACAACGCTCCTGCGCATGCTCGCCGGGCTCGAGCCGGGGGAGGGATCGTTTCGCTTTCGCGACTCGCTGGTGCGCTTCGCGCCGCACTATCCCGAGCGTCTGCAACGGATGATCGCCTACGTTCACCAGCACCCCTACCTGTTCCATACCAGCCTGCGCCATAACATGGAGTACGGCCTCAAGTGCCGCGGCGTCGCGACGAAAGAGCGCCGCCGCCGCGCCGAAGAGGCGATCGCCTGGGCGGGGCTTGCCGAGCGGCAGGTGACGCCGCCGGAGAGCCTGTCCGGCGGCGAGAAGCAGCGTGCCGCCCTGGCGCGTGTGCGCGCGCTACAGCCCGATCTCATCCTGCTCGACGAGCCGACGAGCAACCTCGACAAGGAAGGGCGGGCTCAGACGCTCGCGCTGCTCGCGCAGCTTCGCGACGAGCGGCGCACGGTGATCGTGGCCTGCCACGACCAGGAGATCATTTCACTCGCCGGGATCGGCCGGTTCCATCTCGATGACGGGAGGATGCAATGAGGATCATCTCCTTTTCACCAGGAGAGGCGAAGTGAAACTCAGCGCACGCAACGTATTCCCCGGCAAGGTGGTCGGTCTCAGGAAAGGCGTGACGACCGCGAACATCAAGATCCAGGTCGCGCCCGGCGTGGTCATCACCTCATCCATCACCATGGAAGCGGCACGCGAGTTGAAGCTCAAGGTGGGCGACAAGGCGTTCGCGATCGTCAAGGCCTCCGAGGTCATCGTCGGCAAGTAGCCGGCGATAGCGGGCGAGCGCGTGCGTCCAGAGCTTCACGCGCAGGGCGATGTCGATGCTCGCGCGGGCGAACAGCCCCTCGAGCCGCGCTGGCGTCGTTGCCGCCTTCGGGCTGCCCGCTCGCCTGGTTGCACGTCCGGCTCGGCGAGCGTCTACGGACGGTCGATGACGAGACCGTGCCCTCAGCGATACCGTACATCGCGCGATGCACCGCCGCGCTATCTGGTCTTGGACAAGATCGGCCCCGCTCCTACAATGAGAGCCACCGACCAGATGAAGGAGGGTGGCGATGTCCAAGCCGAGCAAGATCGCGGTAGCGCTTGCAATGATGGCCGGGCTGTTGGCGTTGACGCCGACGAAGGCCCAGACAACGTACCCGAGCAAGACGATTCGATTGATCCTGCCTTACGCACCCGGGGGCAGCACCTCGGCCGTCGCGCACCTGCTCGGGCATAAGGTGACCGAAAACTGGCACCGGCAGGTATTGGTCGACAACCGCCCGGGGGCCAACACCGTGATCGGCTCCGAAGCGCTGGTTAAAGCGGCGCCCGACGGCTACACGGTCCTGATGGTCACCGCCACGCACACGATCAACCCCAGCGTGCTCAAGACGCCATATGACGCGATCAAGGATTTCGCTGCGGTCACCACACTCACTCGTTCCCCCTTCGGATTGGTCGTGCATCCGTCGCTGCCTGTGAGGAATCTGCGCGAGTTCATCGCTTTGGCCAAGGCGCGTCCGGACCAGATCGACTACGCGTCGTCCGGCGTGGGCACGGCCAACCATCTGGCCGCCGAGTTGCTCAGCATGCTCGCCGGCATTCGCATGCATCACATTCCCTACAAGGGCGGCGGGCCGGCGATGAACGATCTGCTCGGGGGGCAAGTGCAGGTTCACATGAACGTTCCCGTCAACCTCATTCCGCAGATCAAGGCGGGGAAGGTGCGGGGGCTGGCGGTGACCGGCGATGCGCGCTTGCCGCCGATTCCGGACGTGCCGACGTTTCGCGAAGCGGGGCTCGCTGCGTTCGACATGACCAACTGGAACGGTTTGCTCGCGCCTGCCAGCACGTCGAAGCCGATCATCGACAAGCTGGCGTCGGAGTTCGCGCGCGTTCTTCAGTTGCCCGATGTCCGCGAGCGGCTTGCCGCGCAAGGCCTGGAGCCATGGAGCTCGACGCCGGAGCAGTTTGCGGCGCTGATCCGCTCGGAGATTGGCCGTTACGCCAAGGTCGTCAAGAATGCCAACATCAAGGCCGAATGAAATTCGACGAGCGAGGGGCGTTCTGTCGTCCGTGGGGAGCGGCCCGCCTTGTAGACGCTTAGCGCTTCGCGGGGTTCGCCCGGGTCAGCCGCCTGTGTCTGCTCGTGGCTCGAACGAATGGGGTATCCGACCGATTCATCGCGATCCCCACTTGCCGCGCGAGCGTTGGTCCTGACGGCAAGGACGCTGCGGTCGCCGGTGCGGACGGCATCATGAACAAGAAAACGATCGGAAGTTTGATATTCGCAGTCTTGAGCGCGCTGCTATGGGGCCTGACGATCTATCTGCTCGGCCGCTCGGGTGAATCCAGGACGCTTCACACCTTCGGTCTTGCCGCAGGCTTTACGGCGTCGATTCTCACCCTTCACACCATCCTGTATGCGGTATTCGCCAACCGCAAGACGTTGGAAGGCGACTGGTTTCGCCGGCACGGCAAGCCGATGGAGGCGGAGATCATCAAGATCAGCAGGTACGGGTATCACATGGCCTGGCGCGTTAAGGCGCGCCACCTGGATCGGAAGGGCGGGAGGGAAACCATCTTCAAGAGCGATATCCTGCGTTCCAACCCGAACGCGAAATTCAGTATCGGGGACACGATCAGGGTCTATCGGCATCCGACAGATTCGCGCCGATACTGGATGGATGTCGGGCTGCCGAGCAAGTACCTTTGAGTCAATCCGGCTTTTGCGACACCGCGGCGCGACGCCGGAGCGGGCATCAGTCAGGGAATCTCTCGGGCCCGCACCCGACTTGCGCCGAACGCAGCGGGCAGTTCGCCCGGCGCAGACGGCTTGCGGTCCGACGAAAAAAGCGGTTTGATCCGTATACCGCGTCGTGGAGGAGACATGACCATGTTGGCACGTTCGCTGTCGATCATCGTTTCCGCAACTGTTGCACTGTTCGCCGCAATGACGACCGTCCGTGCAGCCGAGATCGCTTATCCGACCAAACCGATCCGCCTGATCGTGCCGTTTCCGCCCGGGGGTTCCGCCGATCCGCTTGCCCGGATGTTCGGCGTCTGGTTCGCGGACAAGTTCGGCGTGCCGGTCGTCTGCGACAACCGCCCCGGCGCCGGTACCGCGATCGCGCATACGCTCGGCGCCAAGGCAGCTCCCGACGGCTATACGCTGCTGCTGGCCGCTTCCTCCGGGATGACGACCAACCCCGCATCCGGCGCCAGGCTCGACTACGATCCGGTCAAGGACTTCGCACACGTGAGCATGGCTGCGTACGTGCCGCAGATGATCGTTGTCCATCCGTCGGTGCCGGCCAAGGGCTTCAGCGAGCTGATCGAATTGGCAAAGACGCCGGGCAAGGTCAACTTCGGTACGCCTGGTGTCGGCTCGGTCGGTCATCTCACCGTGGCATTTCTCAACGTTGCTACGGGCGCCAAGTTCACGCATGTACCGTACAAGGGCGCCAGTCCGGCGATGGTCGACGTGCTGGCCAATCGCATCCAGGTGTATGTGGGCAGCGTCACCGGCACCCAGGCCCAGATCAGGGCGGGGAAGGTTCGCGCCATCGCGACGGGTCATCAAAAGCGGGTGAGCAGCTTTCCCGACGTACCCACCATCAGCGAATTCATCCCGGGCTTCACCAACAACGGCTGGTATGGGGTGGTAGCGCCCGCGGGCACATCGGCGGCGATCGTCGACAAGCTCAACGCCGAGATGAAGCGGGCGCTGGCGAACGCCGAGTTCGCCAAACATGTCGAGACACTCGGCATGGAACCGGCCGGCAGCACGCCCCAGGAGTTGCGCGAGTGGACCCGTAGCGAGGTTGCGCGCTGGAGCAAGGTGGTGCGCGATGCGGGCATCACGATTCAGAGCAAGTGAGGTGCAGTTGCACTTGCTCGGCGACGGCGTCACTTCTTCAGGTACTGATGCCCGGCCATGATGGCTTTGACCGCGTCGAGGCGACGCGCCCCGAGCAGTTGCCCGACTCGCTCGTCTTCTTCGGCCAGCAGCGCCTTGGCATTGCGTACGACTTCTTCCAGGAGATCTCCAGGCAAAGCGGGCGCCCTGGATAGGTGGCGACCACGTTGGTGATGGTCGGCGTATCGATCTTCTTCAACTCTGCCAGCAGTTCGAGCTCATTCATCGCATTGCCTTCGGAGTGATCGAATGCACGATCGCGGCGGCGTTCCTGCCGGAGTCGGCGTTCGTGCGCTGCTTCGCGCCGCGTAACGAAGTCGAGCGCGCGCCTGCTACGGATTGCCGAGAAAGTCGCGCTTGCCGATCGCCACGCCGTTGTGACGCAGGATGTTGTACGCGGTGGCGGCGTGGAAGTAGACGTTCGGCATCGAGTGTCCGAGGAGAAGCTGCAGACCCGTGTAGCGCGTCTCCTTGCGGCTAACCGGGAGCACGACTTCCTTTTCCTCGGTACCGTCGATCCGCTCGGGCGGCACGCTCTGGAGGAAGTCGATAGTCCTTGCGATGCGCAGCTTCAGATCGGCGAACGTCGTTTCGTCGTCCTCGTAAAACGGCACCTCCATTCCCCCCAGGCGCGCGACCACGCTCCTCGCCTTGTCGCAGGCGATCTGCACCTGCTTCGAGAAGGGGTACATGTCGGGGAAAAGCCGGGATCCCATCAGCACGGCTGCGTCGAGCTTGCGCGCCTCGGCGTGCGCCTGCGCCTTGTCGAGGATGTTGGACAGATTGCCGAGGATGTTCACCAGCCGCGGCACACTGGCCTGATACATGGAGATCTTCATGGCGCGACTCCGCGTGGACTCGATACCGATCATATACCACGCGAAGCCGATCGATCCCGGTGCGGGCTCCGGGTGCGCTGCCGTTCGCGTCTCGATTTGCGCACTGGAAAGTGTCGCGCCACCCCGCAGTGCGACGCGTCGTCAGTCGACGCGGATGCCTGCCTCGCGTATGACCTTGCTCCAGACCTTGATCTCGCGTGCGAGTAGATCGCGCAGATCGCTCGGCGGACCGGACAGTGGCTCTCCGCCCAGCGCGACGATGCGCTCACGCACGGCAGGTTCCTTCATGATCGCGGCGATGGTGGAATTGAGGGTGCCGACGATTTCGGCCGGCGTATGTGCTGGCGAAAAAATTCCGAACCAACCGATCACCTCGAAACCCGGCACACCCGCTTCGATCATCGTCGGTATGTCCGGTAATACGGGCGAACGCTTGGCGCTCGTCACCGCGAGCGGTCGCATCGCACCCGTCTTGATGTGCGGCGTCATCACGGTCAGGTTCTCGAACGCGAAGTTGATTCGCCCCGCGAGCAGGTCCGGCATCAGTGCACCCGTACCCTTGTACGGTACGTGCTCTACATCCAGCCCCGCCGAGCGCTTCAGCAGCTCGCCGGCGAGATGTTGCGCGGTGCCGATGCTCGACGACGAAAAGATGAGCTTCCCGGGCCGAGCCTTGACGTAAGCGATCAACTCCTTCACCGATTTCACCGGCATGCTCGGGTGCACCACGAGCACATACGGTGTCGTTGCCACCAGCGCGATCGGCGTGAAATCCTTCACCGTGTCGTACGGCAGCTTGGAGTACAGGCTGAGGTTGGTCCCGTGGGTGCTGGGCGACATCAGCAGCGTGTAGCCGTCCGGGCGCGCCTTCGCGACGATATCGGCGCCGATGATCCCGCTCGCACCGCCGCGGTTGTCGACCACGACCTGGTGTTTCAGGTGCTCCGTCATCCTCGTCGCGACCGTGCGCGTAATGATGTCGGTCGTACCGCCGGCCGGAAATCCCACGATCATACGAATCGGTTTCGACGGGAAAGTCTGTGCGTGCGCTCCGGTGTAAACGGCGCACAAGGCCGCGGTCGCCGCGAGCACGAGACGAATCGACATTGTATAGCTCCTCATTCGACAGCACGCCAGGGCGTGCCGTCCTTGCGCGCGATCGGCACGGTGACGGTCTTGCACGCAAGCTGTGTCTGCACCGACAGGCTGTGGGTGCCCACGCCCCCCATGACGACGATGACGATATCCGCGGGAGACCCCGCGATCGGTACCCGCGCGCGCGGGCCGGTGTCGTCGAAAAGCTTCATATTCCTTTCGCTGAAGCTCGCGAGATTGCCGCGCGGAATGTCGCTGAAGGGGACACGGGCGTGTTCCCAGACGAACTGCTTCACTTCCTCCTTGCTGTAACCGCCGCTCGCGATCAGGCGGGCGTGTTGCGGGCCGAGGATCAGAACCGGCTCGCCCTCGCCGTTGATGTTGCGATTGCCGACGTAGGCGATGGAGTTCGCGACGGTCCTGAGCACCTCCTTTGGCGTCTGGCTGCCGCCGTTGTCGTCGATCATCGCGGCGGGACACGCCGGAATCATCGTGACCGTGCTGACCTCGGCCGGGTAGCCGCGCTCGACATGCAGCGGCTGCCACGGATTCTCGTCCTCGTTTTCGGCGATGCAGTGCTCGTAGCGGGCGATATGGCCCTGGGTGTGAATATTGACCGAGCCTGGCGTGCCACCAATGTTGCTCATGATGAGGCGCAGCGCCCGCCCGATCGTCGTCGTGCTGTGCCAGCGGCTGCCGGTATGGTTGTAGCCCCAATTGAGATCGAGCGCCTTGCGGATCGGGCCGTTCACCACCGGCAACGCCGAAGTGTTGTGCGTCGAAGTCTGTACCGCGTCGAGGTTGAATCGAGGTTCAGCAATCGCCTGCACGCAGGCGATCAGGACGGACATGTACTCGGGCCTGCATCCGGCCATCACGGCGTTGGCCGCGATCTTCTCGACGGTCGCGAATCCGCGCTTGGGCATGAGTGTGGCGACAACGTCCGCGGCCGACCACCCCAGAGCGCGCTGTGCGTAATCCGTCATCGCACGCACGCGCGCCTCGGTGGGCGGCACGATGGGCAAGCCATCGGTCATGTCGCGTTCGAGGAACCACGCGTTGACCGCTTCCCAGGAATCCTCGATCTCGATCCTCGGTGCTCTTACTTGCGCGGCTGTCATCGGGTTTCGCTCTTGGTTTTCGCATCCCGGCGCACCGACGGGAGTACGTAAGCGATGTGCGTGTCCGCTTCGAGCTCCTTGCCGATGAGCTGCTTGACGACGGTTGGGTAAGCAGCCTGCGCCATTTCGCGCAGCTGCTCGGGCGTAAGGTGGTTGACCGGATGCGGGGTGATCAGCAGCGGCAACTCGTCGATCTGCAGATTCTTCGCCGCGTGTCGCGCGTGCAGTGCGAACGCCTTCGAGATCACGGTCGAAGTCGGGACGCCGCGCTTCTCGAGATAGGCCGAGTCGTGGATACACCACGACGCGCAGCCCCCTCAATCGCCCCAGGCGTTGACGACGGCGTCGACCTTGCCGTAGAGCTGGTCCGCGATGAGGTAGTTGGGCGTGAAGTCCTTGCGCACGCCGTGCGTGCGCACGTCGGGATAGTCGGCCCGGATCATCTCCTCGATGTAGCGCAGGAAGAGCCCCGCGTTGGGCTTGATATTGTCGATGAAACCAATCGACTTGCCTTTCAGCGTGTCCAGGCGCGGGGCGAGAGTGGACAGTTCGCCCTCGAAGTCGCCGATCGGGTTGACCAGGGTCGCGAGGCCAGCGGGTGTCGTGCTCATAGGGAATGGCTCCTCTACTGAAGGATGACGAACCGGACTCCGGATCGTTGCTTCCGTCGTTGGCGATTCTACAGGGATTCGGCGCCGGACCAACGCTCATGGTTTTACTTATGCCGGCATAATCTTAATTTCTCGTGCCTGTGCCGTTCCCCCCATAGAATCCCTACTTCACAAGGGGAGGGCCGATGTTCACCAGCAATCCGTTCGCCGGCATTTCATCGTCCATTTCGCCTGGCCTGATGCAGGCATTTGTCGTGCTGATGATCGTCCTGGTCGCGGTCGGGACGCTGTTCGACATCGTGCACAAGGGCAGCGCACGTTACTTCTTCGAGAACTGGCGCCGATCGAAGTCTCGCAGCACCAAAGAGGTTTCGGGTGGGCAGAAGATATTGATCGCGATTCAGACCGGCGCCGTGGACGTGCTCACCTCGGGCGAGTTCTGCAACCAGCGCCGCCGCGTCGCACACCTGCTCGCGATGTACGGTTTCGTGCTCCACGTCGTCACCACGGCGATCATGGTGTTCTGCTATCCGGCGCCGGCGACCCCGACACCCGCGATCCTGCCGCAACTGTGGTGGCTCGGCGGGCTGATGGTCTGCGCCGGCGGCTACTGGTTCTGGTTTTTCATCCGCGTCGACGTCGCGGCGGAAGGTAGGTCGGCGTTGCGGCTGATGAAGGCGGATCTATTCATCCTCTCGTTGCTGGCGAGCGTTACCTTGGCGCTGATCTGGGCGTGCATGCAGGCAAATGGCATCGCGGGCGCGAATGTGGTGTTCGGCCTCTACATCCTGGCCACGGTCGTGCTGTTCGGAGGCGTTCCCTGGTCGAAATTCGCGCATATGTTCTTCAAACCGGCCGCGGCCTTCGAGAAACGGATGTCCGCAGCCAACGGCACCGTGCAGAACCTGCCGACACTGACGCGCGACGATCCCGAGCAGCAGCAAAGGCATTCCATGGAGTTGCTGCGCGATGCACCCATGGACATGGGGCTCGGCATCAAGCGCGAAGCACCGCGCCACTACTGATCGACGGCAGCCCGCAAGTTCTCCCGCAACGGATCAAGGAGCCGATTTATGCCTACCTTCGTCTATATGACAAGGTGTGACGGATGCGGACACTGCGTCGACATCTGTCCGTCGGACATCATGCACATCGACCCGACCTATCGCCGGGCCTACAACATCGAGCCGAACATGTGCTGGGAGTGCTATTCGTGCGTGAAGGCCTGCCCCCAGCACGCAATCGATGTGCGCGGATACGCTGACTTCGCCCCGCTCGGTCACAGCGTTCGGGTCGATCGTGACGAGCGCAAAGGTACGATCGCCTGGCGGATCAAGTTCCGGGATGGCACCGAGAAGAACTTCCTGTCGCCCATCACCACGAAGCCCTGGGGCACGGCGATCCCCAAGCTCGCCGATGTTCCCGCGCCCAGCAATGAAATGCGCGCTGGCCAGCTCTTGTACAA
The DNA here is from genome assembly GCA_011525945.1 of Burkholderiaceae bacterium. Classification (GTDB taxonomy): domain Bacteria; phylum Pseudomonadota; class Gammaproteobacteria; order Burkholderiales; family WYBJ01; genus WYBJ01. The sequence continues at coordinate 28,865 of WYBJ01000211.1, read as the reverse complement.
CGAGCCGAAATATATTCGCTTGGATGAAGGCGGCCTGCGTACACTCAAGGACGCTGGCCTCGAGCTGAAGAAAGGCGTGTACTACTAATGGCCTACAACACGATCATCGAAGACGGCATCGATATTCTGGTAGTCGGTGCGGGTCTTGGCGGCACCGGTGCCGCATGGGAAGCGAGATTCTGGGGTCAGAAGAAGAAGATCGTCATCGCCGAAAAGGCGAATATCGATCGCTCCGGCGCGGTCGCGCAGGGCCTCTATGCGATCAATTGCTACATGGGCACGCGCTGGGGAGAAAATAACCCCGAGGACCATGTCCGCTACGCTCGCATCGACCTGATGGGACTGGTGCGCGAAGATCTGCTGTTCGACATGGCCCGTCACGTGGACTCCACCGTGCATCAGTTCGAAGAGTGGGGTCTGCCCATCATGAAGGACCCGAAAACTGGGCGCTACCTGCGCGAAGGGCGCTGGCAGATCATGATCCACGGGGAGTCCTACAAACCCATCGTCGCCGAGGCCGCCAAGATTTCGGCGGACAAGGTCTTCAACCGCATCTGCGTCACCCATCTGCTGATGGATGAGAGCAAACCTAACCGCGTCGCCGGCGCCGTCGGCTTCAACGTCCGCACCGGCAACTACCATGTCTTCAAGTCCAAGACCGTGATCTGTGGCGCGGGCGGCGCTTCCAACATCTTCAAGCCGCGTTCCACCGGCGAAGGCGCCGGCCGCACCTGGTATGCGCCCTGGTCGTCCGCGTCCGCTTACGGCCTCATGATCAACTGCGGCGCGAAAATGACGCAGATGGAAAACCGCATCGTGCTGGCGCGCTTCAAGGACGGTTATGGGCCGGTGGGTGCGTACTTTCTGCACCTGAAGACCTACACGCAGAACGGTCTGGGCGAGGAGTACGAGTCGAGGTGGTTTCCGGAGTTGCAGAAGATGGTCGGCAAGGAATATCTGGATCCGGAGGTCTCGCACCTGACGCATCGACCGATCCCGACCTGCTTGCGCAACCACGCTTTGATCAGCGAACTGGCAGCCGGCCGTGGACCCATTCACATGGTGACCATGCAGGCCTTCCAGGATCCTCATCTGGAAGAGGTCGGCTGGGAGAACTTCCTCGGCATGACCGTGGGCCAGGCGGTCCTCTGGGCCGCCACCGATGTGAACCCCAAGAACGAGAATCCGGAGTTGACCACATCCGAGCCCTACGTCATGGGCTCACATGCGACCTGCTCGGGCGCGTGGTGCTCGGGTCCCGAAGACGTCTCCCCGCCCGACTATTTCTGGGGCTACAACCGCATGACGACGGTCGAAGGGCTGTTCGGCGCCGGCGATGCCGTCGGCGGCACCCCGCATGCCTTCTCGTCCGGCTCGTTTACGGAAGGCCGCCTCGCCGCGAAGGCGGCGTGCAAGTACATCGACGACGGGAAAGCCGAAGGCATCGTCGTATCGGGCGAGCAGATCGAGCGCCGCCGCAAAGAGATCTACAAACCGCTGGAGCATCACACGGTCTACCGCAATGCGGTCGTGGCGGGCAGCGTCAACCCGCACTACATCAATCCGCAACAGGGACTGGACCGCCTGCAGAAGCTCATGGACGAGTATTGCGGCGGCTACACCGTCGGTTACATGACCAACGAAAAGCTCCTGAACATCTGTCTCAAGAAGCTCAAGATCATGGAAGAAGACCTTGAGAGCCTGGCCGCCAAGGACATCCACGAGTTGCTGCGGGCGTGGGAATTGAAGCACCGCCACCGCGCCGCCGAGTGCGTGACGCAGCACACGCTGTTTCGCAAGGAGACCCGCTGGCCGGGCTACTACTACCGGGGCGACGCGATGAAGGTGGATGACGCGAACTGGCACGTGTTGACGGTTTCGCGTCGTGATCCGCAGACCGGTGAGTACACGATGGAGAAGGCGCCGTGTTATCACCTGGTTTCGAGCGGCGAGTGACATACGGGCCGGGGAGGCGCATGCTGACCCTGCACGCCGCGGAACGAAGGCTGACATGACGGATGTGTTGAGCAGTGCGGAACCGGTTTCTACCGGACACCCGGATCCGCGGGTGAATATCATTGATAAGTCGGACGCGGAGATCTGGACCGTGGCCGATCCGTTGTGGCGGGATCTTCTCAAGAATTCCAACGAAGGCCAGTACGGTCGATTCGTCAGGAATTTCGCCAAGTCCCTGGCGCTCGCGATGAACCAGGTCGTCGTGAACCATCAGTTCGCGAATAGCGAGCTCGCGCGAAGCCTGTCCGACGACTTCGACCATCTGGGCATTATCCGCCGCGGCGAGCACGTTACGGTCCTGTACCGGCAGCGCAGCACCAAGAAACAAGGCGAGTGGCTGGGCCGGCTGGTGCTTGGCTACGAGGACGGGGAGATCAAGATTTTCGCAGCCTCGATTTTTTGAGCGGCCGATGGGATTCGGCGTGAGTGAAGCCATCCGAGACGGCAAGTTCGTCGAGTTGACCTATAGGGTGACCGATAAGAAGTCGGGACACGTCCTCACGCGGGTCGAGTTCCCGCTGGGCTACGTCCACGGGCATAACGAAATCCTGGCTCCCTCCGTCCACATGGCGCTGGAGGGCAAGTCGCCCGGTGATGTCATCGAGGTGCCGATCGCCGGCAATCAGATTTTCGGCCCGAGGGACGAGTCGCTGGTGTTCACCGATCGCATCGAGAATGTGCCCGAGGAGTATCGGCGGATCGGCACCTCCATTCTCATGGAGAGCGACCGCGGCCAGACCCGCAGCTTCCTGGTGACGCGGATCGACGATGAGACATTGACGATCGACGGCAACAATCCGCTGTGCGGGCGGGACGTCGTCTTTACGCTCGAGGTTCTGACCGTGCGCGATGCGACGGATGAGGAAATGCGCGAGGGGCTCGCGGCGGTGGCGGCTGCGGATGTCCCGCCGTCGCTGATGCGGCCGGTCTGAGTGGGGATTGCGGATGTCACGGTACAGATTCGGTTCTACTGAACGACAGTTTCGGGTTCACGGCAAGAGAGGCGGCTCATGAGCGAGGAAAAGAAGGTTCCCAGCAAGGTTCCCGATGGCCATGCGCGGTTCGTGACCACGCGCCAGATGGCTCCCAACGAGAAAGGGTTCGTCGGTTACGAAACCGTCTGGGAGCCGTTCCAGAAGGAAACCGAATACAAAGTCCCGAAACAACCGTAGGCGCCCGCGAGCGCACCGACTCAGGGCGGCGCGGTGCCCGGTGCGCTCTCGCCGAGAGTCGCACTGGCTTTGCTCGACGGCGGCGACCGCAAAGCGCCGGCGAACTCGGTCGCGGACCGAGTACTCGTAGTTGGCGGCTGTCAGACTGTCATCTCGACGCACAAGAATGGCTACTCGAATTTGAGCCCGCCGTCCTTGATGATTTTCGCGATGGCCGCGCGGTCCTTGGCCATGAACTTGCCGAAAGCATCCGGTGACTGCGTCTGGATGTCGAAGCCGGCCGCAGTCAGCTTGGACCGCAGATCAGGATCGTCCAACGCCTGAACGATACCTTTGTTCAGGGCACCGACGATCTCGCGCGGCGTACCGGCGCTGCCGACGATCCCGAACCAAGTACCTGCCCGATAACCCTTCAGGCCGTATTCGCCGGTCGACGGTACATCCGGGTAGTGCGGGTGGCGGTGCTCATCGGCGAACGCGATGTACTTCAGTCGCCCGGCTTTGACGTGGGGCGCTACCGTGACCGGGCCCGTGATCACCAGGTTCACCTCGCCGCCCACCGCGGCGGTGGTCGCGGGTCCCGAGCCTTTGAAGGGCACGTGCAGCAGTTTGATACCCGCGAGGCTCTCGAGTTGTGCACCGCCCAGGTGATTGGTGGATCCATTGCCCGGTGTCGCGTAGGTGATGGAACCAGGCTTGGCCTTCGCATGTGCGATAAGGCCCTGCAAGTCGTTGAAGGGCGTCGAGGCATGCGCGGCAATCACATAGGGGTTATAGACGACCTGCGTGATCGGCGCAAAGTCCTTCGCCGGGTCGTAGGGCAGTTTCTTAGCAACGTGCGGATTGATCGACATGGTCGTCTGCGTGATCAGGCCGATGGTATAGCCATCGGGCGCCGCCCGGGCCATCTGGTGTGCGCCGATCATCGTGCTGGCGCCGCCGCGGTTGTCGATCACGAATTGCTGCCCCCAAGCCCTGCTCAGCTTGTCGGCGATGCCGCGAGCGACCAGGTCGGTCGTGCCGCCGGGCGGATAAGGCACGATGAATCGGATCGGCCGATTCGGATACGATTCTGCCGCCCAGGCTGGAAGCGTGGGGTTGCAAACGCCGACTGCGAAGCAGGCAGCGCCGAGAATTCGCGGTGTATACATGCATGAGACTCCTGGACCGTGGCTAAAGGGGTCGGCCGCCGGGTCCGCTGCGAGAAAGCGGCTCGAGTGGCGGGCACTGCGCAAACGGCAGTGCCTAGTAATTGATCGAGCGCCCCGATCCGCCATCGACGGCGATCGCCTGCCCGGTGATGGCGCTGGCTGCGTCCGAGCACAGGAACACGATCAGGTTGGCGAGATCCTCGGGTTGGATGAACCGCCCGATCGGCACCTCGCGCAGGCGCCGGGCGCAGGCCTCCTCGAAGGAGACGCCTTCGAGCTGCGCCCATTTGCGCAGTCCCTCCTCCAGCCGCGGCGTCCACGTGTATCCCGGATGCACCGCATTGACCGTGACGCCATCCTTGCCGACTTGTTCGGCGAGGTGCTTGGTGAAGTTGGTGACGGCGGAGTTCACCACGCCGTTCGTCATGCGAAAGTCGGTGACGATGCGCGCTGTCATGCCCGCGACGTTGACGACGCGTCCCCAGCGCTTCGCCTGCATGTGCGGTACGGCTTCACGCGCGCAACGAACGTAGCCCAGGAGCTTCACGTCGATATGATAGCGAAACTCCTCGTCGGAGAGCGCGGCGAACGTGTTTTGCGTCGATGTCACCGCGTTGTTGATCAGGATATCGATGCGGCCGTAGTGCTGCGCCGAGCGCGCGACGAACGCGTGCACCGCGGCCGGATCGGTCATGTCGGTCGGCACGGCGAGCGCCTGGACGCCGAGCGCACGGATCGCGTGCGCAGCGTCTTCCAGATCGGCCACGCCGCGTGCGCAGATCGCGAGCTCGACACCCTCGCGCGCCAAAGCGAGCGCGACCGCGCGGCCGATTCCCTTACTCGCGCCGGTCACCAGCGCGATACGCCCGGACAAGCTCTGGAGCATGTCACCATCCTCGTCACAGCACTGCAAGAGGTCACGCCGCAGCGCTCGCTGCACGAGCGGCTGGCGATCGGCGTTCGCCGCGGCCTGCGGCCATCGCCGAGGCGCGGGCGAGCCTACTCCATCTTAGGTTTGAGTCGGGAGTCGCGCAACAACGACTCGCGTGCGAGGCCTGCCGGCGCGACGGCGAGGTTTTTCGACATTCTGATCCGTGGGAATTTGCGCCGTAGGCCGCCCGGCGTGGAACGAATTCGCGGCGTAACCCGGGAGGAATCGTCGCTCGAGGCGAGCCCGTCATTCGCAGGGGCGTGAAGATCGAACGCCAGCAGCTCCGCATTGGGCGCCATGGCGGCGCAAGCCCCCCACAATGCGGGTACGGCAGCGGCGCCAATGCCGCGAGACCCCGGCGGGTCGCTCTCGGTTCTCCCGATTTGGAGCAACAGCGCTTGAGGTTTCTTGCCCGCGCCGAAAGCCTCATGGCGTTCGTGCCGGCGTCGAGATCCGCCGTCGGCTATGCCGCATGCACGCGGTGTCCGCCGGTTTCGCGTACGATCGCGCGCACTGCCTTTTCCAGATCCTCTTCGTTGTTGAAGAAGCCCATCGAGATGCGTATCGCGCCGTCCTTGACGTTGACAATGACGCGGTGCTCGTCCCGTAGCGCATTCATGACACGTTCGGCATCCGGCACCAACACGTTGACGATATGAGCACGCTCTTCCCATGGCGTGGGTGTCATCGTCTCGAGCGTGGCGTTCTTCAGGAGCTTGAGACAGTGTGTCGAGAGCTCGCGCACGCGCGACTCGATGGCTGCGAGGCCGATCGACCGGATGAACTGCGCGCCACGTCGTAGCACGCGGATACCGAGGAAGTTCGGGTTGCCGGCCTCGAAGCGGTGCGCGACCCGAACGTAGTCGAATTGGCTGCTTGCGTGGCCCTTCGCTTCGAGGGGCGTCGGCTCCTTCACGAACGGTGTTACCACCGAATCGACGAGCTCGCGGCGGCAGTAGACGATACCCGAGCCGGTCAGGCCGAAGAGCCCTTTATGACCGCCCATCGCGATTACGTCTGCGTTCAGGTCGCGCAGCGGTGTCGAGAGCACGCCCGCCGCCTGCACGCCGTCGACGACAAGTCTGATGTCGCGCTCGCGGCATGCGGCGCCGAGCTGCGCCAGATTCACGCGAACGCCGTTGCCGTAGGTGATGTATGCCGTAGAAACCACACGCGTGCGGCCATCGATCTTCTCCATGAACGCTTCGAGCGGCAACCGCCCGTTGCGATGCGCTGCGCGGCGGATCTCGACGCCTCGCTTCTCCCAATGCTTCCAGATCCAGACGTTCGCGAAGTGCTCCATGTCGGTGAGCACGATGTTGTCGCCGGGGCGCAGATCGAACGCGTGCGCAGCCATCAGCAGGCCATCGGTTGTGTTCTTCGTGAACGCAATTTCCTCCGGATCAGCGCCGAGGAGGTCCGCGAGCTCTGAGCGGGTTGCGCCGATGTTCAACGCGGACCACGCGTCAGCGCCGGCGTTCTCGTAGATATCGCGCGTGTACTCCTGCATCGCGTACTCCTGGCAGCGCGGGGGAATCGTCTTGCGCGCGCTGTCGAGGTAGATCCAGTGCTGAAGCGTCGGGAACTCGTTGCGTAACGCAGGCCAGTCGGGTGCGGGCATTTCGATCTTCTCGTCAAATCTCAGGCTGGGGCGCGTACGCATTGTAGCGCGGCGGATCAATTGGCGTAGCCGATCCATCGCCGAGAAGGCGGAGCGCATGGGTGCGAATCAAGAAACGGAGTCTGCGCGGGGCTTGCGGCGTCAGCAATTCGGCACGCTGACAGCGAGCCCGCCGCGTGCGGTCTCCTTGTACTTCGCCTGCATGTCCTTGCCCGTTTCGTGCATCGCCGTGATCACCTGATCCAGGCTCACGTGGTGAATGCCATCGCCGCGCAGCGCGAGCAGGGCTGCGTTGACCGCACCGACGGCGCCGAAGGCGTTGCGCTCGATGCACGGGATCTGCACGAGTCCCCCGATCGGATCGCAGGTCATGCCGAGATGATGCTCCATGCCGATCTCGGCGGCGTTCTCGACCTGCTCGTTAGTGCCGCCGAGCGCCGCCGCGAGCCCCCCCGCCGCCATCGAGCACGCGACTCCGATTTCGCCTTGGCACCCCACTTCCGCGGCCGAGATCGAGGCGTTCATCTTGTACAAGCCGCCGATCGCGGTTGCGGTGAGAAGATAGGTCGAGATGCCTGCGTCCGTGGCGCCGCCACAGTGGTCGCGGTAATAGCGCAGCACCGCGGGGACGACGCCAGCGCCGCCGTTGGTGGGAGCGGTTACGACGCGTCTGCCGGCAGCGTTTTCCTCGTTTACCGCAATCGCGTAGATGCTGACGTACTCCATCGCGTCGTGCGGCGGGCCCGCTTTCGCGCGCTCCTCCTTCACGCGGCGGTAGAGATTGCGCGCCCGCCGCGGCACCTTGAGTCCGCCCGGCAGGATGCCCTCGGCCTGGATGCCGTTATCGATGCACGCGAACATCGTCGCCGATACGCGCCCGATGTGCGCCTCGATCGCTTCGCGCGAGCGTAGCGCAAGCTCGTTCTCGAACACGAGCTGGGCAATGGAATACCCGTTCGTGCCGCACATCGCGAGCAGCTCCGCTCCCGAGCGAAAAGGGTACGGTACGGTGCGCTCGGACGAGGGTGCCTCATCGTCTCCCTCGCGCACGATGAAGCCGCCGCCGACCGAGTACCACACCTGCTTCGCAAGCACGTTTCCCCCGATATCGGAGGCGACGAATTCCAGCGCATTGGGGTGTCGCGGCAACGTGATCGCCGTCTCGAAAACGATATCCAGCACCGGGTCGAAATCGCACTCCCGCCCGTCGGGCAGGAGCAGACGCTTTGTCGTGCGGGCCGCCTCCCACAGGCGGTCCGCCTCGTCGGGGTCGATCGCCTCCGGCAGATGCCCGGCCAATCCGAGGGCGACCGCCTTGTCGGTACAGTGCCCTTTGCCGGTACACGCGAGCGAGCCGAACAGCCGCACACCGAGCCGCGATATCGGAGCGAGCGCGGTATCGGCGCGCAGCGCGTTCGCGAACGCTGCCGCGGCCTTCATCGGCCCCACGGTATGCGAGGACGAGGGGCCGATACCGATCTTGAAGAGATCGAAGATGCTGATCACTGCATTGCCGGGCGATTGCGATGATTCGATATGAGACGGCGCACGCCGTCAGGCGCGTGAGGCCTTGAGCCGCGGAACGATTTCCCGGGCAATGATCTCGATCTGAGCCATCTCGTACTTATACGGCACGAAGATGATCTTCTGCACGCCCACGGCGAGATGTTCCTGCAGTTGCGCGATGCACTCGTCGACGCTGCCCATGATTGCGCTGTCCTTGGTGGAGTCGCTCCAGGAGGCGTAGTCCCACTCCGTGCCGAGCCACTCCATCATCGGGCCTTCCACCTCGGCGCGTGATTTGCCGATCGCGATCGGCAGTTGGGCGCCGTTCATGAGCGTGTCGGGATCCTTGCCGGCCTGCTCGGCGAAGGCGCGCACCTTCGCCCACGACTTGGCGAAGCTTTCGGGGCGGTAGAAATAAGTGAGCCAACCGTCGCCCGCGGTTGCCGCGCGTTTCAACACGCGATCGACGTAGCCGCCGATGAGGATAGGAGGACGCGGCTGCTGCACCGGCTTGGGATGCATCACGCCCGCCGGAATCTTGTGATGCGTCCACTCGCCCTTGACCATGTCTTCGGTCCAGAACCGTGTCAGGATGTCGAGGTTCTCATCCATGATCTTGCCGCGGTTCTCGAACGGCACACCGACCGCGTCGAATTCACGCCTGTACCACCCGGACGCCATAGCGAGAAGAAGTCGGCCGTTGGAGATCTGGTCCATGCTGGCCAACTGCTTGGCGAGCACCACGGGGTTACGCAGCGGCAGGACCAGTATGCCGGTTGCAAGCTTGATCTTGCGTGTGCGCGCTGCGATGGCGGTAAGGAGCGTGAGTGAATCGACGATCGGGAAGCTCGGTTCGACGCCAAGGAGGATGTGATCCCACACCCACAGCGAATCGAAACCCATCTCTTCCATCTTCACGCCATACTCGACCAGCGCTCGCGCATCCGGCATCTCGGGATAGGCGGTGAAGTTGCGGGCGGCGATACCGAACGTGTTGTGCAAACCGGGCATGCGGGCGGCTCCTGTGTCGATGCGGGCTGCGGCTTAACTGCCGATATAGAGCCGCTCGGGATCGAGCCTGCGCAGCGCCGCGATTTCCTCCCGCCCGGGCGGCTCGGTGGTCTCGAGCGCAGGGTCGGCCGCGAGCTCGAAGCCGGTGTTGTCCCGGACTTGCTCGAGCGTGACACCGGGATGAAGGGCGAGAATCTTCATGCGTTTCGTTTCTTCGTCGAAGCCGAACAGACCCAGATCGGTTACCACGCGATACATGCCGCCGGCTGCGAGCCCGCTGTCGCGGCGCGTGTTGGCCCCACGCAGGAAGCCCGGACTCGTGATGAAATCGACGCGCTCGACGAAACGGCGCTTCTCGTGCTTCATCGCGACGATCATCTGCGCGAGACTCGCGATGTCATTGCCCCCGCCGGTGCCGGGGAGGCGTGTCTTCGGTCGCGCCGGATCGCCGATGAACGACGAGTTGAGGTTGCCGTACTGATCGATCTGCGCCCCGCCCATGAAGCCGATGTCGATGTAGCCGCGTTGCAGGAGCAGCAGCACGTCGGTGCTGCTCAGCACCATGTTGGCGCGGATGGTGCAGCGTTGCTCGTTCGTGGACGGCGGGAGCTTCCCCGGCTCGATGATCGGCCCGATGACCCCGCCTTCGAACAGTATCGTGAGGCCCGGGCAGTGAAGTCCCTGCGCGAGTGTGGCGGCGAGCAAGGGAATGCCTACGCCCGCAAATACGACCTGACCGTCTTGCAGCAGGCGCGAGCTCATCACGGCCAGAAGCTCGGCCGCAGTATAGCGTTCGCCCGGAGGCCCGGTTACGCCACCCCCGGTACGTGCGGTTGCTCCCGCCGCTGCGTTCGCGCGGCCGGCTGATCGATTCTCAGGCATTGGACACGCTCCGCCCGCCGCGCGCCGCCGTGAGCAGATGTTCCAGCCCGAGCAGGTTCAGGTACTCGTTCCACGAACCTGGGCCGTACACGTAGCGCTCGAGGTATTCCTGCATGCCCTTCACCGGATCGCCGTTCACGAGCGCCGTGTATTGGTCCATATGCCTGAAGAACGGTTCGTAGGTATTGCTGCACTCGTGCGGCGCGCAGCCGAACGGGACCTCGACCACCGCCTCGACCGCAAAGAACGGAATCTTGGTCTGATCCGGCGCGCGCCGGATCTGGTCGTTGGAGACGACGCGCTCGGTGGTGAGGATCACCCGGTTCGCCGCCATCGCGAGGTCGATGTCGAGAAACTGCAGGCCGTCGATCTGTGCGTTGCCGTAGGCGTCGCAGCGCTGGACGTGAATCAGCGCGACGTCGGGATTGAGCGCAGGCACGAGGAGCAACCGCTCGCCGCTGTAGGGGCAGTCGATTTCGCGCACTTCCGGGCGTTGGCGCAGTAGGTCCGACCCCAGCATGGTACGCATCGGCAGGAACGGAACGCCCATCGCGCCGGCGCGAAAGCGCATGCCCATCGCCATGTGGCTCCATTCATCGAAGCGCGCGAGCCCGTTTTCCACGTAATGGCGCATCACCTTGGAGACGCCCCACACGATACCTTGGCTGAACCAGCTCGTGATGGCATGGCGACACGCACCCGATCCGAGCAGCCAGTCGCCCTCGCTCGAGGTGATGCCGCGGGCGTAAGTCAGGTTCTTGCGGCGCGCGCGGATGAGCGACCAGATCATCGCCATCGGCGTGCGCGACAGCGTGCTGCCACCGATGCCGACCGTCTCGCCGTCCTTGACGAGCGCCGCCGCCGCGTCGAGCGTGGTCACCTTTTCGTGCAGGCTGCGGTCGCGCGCGGCGAGACGGCGCCGCAGCTCGAGATACGACCCGCTCACGCCGCTGCGGAGGAGCTCGCCCGCCGCGCGGGCACACGAAGCTCCCCTCCACCCGGATTACTGCGCATGTTTCGCCCCCGTGTCGGCGTTGAACCTGGCAATCAACTCGTCCCAGGCGGGAATCGTATCCTGCAGACCCTTCCAGAACGACGGGTTCTTGCGCTTGTCGAAATCTTCCAGTGCCACACCTTGCTGTTCGACCCACGTGTAATAGCCGAGGTTGAATACGCGCCGCCGGTCGACGTGCGTCAGCTCGATCAGGTGATCGTCCGCGATGCCGTCCAGATCGCGGCCGAAAACCTCGCCGGCATTGACGTCGTCGAACGTGCCGCCATAGTGGCGCGCAAGGAAGTTTGCGCGCTCGCTCTGGTAGAGAGGGGCGCCGTCGGTCGCGACGGTCGCGATGACGTCATCGGCTCCGAGCTCGAGATGTCTGGCGAGCTTGATCGCAGCGACGATGTTGGCGTAGCCCGAAAGCCCGACGTGCGCGAACTGCCGCAGCAGGCTGGGATCGATCTTGCGCCGGCGCAGGAGATAATCGCGGCCGGCATTTTCGTTGAACAGCAGGTTGAGCGAATCCGAGCTGCGATCCGATACGCCGATCACGAAATCGGTGTTCATCACGTTATGGATCAGCGGCAGGTGCTTGTCGCCGATGCCCTGAATGTTGTGCTCGCCGTAACCGTTGCACAGCATGGTCGGGCACTCGATCGCTTCCACGGCCGCGATGCGCGTGCCGTGTCTGGCCTTGAGATAGTCGCCTGCGCCGATCGTGCCCGCAGAGCCTGTGGCGCATACGAAGGCTGTGAGCTTGAGCGCGGGGTCGCGATTCAGCAGATGATGGTAGATGGCCTCCAGCGCTCGCCCGGTGCACGCGTAGTGCACCAGGTAATTGCCGAACTCGGAGAACTGGTTGACGATGACATTGTGCGGGGTGCGTTCCAGCTCCGCGCACTTGTCGTAGATCTCCTTGACGTTGCTTTCCGTGCCCGTGGTTCGGATGATGTCCGCAGGATCGCGCACCCAGCGCTCGAGCCATGCGAAGCGCTCGCGGCTCATGCCGGCAGGCAGCACCGCGACGCCGCGGCAGCCCAGCGTGCGTGAAATCGCCACCCCGCCGCGGCAGTAGTTGCCGGTGGACGGCCAAATCGCCTTGTCGCTTTGGGGATCGAAGCGGCCGGTCACCAGACGCGGTACGAGACAGCCATAGGCGGCGAGCACCTTGTGCGCACCGATCATGGGGAAACGATCGCCGAGCGCCACGGCGATTTTCGCTTTCACGCCGGTGACCGACTCGGGCAGGACGATATGGCCCGGAATGCCGTCACGGCCAGTGCGCGCCTCGTCGTTGAACCAGTGTACGCGCCACAGGTTGGCTGCGAGCGGCTCGTCCGGATCGATGCCGCCGAGCGTCACCTGCTGCGCCTGGCCGATGCGTGCGGGATCGGCGAGTTCCGAGAGGGTAGGCAGCGTGACCCTCAGCTCGCGCAGGCGCAGCACTGCGTTCTGGCGCACGTTTGCGTCGGCCACCTCGGGCGTGAGGTCGAATGCGGTCATGAATCGAACGTGGGCCTTCCGGTTCGTTGTCTCGGTGCGCAGGGCGCTAGAGCCGACGTCGGTCGACGGCGAATGTGCACATGATACCAACTATAATACCAGCGGCACTTGCGCGGCTACACGTTCGTAGTCCAGATCCTTGTGCAAGTGCCGCGCACGCGGCTTTGTGGCAATGGTCCTATTTGCCATACAATGACATGAGCAATACCGGATCCCAATAACTTTCGCCGGTCCAACCAAAGGAGGTCGACCATGAAACCGTGTTCATGGAAGCCAGTCGCGCTGGGCATCGCCGCTGCTACGTTGCTCCCGTTTCACGTTGCCGCGCAGGACATCAAGATCGGCGTCACCCAGCCGCTTACCGGCGCGTTTGCCGCTTCGGGCAACTATGTGGCGCAGGGTGCCAAGATGGCCGAAGACGAGGTCAACAAGGCGGGTGGCGTCCTCGGACGCAAGATCCAGCTCATCGTCGAGGACAACAAGTCCAATCCCACCGAAGCGGTGGCGACCGCGGAGAAACTGATCGCGCGTGACAAGGTGCCGGTATTGATGGGCGCGTGGAGTTCGACCTTGACGCTCGCGGTCATGCCGAAACTCATGGAGTACGGCGTGCCGATGGTGGTCGAGACCTCGTCGTCGGGGAAGATCACCACGTCTGGCAATCCGTGGATCTTCCGCATCTCCCCGACCTCCTCGATGGAGGCGAAGGCATTCGCGCCGATGGTGAAGAAGATCGGTATCAAGAAGGCGGACTTTCTCTCCACGAATAACGATTTCGGCCTCGGCGCGGCGAAGGAGTTCTCGCAGATGCTGAAGGAGCAGGGCGTCCAGGTCGGTGTGATGGAGACGATGGATCCGAAGGCGACCGATTTCTCCGCACAACTCGCGAAGATCAAGTCCTCCGGAGCAGACACGGTGTTCGTCACTACCGCGGTGGAGCAGATCACGCTCGTTCTGCGCCAGGCCAAGGCGCAGCAGTTGAAGGCGCGCATCATCACCACGGGCGGCTCGAACTCGCCGGATCAATTGATCCAGCAGGCGGGTGATGCGGCCAACGGCTCGATGCACCTCGTCTTCTTCACGCCGTGGTTCCCGGAAGCGGTCAAGAATCCGGACGTCGCGAAGGCCTTCGTCAAAGAGTGGAATGCACGCAAGCACAATCCGGGAGGTCTCACCGAAGGTTTCCGCGGCCACGACGGCATCATGACGATCGTGGCGGCGATCAAGGCAGCCGGCAAGGCGGAACCTGCGGCGATCCAGAAGGCGCTCTGGAACGTGAAAGTGGCTGGCATCAACGGCGACATCGCGTTCATCAAGCAGGGCCCTGCGGGCAAGGAAAGCGCTCAGAGCGTGCCGTCGGTGTACGTGGTGAAAATCGAAAACGGCAAGGTCGCGAGGTTCTAGGAGGCTGCCTCGAAGGCCTGCAACCCGCGCGCCGCGCGCTGAAAGCCGCCGCGCGCGGTTCTCGCGCGTGCCGTTTCGTCGAGATGCCACGAACGTTGCTGACATCGCACCGAATGTGTGAACGCTTAACCATTCGCCCTGGGTGCCGAATGCGTGAATGGCAATGCATCGCATCCGGATCCTGACTCGTGGACGAGCTTCTCCAGCATGGATTGAACGCGTTGATGCTGGGTGGCATCTATGCGCTGCTCGGCATCGGACTTACGCTCATCTTCGGCATCATGCGGCTCGTCAATTTCACTCACGGCGAGCTGTACGCGTTCGGCGCCTACATGATGTACATGCTGGTGATGCTGCTGGGGCTCAATTTCTTTGCGTCGCTTGTGCTCGCCGTAGCGCTCGGCGTGCTGCTCGGCGCACTTCTCGAAATCACGTTGCTGCGTAAGCTCCGTGGCACGGACATCGACACCACGATGCTGGTGCTGATCGGCGGCTGGATCGTGCTGCAGAACGCCGAGCAGCTACTCTGGACCGGGGTCGCCAAGTCGATCGACAGTCCTTTCCCTTCAGCTCCGCTCGTGATCGGCCCCGTTTCGGTCGCGTGGATCCGGCTGTTCGTCTTCGGCGTCGCGATCGTGCTCATCGCGGCGAGCTATGCGCTCATCAACCACACGAAACTCGGCATGGCGATGCGCGCGACGTTCCAGGATCGCGATACGGCGGCGTTGATGGGCATACAGATCGGGACGATCAACACCGCGACCTTTGCGCTCGGTTCCGGGTTGGCGGCCGCAGCTGGCGCGCTGCTCGGACCGGTATTCGTCGCCGTACCGACGATGGGCGATCTCGCCGCCATGAAAGCATTCGCCATCGTCATCCTGGGCGGGCTGGGCAATATCGTCGGAGCGACGGTCGGGGGCTTCATCCTCGCTCTTGTCGAGGAGCTCGGCGCTGCCTATATCTCGTCGGGCTACCGCGACGCGATGGGTTTTCTCATCATCATCCTGATTTTGGTGTTCAAGCCCACGGGGCTCTTCGCGCAGAAGGAGCGGATCGGGTGAGGCGCGCGCTGACCCTCTTGTGGCTCGTGTTTCTGGTTTCCATCCCGTTGTGGCTGGCGAACCTGTACCTCATCCATGTGCTGGTCATCACCGGAATCTTCATCATCGCGGCGATCAGCCTGAACCTGCTGCTTGGGTACACGGGGCAGCTCTCGCTCGGGCACGTGGCGTTTTTCGGCATCGGCGCGTATGCGAGCGCCCTGAGCTCACTCGGTTTCAGCGTGCAACTCGCCCCGGAAATCGTATTGGCAGTGGATCCGAAGCCGGTATGGCTTGCGATTCCGGTGGCGATCGCATTTGCCGGCGCGTGCGGCTGGTTCATCGGCTGGGTGTCATTCAAGGTTCGGGGCGCATATTTCGTCATCGTTTCGATCAGTTTCGCCGAGGTCGTACGCTTGGTCGCCGTCAATTGGGTCGAACTGACGCAAGGTCCGATGGCGCTCAACAACATCCCGCCGCTCACATTGTGGCTGCCCGGACTGGGGGCGCACACGTTCTGGAAGAAACCGGAGAACTACTGGCTGGTGCTGAGCGTGGCGGTGGTCTCCTATGTCATCGTGCGGCGGCTCGTGCGCTCACGCGCCGGCCGCGCCATGCTGGCGCTGAAGGAGAACGAGCCGCTCGCAACATCGGTGGGCGTCGATGTCACTCGCTGCCTCGTGTTGACTACGGTGGTGTCGGCGGCGATGGCGGGTGCGGCCGGTGCGCTCTACACGCACTACGTTCGCATCGTCGATCCCGACGTCTTCCTTTTTCTCTATACCGTGACGATGGTAATCATGGTCATGACCGGCGGTAAAGGAACGCTCGCGGGTCCGATCGTCGGTGGTCTCATATTCGGCCTGCTGCCCGAGATTCTGCGCGCCTTCGATATCGCCCCGGAATTGCAGTGGATCTGCTACGGATTGCTGATGATCGCCGTGCTCTACTTTCTGCCCGAGGGCATCGTTCCAGCGGTTGGCCGGCAGTGGGAGCGCTGGCAGGAGCGGCGCGCCGCGTCCCGGGCAGCGGCCCGAGTGCAGGCCGTGCGCTGATGAGTGCCGCGCCGATCGCACTGCGCGTGCAAGGCCTGTCGGTCCGCTTCGGGGGATTGGTCGCAATCGAGGACATGACGCTCGACGTGTGCGAGGGCGAAGTGGTGTCGCTGATCGGTCCGAATGGCGCCGGCAAGACCAGCGCGTTCAATGCGATCACCGGTTACCTGCCAGCGGCCCGCGGTGAGATTGTCTATCGCGGTAGGCGCCTGAATGGCTTGAAACCGAATCGGATCGCGCAACTGGGGATCGTGCGCACGTTCCAGAAAACCAGCGTATTCGGCGGCCGCAGCGTCCTGCAGAATATCCTGATGGGGCTGCACCTGCGCTCGAGGCAGCGAATGTTTGCGATCATGCTCGCTCTACCGAGCGTCGCGCGCGATGAGCGTGCGCTCGAGTCGGAGGCGCAACGCATCCTCGATTTCGTCGGGCTCGCCGCGCGCGCCGCGGAGCTTGCGGCTGCCTTGCCGTATGGCGAGCAGCGGCTGCTCGAGATCGCCATCGCTCTTGCCGCAAAGCCCACGCTGTTGTTGCTGGACGAGCCGGTTTCCGGCATGAACCCGGCGGAGACGGCAATGTTCATGCGCAAGCTCGCGCAGATCCGGGCGCTTGGCATCACCGTGCTGCTGGTCGAACACGACATGAAGATGGTGATGGGGGTTTCGGATCGC
This sequence comes from Burkholderiaceae bacterium, assembly GCA_011525945.1. GTDB lineage: Bacteria > Pseudomonadota > Gammaproteobacteria > Burkholderiales > WYBJ01 > WYBJ01. The sequence goes on along the minus strand of WYBJ01000211.1, from coordinate 11,902 downwards.
GTCGTGTGCCTCAACCAAGGGAAGATCATCGCCGACGGGCCACCGGAAGGCATCCAGCGCAATCCGGACGTGATTCGCGCCTATCTGGGCGAGAGGTACGCGCGTGCTCACGGTTGATCGTCTGGAGTGCCGCTACGGCAAGGTTCTCGCCGTGCGCGAGCTGTCGCTCGAAGTGAAGAAAGGCGAGCTCGTCAGCCTGATCGGCGCCAACGGCGCGGGGAAGACCACTACGCTCAGGGCGATTTCCGGCGTGTTTCCGGCACGCGGCGGTCGTATCACCCTCGAGGGAGAAGACATCACGCGGGCTTCGGCGCGCCGTATCCTCGAGCTCGGAATCGCGCATTGTCCGGAGGGCCGGCGGGTGTTCCCCTATATGAGCGTGCGCGAGAATCTCGATCTTGGCTGCTACCTGCGCCGTGACGCGAAGGGGATCGCGGCCGACCTGAGTGCTGTCTACGCGCGCTTTCCGATTCTGCACGAGCGCCGCAACCAGGCGGCGGGAACGCTTTCGGGCGGCGAGCAGCAGATGCTCGCCATTTCGCGGGCTCTGATGTCGCGGCCGAAGCTCATCCTGTTGGACGAGCCCTCGCTCGGGCTCGCGCCGAACATCGTCGAGCGCACGTTCGATATCATCCGTCAGATCCGGATGGACGGTGTCACGGTTGTCATGGTGGAGCAGAACGCCTATGCGGCGCTCGAACTCTCCGATCGGGCGTATGTCCTCGAACAGGGCGTCGTTGCGCTTAGCGGTGCGGGTGCGGAATTGCTCGGTAATCCGCACGTCAAGCAGGCCTATCTCGGCGCCTGAGCGCACCCGCGCTCCACGTGGCCCCGCAGCAGACAACCCGGCGAGCGCTATCGCCTCACCAGAGCGAGCACGAACGCTTTGATCCGGCTCCAGAGCGCGGAAACGAAGAGCGACCCGGCGTTGAGCTCCGCGGCTGCGCTGGGCGTCCGTGCATGCATCGCGTCAAGCTCCCCGGCAAGTCGAGCTTGAAGATTGTGCGCGAATGCTGCGGTCATGCGCCGCGCGATATCGCGTAGCAGCGCCGAGCGGCTGAACTGTGCGAGCGGACCGGTCAGCACGAATGCAAGCTCCATGTCCACGCGCGTCGCTGCGCCAGCCTTCTCCTCGCGCAATATGTAGCGGATTTCACCACGCGTCGCGGAGCGGGAGCGCGTATCGTGTGCGGCGCCGCGTATGATGCCTGTATAAGCGGCGGCATCACGCGCAACATCGGCCGCGCCTTCGAATACGGCGACGATCGGGCCCGCGCGTACGCGCATGTGGATTTCGACGCGATCCTCTGTGGGCGTGCCAAGGACCGATGTGCCGGGAAGACAGGTCGCGACCTCGCCAAGTCTGGCAAAGTAGGCCCATACGCGCTCGCGGGGATAGTCCACGGTGAAGGATTCGCGCAGCATCGTCTGCGACGCGCCGAGCGCATCGTTCCGAACACCCCCCGGAAGGGGACGCCGATCAGGACGTGCGGAGCGCCCTTCCGGTTCGTGGGTGGGGTGCGCTGCGTGCGCGGCAGCGAAAGGCGCCGCGTGTCCGGAACCCGCCGGGCCGAGCGCAGAGCGGGGATTGGTGGGACTCGCGGCCGCGCCCTGCCGGCGCTCTTCGAGCACGCGCGAAATCGCACGCACGATGCCCGCATAGCCCGTGCAGCGGCAGAGATTGCCGCTCATCGCGACGCGGATGTCACGCTCCTCGGCCTGCGGCATTCTCAGCACGACGTCGCGCGCCGAGATCAGCATCCCCGGCGTGCAGTAGCCGCATTGCAGCCCATGCTCGTGCGAGAACGCCCATCGCAGCCGGGCGGCGATCTCGTCATCGTCGAGCCCCTCGATCGTCGTGATGTCCGCGCCCTCACATGCCGCCGCATAGGTGATACACGAGCGCACCGGCGCGCCATCCACGAGCAACGTGCAGGCGCCGCACACGCCGTGCTCGCAGCCGAGGTGAGTGCCGGTCAGGAGGAGCGTTTCGCGCAAGAAGTCGGCGAGGTGCATTCTCGGCTCGACGGTCGCCGTGACCGATTTCGCATTGACCGTGAGCGTGATCGTCCTCATGCCTGCGCCGCACGGCCGATGGCGCGCTTGAGCGCGGTGATGTGTAGCTTGCGATCGATTGCGTCCGTGATGCCGGCAGTAATGAGTGCCTGCGTTGCGGCGTCAAGATCGAGTCGATCCAAGGCGGGCGCGCCTGATGTGCCGCCGAAGAGCGCGGCGGCTTGCGCGAACACGATGGGTGCCGACTCGGTTGCACCCATGACGGCGCGGCACACGCCGCGGTCCGGATCGTGCAGTACCACGCCGATCGCCTGCGCCATCTCGCCCGTTTTGCGCGAGACCTTGAAGTAGCCCCAACGCGCACTTCGCGAGAAGCGCGGGATACGCACCGCTTCGATCAGCTCGCCGGGTGCGAGCGCAGTATCGAATGCGCCGGTCATGAGCACTGCGACTGCAAGCGTGCGCTGACCTGCCGGGCCGCTCACGAGTGCCTCGGCGCCCATCGCGGCAAGGCAGCTGATCCAGTCGGCCGCCGGATCGGCGTGAGCGAGGCTCCCGCCTATCGTTCCGCGATTGCGCACTGCGCGGTAGGCGATGTCGCGCGCGACCGTAGAGAGCGCACCTGCGCAGCCGTCCGGCACCCGTCCGTCTTCGATGTCCGCATGCGTGATACAGGCGCCCAGCGTTACCGCATCCGCGTTCTCCTCCACCCGCTTGAGCTCGGGGATCGCCGTGATGTCGACCAGCACGTCGGGCTGGGCAAGGCGCAGGTTCAGCATGGGGCCGAGCGACTGCCCGCCGGCGAGCAGTTTCGTGACGATGTCCTCGCGTTCTGCGAGCGCGATCACGCTCTTGATATCGCCCGGTCGTTCGTACTCGAAATTGGCGGCTTTCACGGCGCCGCCTCGCCCGCGCGGGCGATCGCATCGAGGATACGCCGCGGTGTGGCTGGCGATTGCAAAATCTCGCGCGCCCCGAGCGCGCGCAACGCATCGTTGATCGCGTTGGTGATCGCGGCAGGTGGCGCGATGGCACCACCTTCGCCGATACCCTTCACGCCGAATTCGGTATACGGCGATGGAATCTCCATGTGCTCGATGCGCATCGCAGGAACCTCCGTCGGCCCAGGCAGGAGGTAATCCGCCAAGGTGGAGGCGAGCGGCTGTGCGGCGGCGTCGAACGGCATTTCCTCGTAGAGCGCCGTACCGATACCCTGCGCCACACCACCGCAAATCTGGCCGTCGACGACCATCGGGTTCACCAGCTTGCCGCCGTCTTCGACGATCACGTAGTCGAGGATCTCGACATTGCCGGTTTCCGGATCGACAGCGACGACGACCGCATGCGCGGCATAGCTAAAAGTTCCCGAGTCGCGCAGCGGCTTGTAGCCCACCGTCGCTTCGAGTCCGCCGGGATTGACGTGCACGGGCAGATCCTGGGGTCGCAAGTACCAGACGCGCGCGATGTCCTGCAGGGAGACCTTGCTCGTCGGCCCGACGACCTCGCCGCCGATTACCCGCACCGCGCTCGCTTCGGCTTTCAGCAGCCACGCACCGATGCTGATCGCGCGCCGTGCGATTTCCTCGCAGGCCCGCGCCACCGCACCCCCCGCCATCACCATAGAGCGCGAACCCCATGTGCCAGTAGAGTAGGGCGTAAACGCGGTGTCGCCGTGCACGAGCGTGATGCGCGCGAGCGCCACGCCGAGGATCTCGTGCGCGACCTGGGCGAGCGTGGTCTCCATGCTCTGGCCATGCGAGTGCACGCCTACGCGAAGCTCAAGACCGCCATCGGGCGTCAGGCGCGCGCTCGCCTGCTCGTAACCCGGCACCATGGGTATACCCCAGCCCGCGTAGACCGAGGTGCCGTGCGCTGCCTGCTCGCAGTAGACCGCAGTGCCCAGTCCGATCAGGCGGCCGTCCGGTTCGCCGCGCTTCTGCCGGGCGCGAACGGCGGGAAGGTCGATCGCGGCCACGGCGCGCCGCAGTGCTTGCGGGTAATCGCCGCTGTCGAAATGCTTGCGGGTGATATTGTCGAACGGCATCTGTTCCGGGCGCACCAGGATCTTCATCCGCGCCTCGTGCGGCTCGATGCCGGTCTCCCGCGCGATTGCGTCGAGCACGAGCTCCAAGGCGAAGCATACCCCGGTCCGGGCAACGCCCCGGTAGGGGAGGATCGGGCACTTGTTGGTGGCCACGGAATACGTCCTGCAACGATACGCGGGGAAGTCGTACGGCCCGGGCAGGATGCTCGCGACCTGCGCGGCTTCGAGACACGCCGAGAACGGATACGCCGAGTAGGCACCCGAATCCACCGTCGCCTCACAATCTATGCCGATCAGACGCCCATCGCGCTCGGCGTAAGCGGTAATGCGATAGTGGTGCTCGCGACAGTTGGCGCCCGCGGTGAGATGCTCGCGCCGGTCCTCGATCCAGCGCACCGGACGGTCGCAGTGCATCGCAAGCCATCCGAGCGCCACCTCCTCGGCGAGCAGTATGCCTTTGTAACCGAAGCCGCCGCCGACGTCGGGCGCCACGACGCGGATTCTTTCGTGGTCGAGCCCGAGGCACTCGCTCAGCCCGGTACGCACGATGTGCGGCATTTGTGTTGCCGAGTATATGACGAGTTGCTCGAGGCGCCGATCCCAGTGCGCCACCACGCCGCGCCCCTCGATCGGCGCCATGCACTGGCGCGCCGTGCGGATCTCGCGCGTCACCTTGATAGGCGCATCGAAGGCCCGGGCGATGCCCGCCTCGACATTCGTTTCGAGGAAGACGTTGTCCCCCCACGAATCGTGCAGCAGGGGCGCGCCCGCCTGGCGGCCCGCCAGCATGTCGTGGACCGCGGGCAACTCTTCCAGGTCGAGCTTGACCGAGGCTGCGATGTCCTCGGCGCGTGCGCGCGTGTCCGCCACGCACATGGCGAGAAGCTCGCCGACATAGCGCACCTTCCCGGTCGCGAGCACCGGCTGCTCCGAAACCTTGAATCCCGGCAGCCCGGACACGGCACGAATCGGCTTGACGGGCGCGAGGTCGGCCGCGGTGTAGATGTCGTCGCCGCATTCGTGCGGTTTGTGAATCGCACGGATACGGGCGTGCGCAAGCGGGCTGCGCACGAACGCGACATCGCGCATGCCGGCGAGTCGCAAATCGGCCACGAACTGCCCGCGCCCGCGCAGCAGGCGATCGTCCTCCTTGCGCAGCACGCTCGCGCCGATGCCCTGACCCGGATTGGCAGGTGCGCTTTCCATCGCGTTCAATGCACCGCCCGCGGGCGCCGTGACCCGGAGGCGGCTGCGCGCCGGGTCTTGCGTTTGACCGCGAGCTTGCCGCCCTTGATCGTCGCCGCCTCGGGTCGCGCGCTGCCGAAAAGATCGATGTGCAGTTTGACGCAGTCGTTACGGTAGACGATGTCGGCCACATAGATGGCGATCCCGTCCTTGTCGATGACGACACAGCGGCATTCGGCCGTGGGCGCGCCGAGCGAAACGTCCAGCAGGGCGGCAGTTTCGGGGTCCGCCGTACCGATGACGAGCGTCTGATGCGCGTGAACGATGTCGACCTCCTTCAGACTCGCGAGTATCGGCAGCGCCGTGTGCGTCCGGAACGCCTCGGGGTCGCGGTCATAGATGCTGCGGTCGAGGTGCAGGTTGACGACGGCATAAGGTGTGTCGTTCTTGAGCTGCACGCTGCGCAGGAAAGTGTATCGCGCCGCCAGGCGACCGTCCTCCTCGGACAGCATGGGTCGCGCCGGTGCACCCTTCACTTCGATCATGCGCGGAACGTTGCTCTTGATCGGCGCGATCAGCGAGGCCCAGGACGTCTCGAGCCGCAACCAGTGTTTGTCCTGCACCTTGCCGGTGACGAACGTTCCGCGTCCCTGCTGGCGCTGAACCAGACCCTCGCGCTCGAGCAGCTCGATTGCGAGGCGAACGGTGACGCGCGCGACCTCGAATTCACGCTCCAACTCCTCGAGCGTGGAGATCTTCTGTCCTCCCTGCCACCGGCCGCTGCCGATGCGCTGTCGTAGCGCGGAGGCGATCTGGATGTAGAGGGGCACGGCACTGCGCGCGTACACTGCTTTCAGTTTCGACATGAGGCGGCCTTTGCGTGCACTCTCACCCTCGATTCTCGCACGGGAACCTGCGCAGACGGTCGATCTGCGTCTTGATCTCGGCTTCCTGCGCGCGGCGCGCCTGCTCCGCCTCGCGCACGCTCACGGCGGTGAAGCGCAGCGAGCGCCCCGGCCGGCGCCGCCCGACGAGCGGCAAGTCCGCCGATATGACGGTTGCGATCTTGGGATAGCCCCCGGTGGTCTGATTGTCCACCATGAGGACGATGGGTCGCCCGGTGCCGGGCACCTGGATCGAACCCGAGACCACTCCGTCCGAGACGATGTTGTAGTCGTGCGCGTGTTGAATCGCCGGGCCATCGAGGCGAAATCCCATGCGGTCGGCTTGTGGCGATACGGTGTACACCGCGCTGAGCAAGGTGCGCACGCCCTCGTCGGTGAAGTGATCGGTCTGAGGTCCGAGCACGACGCGGATGCGAGCGTCATGGCGGGGGTCGGGCGGCGGCACAAGTTCGCGTTCATCGCACGCCTCGACGGTTGCGCGTGCGATCGGCACGATGTCGCCCTTTTCGAGACGGCGCCCGTGCAGCCCGCCCAAACCCGCGCGCACGTAGGTCGACGGGCTGGCGAGCACCGGCGCAATGTCGAAGCCACCCTCGACCGCGAGGTAGGCGCATGCGGAGTCGATGAGGGAACCGATGCGGAAAACATCGCCTTGCAGGAGACGCACGCTGCGGCCCGCGGGAATCGCTCGCGGCCGATGAGAACGCACCTCGATGTGCGCGGCGCACCCGAGTAGCGCGAGGCGCACCGCAGGAGCGACGACTTCGCACACCGGCCCCTGGAGCAGGAACTCGAGTGCCGGCGCATCCGGGGTGTTGCCGACGAGCGCATTGGCGAGGTGCAAGCTCACCCGATCGAGCGGCCCGGACGCCGGCACGCCGATGTCCCGATAACCGATACGCGGTTTGCCCTGCACAGTCGTATGCGGCCCGGGTGAAACGATCTTCAGCGCCGGCTTCATGGCGTCACGGTCTCGCACGAAACGCGGTAGTCGCCCGCGGCCACCGCCGCGCGGATCTCCTCGAAGGTTCCGGCTTCGATCGGCTCGAACAGCACTTCGTCGCCAGCAGCGAGTAAGGCGGGCGGCGAGCGCGCGAGATCGAACAAGCGCAGCGGGGTCGCTCCGATGAGATGCCAGCCGCCGGGGCTCTCGACCGGGTAGATCGCCGTCATACCCGCCGCAATGGCAATCGAACCGCGCGGCACGCGTAGCCGCGGGTCAGTGCGGCGCGGAAGCGTGAGTCGCTGCGCCAGGTCGCCCATGTACGGGTATCCGGGCGAAAAGCCGACCATGTAGACCCGATAGCGTCTCTCGCTGTGCAGGCGCACGACCTGCGCAGGTGCAAGCCCCGTGCGCCGAGCGACCTCTTCGAGATCGGGCGCGTGCGCTGGCGTGTAGCAAACCGGGATGCGCCAAAGCCTTGCGCTGCGCGGCACGCTCCCCTCGCTATCGAGCAGTCGTTCGAGTGCTGCCTGCACCGCGGCGCTTTCGGTATGGAGCGGATCGTAGTGAATCATGACGGACCGGAACGTCGGAACGGTCTCCACGATGCCCGGAATGCGTGCGGCGCGCACCGCGTTGTTGAAACGCAGGACGCGATCGTTCAATCCCCGGTCGATATGCGCGCCGAACTCGACCACCAGCGCGCTGTCGCCGCAGCAAAGGAAACGCACGTTCATTGTGTGCGGGAGTGCAGTACCGATGTTCGCAGCGCGCCGAAACGTCCGTATCGGTGCATGGCGGGTCCAATGATATTGTTATTCCACCCTTAGAACCATATAATTGCCCGGCGATTGAACCTTCGTGGCGCAATTGCGGACAAGATCATCCCCGAGGCGCGCGTAGGGCCGCTCACTGCATCCCACCGAGGGCGAACCATGACGATATCGGTGAATCTGAACGCCGACATGGGCGAGGGCTTCGGCGCCTATGACATCGGCAACGACGACGCGATTCTCAAGATCATCCGCTCGGCGAGCATCGCCTGCGGTTTCCACGCCGGAGACCCGGTCACGATGCGGCGCGTGGTCGAGCGCGCCAAGGCGGAAGGCGTGAGCATCGGCGCCCATCCCGGGTTCAACGATCTATGGGGCTTCGGCCGGCGGCGCATCGACATGGATCCGCGGCATCTGGAGTACGTCATCGCGTATCAGATCGGTGCGCTCGGAGCGATGGCGGCGTACGTCGGCGAGAAGGTGACGCACGTGAAACCGCACGGCGCGCTCAACAATATGGCCGCCGAGAATCGTGATTACGCGATGGCCATCGGACGCGCAATCAAGGCGGTGGACGCCAATATCATCTACGTCACCAACTTCGGCTCCGAGATGGAAAAGGCCGGACGGGAACTCGGTCTCAAGGTGGCGCGCGAGGGCTATTGCGATCGCCAGTATGACGATCAAGGCAATCTCGCTTCGCGCAAGATCCCCGGCACGGTGATCAAGGATCCGCAGGTTGCGGCGAAACAGGTCGTGGACATGGTGGTGAACGGGTTCATCGTTTCGCGCGATGGCAAACGGCTCGAGGAACGCGTCGATACGCTGTGCGTGCATGGTGACGAGGCGACCGGCGTCGCGATCGCGCGCGCCGCGCGTGCCGCGCTCGAAGCCGCCGGCGTGAAAATCCTCCGGCTGCCGGACATGGATCTCGCCTGAGGCCGCGCCAGCGCCCACGCCGGTTGCTCCGCGCCGCGGCCGCCGCACAACGTCGCAGCGGCCGTTGCGGCGGGCGGAGGAGCGTTCAAGCCTGTATGGTCAGCCTGCGGGTACCGGGTTACCCTCTCGCTTGGCAGGAACGAGATGCCTCGGAGCGTCGAGGGAACGCCCTGCGACCGAGTCGGGTTGGCCCAAGTTGAACGAATGACACCCAGTGGACGAGATTCATGACCATGCATCGGCGTTTTTCCCTTTGTGGCCTCGGTCTGGCGATCGGGCTGAGCCTCGTCGGTCCTGTGTCGGGGCAGGACTATCCCGTTAAGCCGATACGGATCATCGTGCCATTCGGCGCCGGTGGATCGGCCGATGTCCTAATCCGCATCGTCGCCAACAGACTGCCGGCGGTTCTTGGGCAGCAGGTGGTGATCGACAATCGCACCGGCGCGGGTGGCCTGCTCGGAACGAGCATCGCTGCACACGCGACGCCCGACGGCTACACGCTGCTGGGCACGGCTACGCCCCATTCCATCGTGCCCAATCTCTACAAGAAGGCGCCTTACGATGCGCTCAGCGCGTTTTCGCCCATCACGCAGATCGCAAGCCAACCCTACGGCCTGGTGGTGCATCCGTCGCTCGGCGTCAGGACGGTGCAGGACCTGATTGCGCTGGCGAAAAAGGAGCCCGGCAAGCACAACTACGCCTCGTCCGGTCAGGGCGGCGCGATGCATCTGTTTCAGGCATTGTTCGTGTCTATGGCGGGCATCGACCTGGTGCACATTCCGTATAAAGGCAGCGGTGCGGTGCGCGCCGATCTGCAGGGCGGCCAGGTGAAGATCGGCTGCATCGGCCTGTCGAGTATCCTCCCGGCACACAAGGCGGGGCAGCTGCGAATTATCGCGGTGACGACCGCCAAGCGCTCGTCCGTGCTGCCGGATGTACCGAGCCTGTCCGAAACCCTGCCCGGCTACGATGCATCGCTCTGGACCGGATTCATCACGCCCGCGGGCACCCCGCCGGCCGTGATCGACCGCCTGCATGGAGAAATTGCGAAACTGCTGCAGACGCAGGAGGTGCAGACGGCGTTCCGGCACGCAGGCACCGATGTCGTGTCCACCGAGCCGAAGGCGTTCGGTGCCCTGCTCGCGAACGAGCACGCCAAATGGGGCAAGGTCGTGCGCGACCTCAAACTGCAGGTCAATTAGGCCCTTCGATCGTCGCCCGTTGTCCGGTCTTATGGCCGTCGTGATCGTCGCGCACGACGCTGTCGCAATGCGCTCGTCACGCCGCGATGATCTGGCGATAACGCAGCCATCGGTTGGTCTGGAATTCGAGCTTGACCTTCTCCAGCGCGTCCGGTTGCATCAGCACATCGAGGGCCGTCATCGCAAGCGCCTTGGCGGCCACCACCATGCGCTCGTAGGCGAGCGACGTATCGGCCGCGGCCGTGAACCGAGGTGTGTCGTCGCGGCCGACGCTGCGCGCGCAAATGGCGACGAAGGGGGCCGCGGTGGGCACCACCCAGGTCAACCGATCCATGGCGCCTCCAATCGGGCGGTTGATGAAGGGCGGCGAAGGATCGTCGTCCAGGCCGAGCGTTGTCAGATTGGCGCGGAATAGCTCCCCGAGCGCGCGGTTCGCCATCGGCCGTGTGTTGGCGCCGGTATAAGACGAGGGATGGAACCGAATGGCGACATCCGCATCGCGAAACTCGCCCAGAGCGAGCATGATCTTCAGGCCCCCGCCGCCCTCTTCGCCATTGGGAGTGCCAAGCAGCAGCAACCTTCCCGGCCACGCCGAAGACAGTTTCTGCAAGGCTGCCGCCGCCCCGGCGTGTGCCGGACCGATGAGGTTGTGGCCGCAACAGTGATCGATCTCGGGCGAGGCATCGTATTCGAGGGGGAAGCAAACCGTGGGGCCAGTGGTTGCGCCGGCGAGCGTCGCGCGAAAGGCGGTACGCAAATCCGCGCTTCCGCGTTCCACTTCGAACGCGTTCTTTTCGAGGAAGTCGGTCAACCAGGCGCTCGCCCGATACTCCCCGAATCCGAGCTCGGGATTGGCGTGGATGTTTCGCGCCATTTCGGTCAGTTCGCCAGCCAGTCGATCCACTTCCCGGCAGGCGCGTTCCTTCGTTTCTTCCAAGAGCCCCATGTTTGTCTCCTTTGCGCAAGTTGTGACGATCCGGTGATTCGCAACGTGAGCCGTGTTTTCGTCTCTGGTCGGCTGCGTGGCGGCTGAACCGAGCATCGCTACCATAACGCTCCCGCACGGTCGCACGCAATCGACGAGCGCCGTGTTGTGGCGGCGAAACGCTCGCGATCCGATGCACCGGGAACGGACGCCGGCTGAAAGTGATGATCGGTAAGCGACGCGGGTCAGTGCGCCTCCGGCACGTAGAACCTACGCCTGCGGCGGTGCCGATACGGCGGTCGGCGCCTGTTCGGATGACGATCATCGCGATCACGGCAGTCCGTTCCGCGGTGAGACCGAGCTTGCGTTGACCGCCACACTCGCGATGCTCGAGCTCGATATCGAACATGCGTTTGCCGTCGCTGCCCTCGGCCCATGCGCGTCGAGTCGTCATGTGCATGGCTCCTGCGGGCCGCCTTGCACGGCTGCGAGTTGCACCCGCACAAAGCTCCTGTGATCGGGTTCCTCGCAGCGAGAATGGGTGTCGGGTTTTCTTACACCGCATCGCCGGGGCGATACTCCGTGTAGCGTGAGGGGTCACGTAAGTTGCTGACGTTTCTGCGCTACTGGTTTCACGGCTAGGTTATTGCTTCGTCATGCATTCGCTGCCGGGGTTCAGACGAAAAAAGCGGGTACGAGAGTAGTAGTGCACCGGGCCACAAAATTCCCCTAGGAGGTCACATGTTCAAGCGCCTTGCAGGCATCTGTGCTGCCGTCATTCTCGTTTTCCCTGGAACGGTAGTCGCTCACCCATTTTCCGGGCTTTACGTCTTCGGCGACAGCCTCTCGGATACCGGCAACGCACAGGCCTTCGTGGATGCCGTTTTGGGTAATGGTGCTTTTGCTGCGGGAGTGCCTCCGTATCCTCCGTATCCCCTCGGTCGAATTACCAACGCGCTGAATTACGTGG
>WYBJ01000023.1 GCA_011525945.1 Burkholderiaceae bacterium | reverse complement strand
GGTCGCCGGTATCAGTTCGCCTGAATCCCCGCCGCGGCGACCACCTTGCGCCACTTCGCGATCTCGGCTTTCAGATCGGCCGCGAATTCCTGTGGCGTGTTGCCGAGGCTTTCCAGTCCGTCCTTCAGGAAGAGACGCTTCACCGGCGCCGAGCGCACGATCTTGACCGATTCGGCATGCAGCCGCGCGAGAACGGGCGGCGGCGTCCGGGCCGGCGCCGCCATGCCGACCCAGGAGCTGTGCACGTAGCCGGGTACACCGGCCTCGGAGATCGTCGGCAGGTCGGGTGCCGCCACCGAGCGCTTGGCGCCGGTGACGGCGATTCCCCGCAGTTTGCCGGCGCGCACATGCGGCAGCGCCGTGGAGATGGTCGCGAAGTACAGATGGCACTGGCCGGCGAGCATGGCGGTGATTCCGGGGCCGCCGCCCTTGTACGGCACGTGCGTCATGTCGGTCCCGGTCATGTAACGGAACAACTCCGCCGCCATGTGCGTGCTGGTGGCGATACCGCTCGACGCGTAGTTGAGCTCGCCGGGCTTTGCCTTGGCAAGCGCGATCAGCTCCTTGACCGAATGCACGGCAACCGAAGGATGGACGACCAGCAAGTGCTGTAGATCCACGAGCTGGGTGATCGGCGCGAAATCGCGGATCACGTCGAACGGAAGCTTCTTGCGCACCGCCGGGCTGATCGAGAGCGATGCCGCCACCACCAGCAGCGTGTAACCGTCCGGGGTCGCGCGCGCCGCCAGCTCGGTACCGTTCAGGCTGCCCGATCCAGGCCGGTTGTCGACCACGAGCGTCTGGCCGAACACTTCGGAAAGCTCCTGTGCAACCACGCGCGCCACCTTATCGGTCGAGCCGCCCGCACTCTGCGGCACGATGATGCGCACGGGGCGGGTGGGATAGGTTTGCGCGTGCGCTGCGGCGGCGAGCGCCGCAGCGGTGCAGCCGAGCAGCAGATGCCGCGTTCGGGTTCCCATCGTTTCCTCCTCGAGTCTCGCCCGGCGTGACGGCGCGACAATGTCAACGCAATCCAGGTGGGCCTGTCGTGTCCCAGCCAAGTCGCCGCGGCCGAAATCGCGGCGAAGTGTCGAGAACGCCCCCACCTTCAGCGCAGCGTACCGACCCCGGTTTACTCCGCATCGTAACCCGGCGCCACGCGCGCATCGATGACGCAAACCTTGCCCTGCTCGACCGCTTCGACGCCGAGCCTGAGCGCCGTGCCGATCTCTTCTGGCTTCTCGATCGGGCCGATACCGATAGCACCCATGCTGCGCGCCATGGCGGCGATATCGACATCCGGCTCGCCGATATGTTGGCCGATCCAGCGGTTCTGCGGCGGGCGGCCGCGCTCGATCGCGATCCGTTCCTGGTGACGTTCGTCGTTGAAGAACGAGCGGTTGTTGCAGACGATCATCAGACACGCGATGCGGTAGTGGGTGGCGGTCCACACGGCGGTATTGCCCATGAGAAAATCACCGTCGCCGTGCAAGCCGATCGCGAGCCGGCCCGAGCCGCGTAGCGCGAGCGCTGCGCCCACCGTGATGCCGGGGCCCGAGCCGACACCCGCGCCGCCGTCGTAGCCGATATAGTCGAGCGGATGACGGAAATGCGTGTACGCTCCGTTCCAGCCAAGCGGCAGGCGCGTGAAACACACCGTCTTGCCGGCAATGGCGCTGCGCAGATTTTCGGCCAGCAGCGACAGCGTGAGCCCCCCGGCGGGCGCTTCCGACTTGGCCACGACGGAAAGCTTCGGCGGTGCCTCGCCGCGACGCGGAGCGCAGGCGGCAAGAAGCCGCGGGACCGCAGCGTCCGGCTCGCACAGCAGTTGCACGTCCGCGGGTGCGAGGACGTGATAATCGAAGGTCCCGCCGCGATGCGAATGCAGATCGCACGAGACCTGGATCACCTTTGCGCCAACCGGCTTGTCACCGAGCGCCTGCTTGAGCGTGCCGCCGAGATCGAGCCAGTCGAGCGACACGATCACATCGGACGACGCGATCAGCGCGCGTACCTCGGCCGGCGGACGATTGGCCGGTGGCGCGGCATGCAGCGGGTGATCGGTCGGGAACGCGGCGCCGACCTTGATCTGCGATAGCACGCGCATGTTGAGCTTTTCGGCGAGCTGCACGCGCGCGTTCCAGGCATCGAGACTGCGCGAAACGCGACCCGCCAGCATGAGCGGATTGCGCGCACCCGACAACAAGGCGGCCGCGCGCGCAAGCGCCTCGTGCGAAGGCTCGGCGGCTGGCGCCGCATAGCGCGCGACCTCGGGCAGCTGCGGCAACTCGTCGAGCCTCGCATCCTGCACCGCGCTGTCGAGGTTCACGTACACCGGGCCGCGCGGCGCCGTTTGTGCGATCTGCGCGGCGCGCAGCAGCGCCTCGACCGCTGCCGGCACCGAACCCGGCTGATTGTCCCACTTGGTGAAGTCGCGCACGAGCCCACCCTGATCCGAGCAGGTATGAATCCAGTCGATCCAGGGCCGGCGCTTGGCGGCATCCCAAGGCCCGGTGGCGCCGAGGATCAGCACCGGCATGCGATCGCACCAAGCATCGAAGATCGGCATGCTGGCATGCAAGAGGCCGACATTCGCGTGCAGCGCCGCGGCCATCATCTTGTCCGTGACCTTCGCGTAACCCTGCGCGATCGACACCGCAGTCTCGTCGTGCAGGCACAGGAGCATCTGCGGCGCGCGATTGCCCAGATAGTTGACCAGGCTGTCGTGCAGCCAGCGGTAGCTCGCTCCCGGATTGAGCGCAATGTAGGGGATGTCGAGGGTACGCAGCACCTCGGCGATGACGTCGCTGCCCCAGAAGCCGGAATCGCCTCGGGTCGGCACCGGCGTGTCGTGGCGGATCGCGGATGACATGTCGTTCTCCTTGTATCGGCTGCGCCCTGCTGCCGCAACGCCTCTCAGATCCGCGCCGCGGCGTGTCGGGTCGAGGTTGGCGAGCCGCGTTGCCGATCGACCCTCCCGGAGCACGGCGCCACGATCCGGCCGCGCGGCTTCAGCCGGTCAGGCGCTCGCCCGCGCGGCGAATCCGTCGCAGACCTTCTTCCAACTGATCGACCGAAGTGGCATAGCTGATGCGGAAATTGGGCGAAATGCCGTAGGCATCACCCTGCACCACGGCGACTTCGGCCGCCTCGAGCAGATAGGCTGCGACGTCGCCGTCGTTCGCGAGCACCTTGCCCTCGGGGGTGCGTTTGCCGATCCAACCTGCGCACGACGGGTAGACGTAGAACGCGCCCTCGGGCCTGGGGCACGACAGGCCGGGGATGCGGTTGAGCCCATCGACCACCAGATCGCGCCGCTGCTGGAAGATCGCATTGCGCTCGGCGATGAAACCCTGCGGGCCGTCGAGCGCGGCGATCGCCGCCATCTGGGCGATCGAGTTGGGGTTCGAGGTGCACTGCGACTGGAGCTTTCGCATGGCATCGATCAGGACCTTCGCGCCCCCGCCCCAACCGATGCGCCAGCCGGTCATCGCGTACGCCTTGGAAACCCCGTTCAGAGTGAGTGTGCGTTCGTACAGGCGCGGCTCGATCTGCGCAATGGTGGAAAATTCGGCGCCGTCGTAGCGCAGGTGCTCGTACATGTCGTCGGTCAGCACCCAGACGTGCGGATGGCGCAACAACACCTCGGCCAGTGCAGCGAGTTCCGAGCGCTTGTAGGTCGCCCCGCTCGGATTGTTGGGCGAGTTCAGGACCAGCCAGCGCGAGCGCGGCGTGATCGCGCGCTCGAGTTGCTCGGCCTGCAACTTGAAACCATGCTCCTGCAGGCACGGCACCGCGACCGGAATCCCCTCGCACAGGATCGCCTGGTCGATGTACGAGACCCAGTACGGTGCGGGCACGATGACTTCGTCGCCGGGATCGAGCGTGGCCTGGAACGCGTTGTAGATGACCTGCTTGCCGCCGTTTGAGACCGAGATCTGCTGCGGGGTGTAGTCGAGCCCGTTCTCGCGCTTGAACTTGCGGCAGATCGCCTGCTTGAGCTCGGCGATGCCGTCGACCGTGGTGTAGTGCGTGAAGTCCTGGCGCATCGCCTCGATCGCGGCCTGCTTGACGTGCTCGGGAGTTGCGAAGTCGGGCTCGCCCTGCGCGAACGAAATGACATCGCGCCCGCGCGCCCTCATCTCGACCGCAACCTGACCGAGATAGTTGCTCGGCGACTGCTTGATGCTGCGCACCCGCTGCGAGAGAAACTCCCGGCTCGGTCCCTTAACGTCCATGTCCTGCTCCTTGGTTAGGTACATTGGAACGAACACCCTGCGAATGCTGCCCTGACCCTGCGCCGATGCCTATGCAGACAATAGCCCTCAAGCCATTCCGATCGGCTCCGCCAGCGGCTGCACGAACTCGCCCGGTCGGGCGAGCATCAGCTCGTGCAACTCTCGGCGCACGCCTGCGTACGCCGGATCGTCGAAACGATTCACCATTTCCTGCGGATCGTTCGCGAGGTCGTACAACTCGCCCGCGCCCGATTCGAGTTCGAAGGTACATTTGTGCGTGCGCGTGCGCACGGTGCGAAGCTTGAGTCCCACGCCGCAGCGCGACGGATGCACGTGCCATTCACTGTAGGCGACCGGGCGCGTCTCGTCGCCGCCTTCGAGCAGCGTGCGCAGGCTGCGGCTTTGCAGCGCCCGCGCGGGTGCTACGCCGGAATAATCGTAGAACGTCGCCGCCAGATCGAGTGTCGAGGTCGGTTCGCGTACCACCTGCCCCGCCGCCACCCCCGGGCCGCGCACGACCATGCCGATGCGCAACAGGTCTTCGTACGGAATCGGGTGCTTCAAATACAGGCCGTGGTTGCCGAGCAATTCCCCGTGATCGGTTGTGTAGACGACCAGCGTATTGCCGGCGAACCCGTAGCGATCCAAGGCTTCCAGCATGCGCCCGACGTTGTGGTCGATGTGCGAGATCATGCCGTAGTAGTTGGCGCTCATATGCGCGAGCTGTTCATCACTCTGGTCGGGCACGCGCGAGCCTTCGGCGCGGAACTTGTACATGGTCGGATCGGCAAGTTGCGGCTTGCCCTCGAGCACCGCCTTGTGCCACCAGGGCCGCCGCTCCAGGTCGCGCCGGCGGTGTTCGGGCAGCCTGACCGACTTCGGGTCGTACAGCCGGCTCCACGGCTCCGGGCAATCGAACGCATGATGCGGATCCGGAAACGAAGCCCAGGCGCAAAACGGCTGCTCCCCGCCCTGGCGTGAAAGGAAGTCGATGGTGCGATCGGCGATCCAACTGCTGCTATGCCACGCCGCGGGAAGCGCCGAGTGCCAGGTCTGCGCCGCGCCCACGCTGGGGCCCAGATCCCGCTTCCAGCGCTCGATCGCCTCGCCCGGGTTCCCGCGCGAGACGAGCCAGCGCTCGTAGTGGCCGCAAGGCGGATCCTCCAACGCACGGGTACGGTGCATATGCCCGAGCACGCACAACTCGACATGCTGAAATCCCATGTACGGCCCGGTCCAGTCCGGGCCGTAGCGCGCCTGGCTCTTGTTGCATTCGGGTGTACCGGTGGGTGCGAACGTCGACTTGGTGGCGAAGTGCGCCTTGCCGAGAAAGGCGGTGGCATAACCCGCGGCGGCAAGCGTGCCGGCGAAGCCGCCGGCGCCGACCTTCGGATCGAGATCGACGCCGTTGTCCCACACCCCGTGCGTGAGCGGCAGGAGGCCGGTGAGGATCGATGCGCGCGAGGGCTGACAGACGAGATTCGGCGTGATGCAAGCGCCAAAGCGCGTGCCGTCGCGCGCCAGGCCATCGATATGCGGAGTGCGGATGTCGGGGTTCTCGAACCCGTAGCAGTCGGCGCGCTGCTGGTCGGACGTGATGAGCAGGATGTTGGGGCGTGTGGGCATGAGCGAATCGGTGTGCGGGAACGTGGGATGATTATAGACACCGATGGACACCGAGACCGACGACCCCGGCCTGTTTCCCGCACGCGCATTGGCAGCGCTGCGTTGCGCGAGGATCGACCGCAAGCTCGATCTGACCGCGAACATGGCCCGACAGTTGCACGCCGGGATGCCACCTCGCGCCGGGAACTTCGTGCCGCTAACGCCCGATGAGCCCGGCCGCCCGCAGCGGCCGCTACTGGTGTCCCCGCGCACGCTTGAGCGCCGCTCGATCGCAACCGACAAGGGACATGCGGCGCTGATCCCTGCGCTTGCCCACATCGAATTCAACGCCATCAATCTCGCTCTCGATACGGCGTGTCGCTTCCCCGGGGCTGCCCGCTGCCTACTATGCCGATTGGTTGCACGTCGCTGCCGAGGAAGCGCGCCACTTCGCGCCCGTTCAGGCACCTTTGCGCCGATGCCGAGGCGAGCGAAGGCTCGGATCGCGGCGATGCGGCTTTGCTGCGCTGCATTGTTGGACCTGGATTCCTCCGCTAGAATGGCCTTGCCCTCGGCGACGGCCGCCATGACCGACCTGCCCGATAAACCCGCCAAGTCCTCGATCCAAGTCATCGATCGCATGATGAGCTTGGTTGCGGCCCTGGCGCGCCAACCCACCCCGGCCAGCCTGAAGCAATTGGCGGCAGAGACGCACCTGCACCCGTCGACGGCACACCGCATCCTCGCCGTGATGGTGGAAAACCGTCTGGTCGATCGCATCGAACCCGGGACGTATCGTCTGGGCATCCGGTTACTGGAACTCGGCAACCTGGTGCGGCTGCGCCTGAGCGTGCGCCAGGAAGCGCTGCCGCACATGCAGCGGCTGCACGAGGAACTGAGGGAGACCGTTAATCTGAGCGTGCGCCAGGGCGACGAGGTGATCTATGTCGAGCGCGTGAGCTCGGCCGGACCGATGATGCGCGTGGTGCAGACGGTGGGTACGCGCGCGCCGCTGCACGTCACCGCCGTAGGCAAGGTGTTCCTGGCCGAGGACGGCTCCGATGCGGCGCACGCGTACGCGCAGCGGGTCGGTCTGACGAGACTTACCGACGCCACGCTGGCCGAACCGGCGCTGCTCGATGGTGAGCTTGCGCAAATCCGCGCGCGGGGCTTCGCCATCGACCGGGAAGAGGCGGAGAAAGGGGTGTCGTGCATCGGCGCAGGGATCCGCGACGACGACGGCCGGCTGGTCGCCGGGTTGTCGGTTTCGGCACCCTCGGACCGGCTCGATTCCGCCTGGTCGGGTCGGGTGCGCGAGACCGCGGAGCAGATCTCTCGCGCGATGGGTTATGTGCGGCGGAGTTGATTGGACCTTTCCCGCATCCTGGCGGGAGAGACGCCACGATGGCGCATCGCGACTTGCGCCCTGGAACCTCGCGTGGCGCCTCTTCCCTCACCCCCAACCCCTCTCCCGGTGGGAGAGGGGAGCGTTGTGTGCCCGCGCGGCGGGCAG
>WYBJ01000022.1 GCA_011525945.1 Burkholderiaceae bacterium | reverse complement strand
TCGAAATCGACGCCAGACGCGAAGCGAACCGCAGCCAGGTTGGACACCTGGCGAGGATTCGCGACAAAGTATGGCGTCGATTTCGGCATCTTTTGTGCGGCGAACTTCTGACTCGGGACACTAGAGCGTGCGTACGTCCGTGATTCGCCCCGTGATCGCGGCTGCAGCCGCCATCGCGGGTCCCATCAGATGCGTGCGTGCGCCCTTGCCTTGCCGTCCCTCGAAGTTGCGGTTGGATGTCGAGGCGCTGCGCTCGCCCGGGCCGACCTGATCCCCGTTCATGCCCACGCACATCGAGCAGCCCGCATCGCGCCATTCGAATCCGGCATCGAGGAAGACGCGATCTATCCCCTCGGCCTCGGCGGCCGCCTTGACCGCGCGTGAACCGGGCGACACGATCGCAGGCACGACTGCCGTGCGGCCGCGCGCGATCGCCGCGGCGGCGCGCAGATCGCTCAGGCGGCCGTTGGTGCACGAGCCGATGAAGACCCGGTCGATGCGAATCGATGCGAGCGGCGTTTCCGGCGCGAGATCCATGTAGCGTAGCGAGCTTTCCATGCGCGCGCGGCGCAGCGGGTCGGTGACACTCGCCGGATCGGGCACCGCGCGGCTCACCGGCGCGCCTTCCTCCGGATTGGTGCCCCAGGTGACCATCGGTTCCAGCGTCGTCGCATCGATGCGCACTTCGCGATCGAAGCGTGCGTCGGCATCGCTCGGCAATGTCTTCCAGTAGGCGAGAGACTGGTCCCAGGTCCCGCCCGCGGGCGCATACGGCCGCCCGGCAAGCCATTCGTAGGTCGTGTCGTCGGGCGCGATGAGCCCCGCGCGCGCGCCGGCCTCGATCGACATGTTGCAGATCGTCATGCGCGCTTCCAGGCTGGCCGCGCGCACGACCGGTCCGGCGTACTCGATCACGTGGCCCTGCGCGCCGCCGATGCCGATCTGCGCGATGATCGCGAGGATCACGTCCTTCGCGCACACAGAGGCGGGCAATGTCCCGTCGATCGAGATGCGCATAGTTTGCGGCTTGCGTTGCCATAGACACTGCGTCGCCAGCACCTGCTTGACTTGCGATGCGCCGATACCGAACGCGAAAGCGCCGACCGCACCGTGGGTGGAGGTGTGCGAGTCGCCGCAGTTGATGACGAGCCCCGGCAGCGTGAGCCCGAGCTCGGGTGCGGCAACGTGCACGATGCCCTGGCGGGCGTCGTCGATGTGAAAGTGGCGAATGCCGAAGCGGGCAGTGTTGCGCGCGAGATTCTCGATCAGCTCGCGTGCTTCGGCGTCGGCCACGCCCGCAACGCCGTGCTCGCGGCCGGTCGTGGGCACGTAGTGATCGTCGAAGGCGAACACGTTCTGCGCCCGGCGCACGCCACGGCCGCTCGCTGCGAGCGCGTTGAAGGCGTGGAAGGAGCCTTCGTGAACGTAGTGCCGGTCGATCCAAAGCAGCGCGTCGCCGCCGCTGCCGTGCGCGATGACGTGCCGATCCCAGATTTTTTCAAACAGCGTGCGTGCCATCGTTCGGCCCCGGAAAGCAAGGCCAACGACTATAGCATCGTGTCGCCCGAAGGGCAGCGGGGACGCCTCTCGGCGCCCCGCGGGTACACGCATCGGCGGCGCGGCAAAGGGTGCCGTGGTACGCGCCCGAGCGCGGGCCTCAGAACGTCTTCTTCCGCCGCCATTGCTTCGGCCGGTCGCCCGGAAACGTGAGTCCGCTCGCGCTCACGCCGAGATCGACCATCATCTTCGCGAGCGCAATGGCGCTGCTATAACCTTCGAGCACCGGGATCTCCCAGCCGATCTCGGCCAGGCGCTTCTCCACGAACGGCTTCAACCAGAACGTCGCCGAGCATCCGAACGTGAGGACCTCGGCGCCGTCTTCCTCGATCGCGCACACCGCCTCGCGTAGCGCGCGCTCCACCATCTCCGAGCGCTCGCCGCGTAGAGCCTTCTGCCGCTCGCCCTGGGGTGTGAGCGCGGACTCGTGCCCCGGGCGCATAAACGGGATGTGCACGTTGCGGATCGACGCGCAGCGATGGTCGAAACGGTGCTGGATGACCAGATTGTAGTAGTACATGTTGTGCGACTCGGCCAGATCGATGATGCTGAACTTGTTGCCGAGCATGCAGGCGATGTGCATCTGCGAGAACGCGCAGGCGGTGACCGGAATGCCGAACGCGCGTGCGATCTCGCGCGACTCCATGAATCCGGGCTCGCCGCCGCCGAGCAGCACGATCGCGTTGTACTTGCCGCTTGCGCAGGCTTCCTTCACGATCGGCAACCGTCCCGCCGCGACCAGAGCGAACTCCTCCCGATTCTCCACGGCCCAGTCGCCGTATGGCGCTTGCGGGCCGGGGTGCAGGTCCCATTCGATACCCTCCAGCACCGGTTTCACCAGTTCGTGGTTGGGAAGGCGCGCCTCCTTGGGACCCTCGATAGGTCGATGCAGGTAAGGCGAGGTCGACGGCAGGCTGAAAGCGTGAATCAGCAGGAAACGATAACGGCTCGCGGTCTGGGTCATGGCAGCTCCGGTGGGATCGGGCCGCGCCGATTGCGCTCGATCGTGCGGCGCCGACTGCGCGCAAGTGTAACGCCTGCACCATGGCCTGGTTCGCCCGCGCTTGGTGCAACGCGCGCTGCGGTGTAGATTCGCGGTCTTCACGCCGCATTCATCGATCAGGGGAGCAACGATGTTGAGAGCCGCGCTTTTCGGTCTGGGCCGCTGGGGCAACCGCCTGCTCGAATCGGTACAGGAGAGCAGCAAGATCCGCATCACCGCCGGCATCTCACGCGACCCATCGCGCCACGCCGAGCTCGCGCGGCGCACGGGCATTCGCATCGTCAAATCTTATGCCAGTGTCCTGAAGAGTCCCGAAATCGACGCCGTCGTGCTGGCGACGCCGCACTCGCAGCATTGCGCACAGGTCGTACAGGCGGCCGCGGCGGGCAAGCACGTGTTCGTCGAGAAGCCGTTCACGTTGACGCGCAAGACGGCCGAACGCGCAGTCGATGCCTGCCGGCAGGCGAACGTGACGTTGGCGCTCGGTTTCAACCGCCGCTTCTCGCCCGTGTTCGCGGACATGGTTCGGCGCATCGAGGCGGGAGAGATCGGCGATGTCGTCCACGTCGAGGGTCAGAATTCCGGCCCGACCGGGTACAGCCTCACCGCCGGCACCTGGCGTTCCGCGCGCAAGGAAGCACCCGGCGGGGGCATGACCGCGCGCGGCATCCATGCGCTCGACTGCATGATCCGGATCGCCGGGCCCGTGAGTCGGGTCTACGCGCGCTCGCAGAAGCTCGCGCTGGCGCCGGAGATCGACATCGACGACACGACCGCGCTCCTGCTCGACTTTCAGCGCGGCGCGACGGGCGCGCTGACGACGGTGTTCGTGACCGGGGACTACTGGCGGGTCATGGCGATAGGGACGAAGGGGTGGTTCGAGATCCGCAGCGACACCGAGCTCGTTTTTCGCGGCTTGTCCGGGGCGCCTCAGCGCACGCCGTTCGAGCCGATCGACCGGGAGCGCGCCGAGCTGGAGGCGTTCGCCGATGCGGTCGCGGCCGGACAAGGGTTTCTGGTCCCGCCGCAGGAGATGGTGAACGGTATCGCGGTGCTCGAATCGATCGAGAAGTCTTCCGCGAAGCGACGGGCAATCGCGATAGCGCCCTATGGTGGCTGACAGGAAACGGCCGGGAGAGACGCCACGATGGCGCATCGCGACTTGCGCCCTGGAACCTCGCGTGGCGCCTCTTCCCTCACCCCCAACCCCTCTCCCGGTGGGAGAGGGGAGCGTTGTGTGCCCGCGCGGCGGGCAG
>WYBJ01000210.1 GCA_011525945.1 Burkholderiaceae bacterium | reverse complement strand
GGCCGCACGGCGTCTGAACGAGGCGCGTACCGCTCTGTTCAGAACAATCTTCAACCGATCGAAAGCCGCCGCCTGAACCACCTCTGAGCCACTCAGTTCAGACTCATACCTGGATTAGAAACGACTGCGCGCTTCGTTATCACTTCAGTCACCTCCGATTCGAAGACAACGCATTACGACCGCCACTGACTCGTGGCAGATGCGCCAAGTCGGACGCGGTCGTCAAATCGACGAAGCCCGCGCCGGCAAGCAAGGCGCGGCAGGCGTCGGCCTGGTCATGACCATGCTCGAAGAATAACCAGCCATTGTCGCGCAGGTGTCCGCGCGCTTGCTCGACGATCGTCCGGATCGCCGCCAAGCCGTCGGGCCCGCCTCGCAAGGCGAGCGCCGGCTCGAAGCGAACATCGCCACGTCCGAGGTGCGGATCGCCCTCGGCGACATACGGCGGGTTGGAGACGATCAGGTCGAATACACGCCCCGCGACGGGACCGTACCACTCGCCGTGCAGTAATTCGACCTTGCCGATACCGAGCGCGCGCGCATTTTCGCGTGCGATCGCCAGAGCTGCGGCGCTGGTATCGACCGAGGTGAGCGCCCACTGCGGTCGCTCCAGGGCCAGCGTGAACGCGACGTTGCCGCTGCCCGTGCCGAGATCGAGCACCGCCGCCTGCGTGTCAGACGCGAAGCAATGCAGCGCCCGATCGATCAGCAGTTCGGTCTCGGGTCGCGGAATCAGGACCGACGGCGCCACCGTGAAGCGGCGGCTGTGGAATTCGCGCCATCCCAGCAGGTAGGCGACTGGCTCCCCGCTCCTGCGGCGCGCAGCCAGGGCTTCGAACCGCTGGCGCTCATCGTCGCTCAGCACGCGCTCGGGATGGGCGATCAGCGTAGCGTGCGGTATGGCCAGCGCGTGCTGCAGCAGCATGCGCGCATCGACCGGATCGAGTCCGGCCGCGCGTAAGGCGGCGCCGATTGTTGCCGGCGCCGCGTTCAACGCCGACGCAGCCATGCGAGCGCAGCGCTCAAGTCGCTTCGGCCAGTTGCGCGAGCTGCTCGGCCTGATGTTCGGCGGCGAGCGCGGCCAGCAGCTCGTCCAGGTCTCCGTCCATGATGGCGGCGATCTTGTAGAGCGTCAGGTTGATCCGATGATCGGTCACCCGGCCCTGCGGGAAGTTGTAGGTTCGGATGCGCTCGGAGCGGTCACCGCTGCCGACCAGCAGCTTGCGCTCGGCAGCGACCTTGGCCTGCTGCGCGTTGACCTGCTGATCTTTGATGCGCGCGGCCAGGATGGCGAGCGCCTGCGCCTTGTTCTTGTGCTGCGAGCGGTCGTTCTGGCACTCCACCACGATACCGCTTGGCAGATGCGTCACGCGTACCGCCGAGTCGGTCTTGTTGATGTGCTGACCGCCTGCTCCCGAGGCGCGGAAGGTATCGATGCGTAACTCCGCCGGATTGAGCACCACGTCGCTCACCGCGTCGACTTCGGCCATGACCGCGACCGTGCACGCCGAGGTATGGATGCGGCCCTGCGTCTCGGTCACGGGCACGCGCTGCACGCGATGTCCGCCGGATTCGAACTTGAGCCGAGAGTACACGCCCTCGCCGCTCACGCGCGCGATGATCTCCTTGTATCCGCCCAGGTCGCTGTGGCTCGCCGACACGATCTCCACGCGCCAGCGCTGGCGCTCGGCGTAACGCGCGTACATGCGGAACAGATCGGCGGCGAACAGCGCCGATTCGTCTCCGCCGGTGCCCGCCCGGATCTCGAGGAAGAGATTGCGCTCATCGTTCGGATCCTTCGGCAGGAGGCTTTTCTGCAGCTCCGACTCGATCCGCGCCATGTGCTCACGCGCCGCGCGCATCTCGGCTTCGGCGAAATCGCGCATTTGCGGATCCAGCGCCATTTCCTGGGCTGTCTGGGCGTCGCGCTCGCTCTGCAGGTAGGTTCGATACAACGCGACCACGGGGTCGATGTCCGCGTGCTCGCGCGTGAGCTTACGGAAGTTGTCAATGTCCGCCGTCACGTCGCCGGATGCGAGCAAGGCATTGAGCTCCTCCAGCCGGCTGCTGAGCTGGTCGAGTTTGCGCGCGATGCTGGGTTTCATTCGCGGTCGATCGGGTAGATGCGCGCGAGCGCCTGCATGAGCGTTGCGCGCTCCGCTTCAGTGGCTGCGTTCAGGGCGTTGGTAGGCGGATGCATGAGCTTGTTGGTGAGGGTTTCGCTCAGCCGCTCGATCACCTGGCGCGCGTCTTCGCCGCGCTCGAGCGCCTTGAGTGCGCGCTCGAGCTCGAGCCGGCGATTGCGCTCGGCATGCTCGCGCAAGGCGCGGATGGTCGGAACGGCGCCGCGGGCGCTCATCCAATGCATGAAATCGCGCACCTCGGTATCGATGATGGCTTGCGCCTGTAGCACCGCGCCCGAGCGCGCGCTCACACCCTCGGCCGCGATCCGACCGAGATCGTCGACGGTGTAGACGAAGGCGTCGCCGAGCGCGGCGACTTCGGGTTCGATGTCGCGCGGCACCGCCAGATCGATCAGCAGCAGCGGACGGTGCTTGCGCGCCTTGAGCGCACTCTCGACCGTACCCTTGCCGATGACCGGCAGCGGGCTTGCGGTGCTGGCGATGACGATATCGTGGGCGGCAAGACTGGCGGCAACGTCGTTGAGCGCAATCGAGACGCCCACGTGGCGCAACGCGAGCTCGCTCGCCCGATCCGAGGTGCGATTGGCGAAGGTGAGGAACTTGGGCCCGCGTGCCGCGAAATGCGTGGCGCACAGTTCGATCATCTCGCCCGCGCCGACAAACAGGATCCGGCACTCATCGATGCTCGGATAGATTTCCTCGGCCAGACGCACGGCGACGGAGGCCATCGATACCGCGTTGGTTCCGATGTCGGTATGCGTGCGCACCTCCTTCGCCACCGAGAAGGTGCGCTGAAACAGCCGGTTCAACAACGTGCCAAGCGTACCGGCCGCCTGCGCCGAACGCACCGCGTCCTTCATTTGACCGAGAATCTGCACCTCGCCGAGTACCATCGAATCGAGGCCGGACGCGACCCGGAATGCATGCTGGACCGCCTGCGCCTGCGGCAGGCGGTAGAGATAGGGCTCGAGACCCTCGGGGCTCAGGTGATGGTACTGTGCCAGCCAATCGACCGCCGCCGCCGGCTGGTCGGTATTACAGTACACCTCGGTGCGATTGCAGGTGGAGAGAATGGCGGCTTCCCTGACCGGGCGCCGATCGACCAGATCGCGCAACGCCTGCGCCAGGCGCTCGGCATGGAATGCCACCTGCTCGCGCACCGTGAGCGGCGCGGTCTGGTGGTTGATGCCGAAGGCGAACAGATTCATGCGCGGGCCGTCCGAAGGGCCTGAATTATAGGCGATCGCAACCGCTCGCCGGGTCCGTCGCGGAATGCATGCAGCACTCTGTCGGCGCTGCGAACCCTGGCTTCTGCGGGGCGGGCTTACGCGCTACGCCGGCGTTCGCTACGCCGAAGCTGCCCGCACCGCGATAGCAACTGCGCCGCGCAGTCCCACGTCGGGGGACATGACGACGTGAACCGGGATCGTTCGCAGCAATTCGGCAAACTTGCCCTTGGCGCGAAACGCGTCCATGAAGGTGCTTTGAGCGAAGAACGTTGCGAGGCGTGGTGCAATGCCGCCGGCAACATAGACTCCGCCGTACGCGAGCAGCGTGAGCGCCAAATTGCCCGCGGCCGCACCATAGATTTCGAGAAACAGGTTGATGGCCGACACCGCCCGCGGATCGCTACCGGCGAGCGAGCGCGTGATGATCTCGGCCGCGGCAAGCGGCTCTTGCGGCGTGCCGCCACCGGTGCGCATGCGCATCGTGTCGACTTCGCTCAGAAACTGATAGATGCGCTCCATGCCACGACCCGAGAGCACCGACTCGTAACCTACGCGCTGTAGGCGATGGTGCAGATAGCCCCAGAGCCGGTTCTGCACTTCGTTGATCGGCGCGAAATCCACCTTGCCACCCTCGGAGGACACGACCTGGTAGCCCTCACCAGTCCAGACCATGAAGACCATGCCAAGCCCGGTGCCGGCGCCGAGAACGCCGCGCACACCGTTGGCCTGGGCGCGGCCTGCTTGCAGGCACAGCAACTCGTCGGGCGCGAGCGCCGGGATGCCGTGGCCAATGGCGGCGAAATCGTTCACCAGCTCGACTCGGCCCGCGCGCAGGCGCCCGGCGAGCTCGCGCGCATCGGCTTGCCACGGCAGGTTGGTGAAGCGCACGCGCCGGTCGATGATCGGCCCCGCCACCGCGAAGCAGGCCGAGGCGATCGCGCCCGGGCGTTGCGGCGCCGTGGCGAGGAAGGCTTCGGTGACCTCCGCCACGCCGGTGAAGCCGGCGTTGAAGAAGTGTCCGGCATGCACCTTGCGATACCCTCGTGCATCGCACGCGCCGAGTTCGAACAAGGTCTTGGTGCCGCCCATGTCGGCGGCCAACGTGTACTGAGGCTCGGACAACGCTTAGCTCATCCCCGGTAATCGTCTCACTGCTGCTCGACGGTGCTTGCCGTGTCGGCCCGAGGCCCGATGCGTTCGAGCTCGAATGCGCGATCGTGCGCGAGCGAAGGCAGCATCGATCGCACCTTCGCCGCCTGCGTCGGGTCTAGCTCGGCGACCAGCACACCCGGCTCGTCGCCCAGCTCGCCGACGATGCGGCCCCAGGGATCGATGACGAGCGAATGGCCATAGGTCGAGCGGCCGTTGGGGTGCTCGCCGCACATGGCCGGCGCAATCACCCAGGCCGCGTTTTCGATCGCGCGCGTGCGCAGCAGCGCATGCCAGTGCGCGGGACCCGTCTCGCGCTGGAACGACGAGGGTACCGCGAGCATGACAGCGCCGGCTTGCGCCAGCGCGCGGTAAAGCTGCGGGAAGCGCAGGTCGTAGCACACCGTCATGCCGAGCGGGCCCCACGGTGTCGCGGCGAGCACCGCCTTGTCGCCCGGGCGATAGGCGCTCGATTCGCGGATCACCTTGTTGCCGGGCAAGGTGGCATCGAACATGTGGATCTTGTCGTAGCGGGCGACGATCTCGCCCGAATCCGACACGAGGTAGGAGCGGTTGGCCATGCGTGCGTCATCCAAGCGCACCGTCAGCGACCCGAGCAAGAGCCAGACGCGCAGGTCCTTTGCCAGCGCCTGGAACAGCGCCAAGCCGTGATGCTCGGCTTCGGGCGGCGAATGCTCTCGCATCACGCGCCCGCTGCCGTCCAGAAGCACGCAGTACTCGGGCAGCGCGATCAGGCGCGCACCCTGCCCTGCGGCGTGACGCAGCGCAGATGTTGCGAGTGCGAGGTTGCGCTCGACATCGGCGCCGGCATTGAGCTGGACGCAGCCGACGAGGAGCTTTTCCATGTGCTTCAGTCGCCGACCTTGAGCTGGTCCCTGGCGTAGAGCGCGTCGATCTTGCGCTCGTAGGCGTGATAGTCGAGATGCCGGTAGAGCTCGTCGCGCGATTGCATGAGCGGCAGCACCTGCCGCGCCGAGCCGTCGCGGCGGATCGATTCGAACACCTTCAGCGCGACGGCGGATTGGGCGCGGAAGGCCGACAAGGGATAGAGCGCCATGGCGATGCCGGCGCTGCGCAATTCGTCCAGCGTGAACCCCGGCGTCTTGGAGAACTCGGTGATGTTTGCGAGCAGCGGATAAGCGGCGCCGAGTGCGGCGCCGAAGCGCCGATATTGCGCCAGCTCGGTCACCGCCTCGGCAAACACGCCATCGGCTCCCGCCGCCTTGCACGCCACGGCACGCTCGAGCGTCGCCTCC
Source organism: Burkholderiaceae bacterium (assembly GCA_011525945.1). GTDB lineage: Bacteria > Pseudomonadota > Gammaproteobacteria > Burkholderiales > WYBJ01 > WYBJ01. The sequence goes on along the minus strand of WYBJ01000210.1, from coordinate 7,820 downwards.
AGCCCCTCCACGGCGAGCGCATCGGTGCGCGCGATGATGAAGAAATCCGCGTCGGTGCGCGCGTCCACTGCCGCCTTGATGCGGTCCACCATTTCCTCGGTCGAGACCACCGCCTTGCCCGGCCGGTGGCCGCAGCGCTTGATCGCCACCTGGTCTTCGATGTGCAGCGCCCCCGCACCTTGCTTGACGAGAGACTTCACCGTGCGTGCGATGTTGAACATCCCGCCGAAGCCGGTATCGATGTCGACCATGAGAGGAAGCGCACACGCGCTGGTGATCCGATCGACGTCGATCAGCACGTCGTTCAAAGTCGAGATGGCCAGATCCGGCAGGCCGAGCGACGCGGCCGCGACCCCGCCGCCGGAAAGGTAGATGGCGCGAAAGCCGCTGGCCGCGGCGAGCATCGCGGTGTAGGCGTTTACCGCACCGGCGATCTGCAGAGGCTTTTCGGCGGCGAGCGCGGCACGAAAACGCGCGCCGGCGGACAATGGTTGGGCCATGAGGCGACTCCTGACGATGCGCGAGACGGGCGCGTTACGCAGAACGATTGCGCGCGCGCCTGTGATGATACACCGGACCGTCGAATCGCCGCCTCGGTGGTGGCGATTGCGCGCATCGCGGCGTCTTCCCAGGAAACTGCCCGCATCAGCGGGCACACGACGCTCCACTCTCCCCCGGGAGGGTGAGCACACGACGCTCCACGCTCCCCCCGGGCTAGGGGTTGGGGGTGAGGGAAGAGACAGCACGACAGAGTTCCAGCGCGCAAGCCGCAACATACCCGTCGTGCAGCCTCTCCTGCAGGGCGAGGGGAGCGTCGAGCGCAATGCGGTTTGCCAGCCTCCTTCAGGATTCTCGATAGGCCCGGTTTTCAGCCTAAGCGCCCTGCGGTAGCATCGGTCGTGCGCCCGGCGCCGCGCCGGATCATCTCTCGCCGATTCCTGGAGAACGCCATGAACGACCCCGCCCCGGCACAGGCTGGCAGTGCGCAGCACGACGTCACACGCCGCCTTGCACGGCACGTTGCCGGAACGCGCTTCGACGACCTGAGCGAGCGCACGGTACACGGCTTCAAACGCGCGCTCGTCGATTACCTCGCCACCTCGATCACCGGCTCGCAGGAGCCGGTCGCGAGCCGGATGCTCGATTACTTGGCGAGCGTGGACGCCTCGCGTACGGCCGCCGTGGTCGGCCATTCGCAGCGGTTGTCGGTATTGAACGCGGCGCTCATCAACGGCACCAGCACCCATGCGCTCGACTTCGACGATGGCCACACGCACGGTTCGGCGCATCCGGCGGGGCCGAACTTTCCCGCCGTGTTCGCGGTGGCCGAGCAGAAGGCCTGCAGCGCCAAGGATGTCATCCTCGCCACGGTGCTCGGCTACGATGTTATGTTGCGGGTCGCTGCGGCGATCCATCCGAATTCGGCGCTGCGCGGCTGGCACAACACCCCGATTACCGGCGTGCTCGGGGCCGCGGCCGGCGTGTCGCGCCTGATCGCGAACGACGAGCAGCAGACGCTTTACGCGATCGGCTTGGCGTGCAGCTTCGCGGGCGGTCTGTTCGAGTTCCTGGGCGAAGGCGCCGATGTGAAGCGCATCCACCCGGGCAAGGCGGCGCGCGACGGCATTCTCTGCGCCGAGCTCGGCCGGCGCGGCGTCACCGGGCCGATGCACGTGCTCGAAGGCAAGCACGGCTTCTTCAAGGCATTCGTCGACGGCCAGGTGAACTGGGAGCGGCTCGTGCAGGGGCTCGGCATGCGCTACGAGATCGAGGACGCGTACTTCAAGCCCTATCCGTGCTGCCGTCACCTGCACCCGATCATGGACGGCATCGTCACGCTCAAGCGCAAGCACCACGTCAATCCGGCGCAAGTCGAGCGGATCGAAGCCGGTAGCTACGCCGTGGGCGCGCGCCACAACCACACCAACTGGGAGGCGCTGCTCGATGCGCAGATGAGTATGCCGTGCGCCGCGGCGCTCGCTCTGATCGAGGATGACGTGACCTCACCGTCGTTCAAGCCCGGGCGCATCGATCGGCCTGACGTGCAGGGCATGATCGGCAAAGTGAAGGTTTACACCGACGAGGACACCGATCGGCTCTATCCCAAGCGGCGCGGCGGCGTTGTGACGCTGGTGATGAAGGACGGCACGCGCTTGACCGAACGCGTGCTCGATCCGAAGGGCGAGGGCGAGAACCCCATGTCCGATGCCGATCTCGAGCGCAAGTTCGTATCGAACTGCGAGCCGATCGTCGGCAAGGACAAGTGCGCTCGCCTGCTCGATGCGGTATGGGCGTTCGACCGGCTGGACAACCTGGCACTGTTCTATCGCTGGTAGCGCGCAGGGCGAGTGCGCGGCCGGCGAACGCGCACGCAACCGGATCGATCGTTCCCCTCGTCGGCGGGAGACCAGGCAGCGACTCCCGCCTTCGGCTTGCGCGATAGTGGAGAAATCATGGCCCGAATCCCGTCACGTCCCTTCGCACCTGAGGCACGCTGTCCACTCGACGGCGTACGCATTCTCGATCTGTCGCGCGTGATCGCAGGCAACATGGTGAGCCTCGCGCTGGCGGACTTCGGCGCCGAGGTGATCAAGATCGAATCGCCGCACGGCGACGCGTTGCGCGACTGGCAGGTGGCGGGCGTGCCGGCCAACTGGAAGGTGTACGCGCGCAACAAGAAAAGCGTGGGCCTGAATCTGCGCAAGCCCGAAGCGCGCGAGCTGCTGCTCAAGCTGGTCGAAACCGCGCAGGTGTTCATCGAGAACTTCCGTCCCGGTATTCTGGAGAAAATGGGGCTCGCCCCGGACGTTCTGGTGGGGCGCAATCCGAAGCTCGTGATCCTGCGCGTCTCCGGCTGGGGCCAGACCGGACCTTTCCGGCACAAGCCCGGCTTCGGCACCCTCATCGAGGGCATGTCGGGGTTCGCGTCGATGAACGGCTTTCCCGACCGCGAGCCGGCGCTGCCACCGACGCAGATGGCCGACATGTACGCGGGCTACATCGGCGCCATGGCGGTGCTGGTGGCGCTGCGCGAGGTCGAGGTGAACGCCGGCAGCGGTCAGGTGATCGATCTGCCGCTGTTCGATCCCATGTTCATGGCCTTGGGCCCGCAGGCCGCTGCGTATCAGGCGAGCGGCAAGGTGCGGCAGCGCTCGGGCAGCCGATCGACCACGGCGGCGCCGCGCAACACGTATCGCACGCGCGATGATCGCTGGGTGTCGATGTCGGCCTCGACCCAGAAGATGACCGAGCGCCTTTTCCGTGCCATCGGCCGCGCCGATCTGATCGACAACCCACGCTACAAGACCAACGCCGAACGGGTGCGTAACGCCGCCGAGCTCGACGCCATCGTCGGCGAATTCATGGGACGCATGACGCTTGCCGAGGCGCTCGAATTCTTCGACCGGGCCGAGGTCACCGTCGGGCCGATCTACGACATCTCGCAGCTGATGGAAGAGCCCTACGTGGCCGAGCGCGAAATCCTGGTGAACTACCCGGACGCGCAGATGGGCGAGATCGCGATGCACTGTGTGGTGCCGCGCCTCGCACGCACGCCGGGCGCGGTGCGCAAGCCCGCGCCCGTTCTCATCGGTGAGGACAACGCCGAAGTGCTGGGGGCGCTGGGCCTGGACGCCGCCGCACTCGAGCGCCTCGCGGCTCTGGACATCGTCTATCGCGGCCCGCAGCGCAGAGGCGGCGGCGAGGACGCATGAGATGAACGAGAGGGATAAGGAACGCGACACGCGCCTCGGATTTCGCGCGTACGCTTTCATGTCCGGATTTTCGCCGCTCGCCCGCACGTCGAGTCGAGCGTGCGCCCTTTTTCAACGCACGGAGTCGCAGGAATGAAACCCGATCTGCCGGTCTGGCGCACGCTGCTTTACGTGCCGGTCAATGTCGAGAAGTACATCGACAAGGCGCACACGCGCGGCGCCGACGTGATTCAGCTCGATCTAGAGGACGCCGTTCCGCATGCGGAGAAGGCGCAGGCGCGTACGCTGGTGCAGAAGAATGCGGCGCGCGTTCGCCGCGCCGGCGCGGACGTGCTCGTGCGCATCAATCGGCCGATCGCGCTGGCGGTGCGCGACATCGAGGCGTCGATCTGTCCTGACGTCGATGCGCTCGCGATCACAAAGGCCGACAGCGCGTCGCACATCCGCATCCTCGACGAGCTCGTAAGCGAGTTAGAGCAGGCGCGCGGCATGCCCGTGGGGCACACGAAGTTCAACGCGATGGTGGAAACGCTGGATGCGTTTTTCCGCATCCACGAAATCGTGAAAGCCGCCGAACGGATCGTGTCATGCAGCGTCGGCGGCGAGGACCTCGCGCTCGCGTGCAATTTCCAACCGAGCGGCGAGGCGCTGCTCTATCCCAAGCAGCACATGATCATCGCGGCCGCCGCGGCGGGCATCATGCCGCTTGGCTTCATCGACAGCGTGGCGGGATTCGGCGACTGGGATACGTTTCGCACGATGGTGCGCCGCTCGCGCGATTTCGGCTTCATGGGCGCAAGCTGTATCCATCCCGGCCAGGTCGCGATCGTCAACGAGGCGTACACGCCAAGCGACGCGGAACTCGCCCATGCGCGCAGACTGATCGCAGCCGACGACGAGGCGAAGAAGCAAGGACGCGGCTCGTTCGCGCTCGACGGCAAGATGATCGACATCCCGATCGTCATGCGCGCCCAGCGCCTGCTCGCGCGCTACGATGCGATCAAGGCGCGCGAGGCCAAGACGCTGGCGGCCGCGAACGGGTGACCGCGCGCGCAGCTCCCCCGCCGAAGCGGCGCCGCGGATCGGGCGCGAGCCGGGCCGTCTGCGCCGGCCGCCGGTCTCTCGGCATGGTGGCCATGACCCGCCGGCGGCGCCGCACGCTGCCGGATCGCCGCCCGAGCCGGGTGCGAGCGAGCCGAGCGTGTGGAAGGCGGGCTAGCGCGCCTTCTTCACGTGCTCCTTGTTCAAGCAATTGATCAGCGTGCCGTCGCGCAGGTAGAAGAATGCCGTCTGTGCGCCCTTGGTGCGCTGGTCGATGTAGGCATCGGGGCTGTAGAACGCCGAGTGCGGGTTGAGCAGTACGCGGCCGCGAATCCACGGCGCATTCTCTTGCCAGGCGGCAACCAGAGGATCCTGCGGCTGCCCCGGCTCTTTCGGCAGCACGTCGAGCCCCACGGCAAGCAGGCGCCCCGAGCGCAGGCCCTCCAGCAGCGCCGCGGTATCGCAAACCGGCCCGCGCGAGGTATTGATGAGATAGGCGCCGGGTTTGATCGCGGCCACGGTCTGGGCATTGATCATGGCGCGCGTCTGGGAATTGAGCGGCGTATGGATGTCGATCACATCGGCCTGCCCGAGCAGCTCGGTCAGGCCGCTCGTGCGCTCGAACCCCAGGCCCAATTCCGTGCCGGCCGCTAGCAGCGGGTCGTAGAAGACAATGCGCATGCCAAACGCGCGCGCGCGTAGCGCCGCCGCCGTGCCGATGCGCCCCAGACCGATCACACCGAAGGTGGCGCCGCGCAGCCGCTTCGCGGTCACGTTGTGCTCATGGGTCCAGCTTCCCGCAAGATCGGCGCGCAGCGCGCTGTCCATGGCGGCGGTGCCGCGCGCGAAGCACAGCATCAGTGCGATCGCGCTGTCGGCGACTTCGGTCGTCCCGTAGTCGGGAACGTTACAGGCCACGATCCCGGCTTCGCCCAGCGCTTCCAGGTCGAGCACGTCGAAACCGACGCCGTTACGCACGACAATGCGGCAGCGCTTCAGATGCGGGATGACGGTGCGGTCGATCGGCATGCGCGAGACCACGATCGCGTCGCAATTCTCCCACTGCGCGCGCTCGATCGCATTGAACTCTCTCTGGCGCGCGTTGATCAGGGTCACCTCGGGACCGACGGCCCGAGCTTCGATGTCGAGTTCCTTCGGCTTGGCATCGGGATAAAGAATCGTATACGCCACACTCTCCTCCCACGAAAGCGGTTATTGACGGCAAGGACATGCTCGGTAAAGACTAAGCCACCGGAGTGGCCGCTGTCCATCGCGTTGTGCCGCGCCGCGCCGGTCGATGCCGCGCTGATACGATGTTGCGCGCGTGCATAATCACGTAATGTCTGGCTCTGCGATTCGCACGGCGAATTTCCGCTACACGCTCGGCGTGCTCGTCATCGTTGCGGCTTGTGTCGCCCATTGGGCCGCCGCCGCCGAGCCGCCCACCGCGGTGAGCTTCCTGAGCGCCGACGGGCGAACCAATCTTTACGCTTATCTGTTCAAACCGGCGACGCCACCGCCGTGGCCGGCGGTAGTCATGCTGCACGGCCGCAGCGGGCCGTATTCGAGCGCAGCCAAAGGCGTCTTCGACGCGACCACGTTATCGCAGCGCCACCTGCAGTGGGGCCGGTTCTGGGCAAGCCGCGGCTATCTTGCGCTGCACGTCGACAGCTTCGGTTCGCGCGGCTACGCTGGAGGTTTTCCGATCCGCAGTTATTCGACTCGCCCGCCCGAGGTGAACGAGCAAACCGTGCGCCCGCTCGATGCATACGGCGCACTGGCTTGGCTACGATCGCGCAACGACGTGATCGCCGATCGAATCGGCCTGCAAGGCTGGTCCAACGGCGCGATGGCGGGCCTTGCCGCCATGGGTGCGCTCCCGCATTCGGGCGCCGTGCCGCCCGAGAAAGGGTTCCGCGCGGCGCTGCTGTTCTATCCCGGCTGCCGTATCCAGGTGAAGCAGGACTACCGGCCCTATGCCCCGGTGCTCATGTTCGTCGCGGCCGCGGACGAGGAGGTCGCGCCTTTGCCTTGCCGGCAGCTTGCCGAGCAGATCAAGGGGCGTGGCATCGATCAATTCGATATCGTCTGGTATGCGGGCGCCACGCATGCCTTCGACGATCCCGGCAAACGCCGCCAGTCGGTCGACGCCAATCGCGCCGCACGCAGCGATGCGATGCTTCGCGCGGCCGAATTCTTCGATCGGAATCTGCGCCATTGAGCCGCTGCCGAGGTGCGCCGCTCGCGGCCTCGCGCCAGCGCTCTTGCGCGACTGTGACTTGGGCACCAGCGGGCGCCCGAGGGCTCGCCGTAGCGGTCAGTGACTCTTGCCGGCGGGTATGGTCACGGGCAGCGCCACCACCTCGATGCCTTCCTCGCGCAGTTCGCTCACCTCCTGCGTCGAAGCAGTGCCCCGGATCTTGCGCTCGGGGCTCTCGCCGTAGTGAATCTTGCGTGCCTCCTCCGGAAACTCGCGCCCGACATCCTCGGTATTCTTCACCACGTACTCGACCACCTTGGCCAGGATCGAGGAACGAAAATTGGCGTACTGCGTGTGCGCGGGAACGGCCTCGTCGGCACGCTCGGACTTGACGCTGCGATCGCTCGCGCGGGTGTTGACGTAGGACGCAGCCGGCACCTTGACGACCTGGCTGTCGCCGCACATCGGACACGCGATGTAGCCGAGGTTACGCTGCTGTTCGAAATCCGCGCCCGATGCGAACCAGCCTTCGAAGCGGTGGTCGTTGGCGCAGAGCAGGTCGAATACTTTCACGATCATGGGTGTCCGGGCGAGCCCCATACTACCAGATGCGTGGCTCCGGCACGCTGTAACGGCGCATCCGCGCAAGACTTGACGGTGCGCCGCACGGCATAGGTCCCGGCGCCTGCCCGCTGCTATACTGCCCCTCCCATCCGCCGCCGGCGCGCGCGATGCGCTCGAGCCCTAGTGTCCCGAGTCAGAAGTTCGCCGCACAAAAGATGCCGAAATCGACGCCATACTTTGTCGCGAATCCTCGCCAGGTGTCCAACCTGGCTGCGGTTCGCTTCGCGTCTGGCGTCGATTTC
>WYBJ01000209.1 GCA_011525945.1 Burkholderiaceae bacterium | reverse complement strand
GGCCGCACGGCGTCTGAACGAGGCGCGTACCGCTCTGTTCAGAACAATCTTCAACCGATCGAAAGCCGCCGCCTGAACCACCTCTGAGCCACTCAGTTCAGACTCATACCTGGATTAGAAACGACTTCTTCCGCGCCGATGATCGCGCTGGCGGGCTTGATGTGGTCGGCGCATGTCTGCGCTGAGACTCCGAGTTATCCCAGCAGGCCGGTACGTTACGTCGTGCCGTTCCCGGCCGGCGCCTCGCCAGACGTCATCGTGCGTCTCATCACCGAGAGGTTCGCGCGCACGTGGAACCAGCAGGTGATCCAGGACGCAGGCATACACAAGCAGTAGAGCTACTGAAGCTACTGCGGCTTGATCCCCGCGGCACGCGCCGTCTTGGCCCAGCGCTCGGTTTCGGCACGGAAGAATGCCGTGAAGCCGGCCGAGTCGAGCGGTTCCACGTCCACCCCCATGGCGGTCAAACGCTGCTTGAGCTGCGCTGTGGCGAGGAGCTTCAGCACGTCGGCTTCGATCTTGGCGAGAATGGCTTTGTCGACGCCGATCGGGGCGCATATCCCGTACCACGAGGACACGTCGTAGCCCGGCAAGCCTGCTTCGGCGATCGAAGGCACTTCGGGCAGCCGGGCGCTGCGCTTGGCCGTGGTGATGCCGAGCGCGCGCACCTTACCCTCGCGCACGGTCGCGATGTGATTCGGCAGATTGCTCATCTGCGAGGCAATCCGTCCGGCCAGCAGATCGTTCTGCGCAAGCGCTGCGCTCTTGTAGGGCACGAACGTGATGTCGGTCTTGGTCATGCTCTTGAAAAGCTCGAACGACAATTGCGGCGACGACCCCATGCCGGTGGTGCCGTAGTCGAGCTTGCCGGGCTGCGACCTGGCGAGCGCGATGAACTCCTTCAGATTGCGTGCCGGAATGCTGGGATGAATCACCAGAATGTTGGGCGTCAGCCCGATCCGTGCAAGGATCGCGAAATCGCGCAGATGGCTGTAGGGAAGGCTCTTGTAGAGCGCCGGGGCGATTGAATCGCCAACGCCGCAGCGATGCAGCGTGTAGCCGTCGGGCGCCGACTTCGCGACCACGGCCGGTGCGATGGTGTTACCCGCGCCGGAGCGATTCTCGACTACGACTTGCTGGCTCCACATTTCGCTCATCGCGGCCGCCATGACACGCGTGAGCCCATCGGCAACGCTACCTGGCCCCGGCCCGAGTACGAGTCGGACCGGTTTGGCCGGGTATGCCGGAGCCTGCGCCAAAGCGACACCCGCAAAGCACAAGGTCGGAACGACCAACGACCTGACGAGAAAGTGCATGACGATCCTCCCGCACGACTTCGCATGGGATGCATTGCTGCCCGATAGTATCATCCGGTAGCTCACGACACTGCTCGCCGATGTCCGAACCCGATCTCTCCAGGCTGCATATCGAGCGCGGCGCTACGGCAACGCGCGCGAAGCGGCGCTGGGCGCGCGCGAGCGCGTGGCTGCTCGCCCTCATCGCCATCGCCGCCGGCGCACTCTATTGGCGCTCGACCGCACCGCTGTCAGTCAAGACACACACGGTCGCCACAGCCTACCCCTCGCAGGCGTACACCTTGCTCAATGCGACTGGCTACGTGGTCGCGCAACGCAAGGCTGCGGTCGCCTCGAAAGCAACCGGACGGCTCGAATGGCTCGGCGTGCGCGAGGGTAGCAGCGTGCGCCAGGGCGAGGTGCTGGCCCGGCTGGAGAACCGCGACGTGAGTGCGAAGCGCGAGCAGGCCGCCGCCAACGTCAAGCTCGCCCAGGCAAATCTCGAGCAGGCGCAAGCCGAGCTGCGCGAAGCCGAGCGCGCGTTCGAGCGTTCGAGCGACCTGCTGGCGCGCAAGTACGTCTCGCAGGCGGCGCACGACAGTGCCATCGCCCGCCTGGACAAGGCGCAGGCCGCGATCAGCGGTCAGCGCGCCGCGATCGCGGTAGCGCAGGCGAACCTGCGCTCGGCCGAGGTCGAGGTCGAGCAGACACTCATCCGCGCGCCGTTCGACGGCGTGGTGCTCACCAAGAATGCCAACGTGGGCGATGTCATCACGCCATTTTCCTCGGCGCTGGGATCGCAAGCCGCCGTGGTGACCATGGCCGACATGTCCACACTCGAAGTCGAAGCCGATGTTGCCGAATCGAGCGTTGGCAAGGCGCACCTGGAGCAGCCGTGCGAAATTCAGCTCGATGCCCTGCCCGACATCCGCTTCCGCGGCGTGGTCGCACGCATGGTGCCGACGGTGGATCGTGCCAAGGCGACGGTGACGGTCAAGGTGCGCTTCGTCGACAAAGATCCGCGCGTGCTGCCGGAGATGAGCGCCCGAGTGGCGTTTCTGTCACGCGAGCTGCCGCCCGAACTGCGCACTCGACGCACCGTGATCGATCCCGGCGCCATCGTCGAGCGTAATGGACAGCGCGTGGTATACATCGTGCGCGAGGGTCGGGCCGTCGAAACACCGATCGAAACGGGCGACAAGCTCGGCGACTGGTTGGAGGTGGTTCGGGGGCTCGCTCCCGGCGACAAGGTGGTTGCGACCCCGCCCGACCAGCTGCGTGACGGCGCCAGCGTCTCGCTGCAGGCCACCTCGGGTTAGCGAGCTTCGGTTCGTGACTCGCAGCCGCGGGCAAAGGGGAGCGCATTGCGAAAAACGGCTGGTCAGCCACTTTCCGGATAGTCGATAGATGCAGGCATCCGACGCGAGCGGCATGGTGCAAGCGCCGCCCTTCATCGCCATTCGCCAGCTCTGCAAATCGTATCGGCGCGGCGTGCAGATCGTACCGGTGCTCCATGACATCACACTCGACGTCGTGGCCGGGGAGTTCACGGCCCTCATGGGCCCCTCGGGCTCGGGCAAGAGCACGCTGCTCAACCTGATCGCAGGCATCGACAAGCCCGACAGCGGCGAACTGCGCGTCGGCGGCGTCGACATCACCGCCTTGTCCGAATCCGCGCTCGCCGATTGGCGCGCCGGCCACATCGGCTTCATTTTCCAGTTCTATAACCTGATGCCGGTGCTCACCGCGTCCGAGAACGTCGAGCTGCCCTTGCTGCTCACCACGCTTTCTCGCGCCGCGCGCCGCGAACGGGTGGACCTGACCTTGTCGATGGTCGGGCTCGACGATCGCAAGGTGCACTACCCATCCGAGCTCTCGGGCGGCCAGCAGCAGCGCGTCGCGATTGCGCGTGCCATCGTCACCGACCCCGCGCTCATCGTCGCCGACGAGCCCACCGGCGATCTCGACCGGGTCTCCGCGGGCGAAGTGCTCGGCTTGCTGCAACGGCTCAACCAGGAACTCGGCAAGACCATCCTCATGGTGACGCACGATGCACAGGCAGCGCGCTTCGCGCGCCGCCTGATCCATCTCGAAAAGGGCGAGCTCAGCGCCCAGCCGCCTGCGACCGGATCTTGAGCGCATGTTCGTATTGAAGCTCATCGTCCGAAACAGCATGCGCCACCGCCTGCGCACGCTGCTCACGGTAGCGGGGCTCACGATCGCAGTGGTGGCCTACGGCCTGCTGCAGACCGTGATCGATGCGTGGCACGCCGGTGCGCAAGCTGCATCGAGCACGCGGCTAGTCACGCGTAACGCCATCTCGCTCGTCTTCCCGATGCCGTTGAGCTACGAAGCCCGTATCCGCGCCGTGGAGGGCGTGACCACGGTCGCGCGCGCCAACTGGTTCGGCGGCATCTACCAGGAGCCGAAGAAATTCTTCGCCCAGTTCGCGATATCGGCCAACTATCTCGATCTCTACCCCGAGTTTGTCCTGCCCGATGCGCAGCGCCAGGCGTGGTTGCGCGATCGAAAGGGTTGCCTGGTCGGGCGTCAGCTCGCGCGCGACTACGGCTTCAAGGTGGGCGACGTGCTGCCGCTGCGGGGCACGATTTTTCCGGGCACATGGGAATTCGTCATCCGCGGCATCTTCGACGGATCGGACGAAACCAAGATCACCCGCCAGATGATGTTCCACTGGGACTATCTCAACGAAACGGTGCGCAAGGTCTCGAAAACGCGCGCCGACCAGGTGGGCATCTACATCGTCGGCGTCACGACGCCCGAAAGTGCGCCCGGCGTCGCGCGCGCCATCGATGCGACGTTTCGCAATTCACTCGCCGAAACGCTGACCGAGACCGAGCAGGCGTTCCAGCTCGGATTCGTCGCCATGTCCAACGAGATCATCGCCGCGATTCGGCTCGTCTCGTACGTCGTCATCGTGATCATCATGGCGGTGATGGCCAACACCATGGCGATGAGCGCGCGCGAGCGGGTGGCCGAATACGCCACACTCAAGACGCTCGGCTTCGGCCCCGGATTCATCACCTTGCTTGTATTCGGCGAATCGGCCGCAATCTGCGCGCTCGGCGCCGGGCTTGCGATCGGCGTCATGCCGCAGGTCGCGGCGGTGTTCAAGCACGTCGCCGGGACCTACTTTCCGGTGTTCGAGGTCTCCGGCCTCACCCTCGCGCTGCAAGCGTTGTGTGCGGCGATCGTGGCAATCGCTGCCGCGATCGTTCCGGCGTGGCGCGCCGCGCGCGTTCGCATCGTCGAGGGTCTGCGTGCGATCGGCTGAGCAACGGGCGCCGCCGTGAAGATTCCCTTCAGCTATGTCGCACGCAACCTGTGGGCGCGGCGGCTCACCACGGCGCTGACCGCAGGCGGGCTCGCGCTGGTGGTATTCGTCTTCGCCACGGTGCTGATGCTCGATGCGGGGCTGAAGCGCACGCTCGTGACCACCGGCGAGTACGACAACGTGGTCGTCATCCGCAAGGGCTCGGAAACCGAGATCCAGAGCGCCATCACGCGCCCTCAGGCGGCCGTAATCGAAACCAATCCGGCGGTCGCGCCCGGGCGCGACGGCGAACCCCTTGCGTCCAAGGAGACGGTGGTCCTGATCTCGCTCTTGCGGCGCGGCGACAGCCGCCCGTCGAATGTCGTCATCCGTGGCACCTCGGCCGCCGGGCTTGCGCTGCGCCCGCAAGTGCGCGTGCGCGAGGGGCGGATATTCCGCCCGGGCAGCAGCGAAATCGTGGTCGGCAGCAGTATCGCTGCACGCTTCGATTCCGCTGCGCTCGGCAGCCGCATGACCTTCGCGCAGCGCGAATGGACCGTGGTCGGGATATTCGACGCCGGCGGCAGCGGCTTCGACTCCGAGGTGTGGGGCGATGTCGACCAGCTCATGCAGGCGTTCCGGCGCAGTTCGTACTCGTCCATGGTGGTGCGCCTGGCACGCTCGGAGCTGTTCGAGCAGTTCCGCGCGGACATCGATATCGACCCCAGGCTCACCAACGAATCGAAGCGCGAACAGGTGTTCTACAGCGATCAGTCGAAGGCGCTGTCCACGTTCATCAACGTGCTGGGCCTCACGCTATCGATCATCTTCTCGGTTGGTGCGATGATCGGGGCGATGATCACCATGTATGCCTCGGTCGCGAACCGGGTCGGCGAGATCGGCACCCTGCGCGCGCTGGGTTTCAGACGCCGCGCCGTGCTCGGTGCTTTCCTCACCGAGGCGTTGCTGCTGGGCGCGGCAGGCGGTGCGGCCGGCCTCGCGCTCGCTTCGCTCATGCAGCACGCCTCGTTCTCCACGATCAACTTCCAGACCTTCGCCGATCTTTCCTTTCGCTTTATCCTGACGCCCGAGGTGGCGGTGAAATCGATCGTGTTTGCGCTCGTCATGGGGTTTCTCGGCGGCTTTCTGCCCGCAATCCGCGCCGCGCGGCTCGGTATCGTCGATGCGCTGCGGGCGCTGTGACGGCGCCACTTGAGCACGCCCCCTTTGCCTATGCAACACGGCGCGCGCCCGCAGCAGAAGGCGCCTGCCGCCTACGAGCTGTTCTACGCGGCGGCTGCGCTCTATGCGGCAACCGTCCTGCCGGCTTCGGTGCTCGCCATGACCGGCGCGGTCGCCGGTCTGCCGACGCTTGCCGACCCGCTCGCGCACGCGCACGAAATGCTGCTGGGATTTGCGCTCGCCGTGGTTGCCGGCAACCAGCTCGGCGTTGCGCGCGGTCACTTCGTCGTCGCCTTGCTGCTGCTGTGGGTGCTGGCGCGTGCAGCATTTCTACTCGCGCCGGCGAGCCTCGCCGCGGCGGCGGCAAACGGTGCGTTTGCCGGCGCGCTCGCATGGCGCATGGTGCCGCGGCTCCTGGGCGCGGCGAAGAAGTGGCGTAACAAGGCGCTGCCGGCCGTCCTTGCCGGCATCTGCACCGCGACCGCGGCGTGGCCGCTGGCGCACTATGCGGGCGCGCCCGGCGCGCCGCACGCGCTCGTCGCTGCGGTCGTGCTGCTGTTCGCAACCCTCATGCTCTACATGGGCGGGCGCATCATCGCACCGGCCATCGCCGGCCAACTGTACCGCCAGGGCCGCAGGCTCGAAGCGCGTGTGCAGCCGCGGCTCGAGGCGGTGCTGCTCGCCTGCGGCGCCGCGGCCGTTGCTCTGATCGCACTGCCCGGGTTGCGCGCCGCCGCTGCGGCGGCGGCGATTGCGGCAGGCGTGCTCGCACTGGTGCGCATGGGACGCTGGCGCTTTTGGGCGCTGCGCGGGCGACCGGACTTGCTGTGCTTGTGCGCCGGCTACGGATGGCTCGGCGTGGGCCTCGTCGCCCTCGGCGTCGCGCACGCATGGGGGAGATTCGAAACGGCGGCAATCCACCTGATCACGGTCGGTGCGCTTGGCACGTTGACGTTCACTGTGATGGCGACGCTGTGGGCCGCCCAGGCTCGGCGTTCACCGCCAGGCGCCGTAGCCATCACCTCGGGAACGGTCCTGATCGCGGCGAGCACTGCGTTGCGCCTGCTCGGTGCGCTCTTCCCGGGGCCCTGGCTGCTCGCCTCCGCCGCATGCTGGAGCGCGGCGTTCGGTTTGCTGCTTGTCATGTTTTGGCGCACGCGGCGGCGATCCGGTGTGCTCCGCCAGTGATATGACTTCTCTGTCGGACAGGGCGAATGAACTTCTGCCGGCCATGAGCACCATGTCACCAGCAGGCTCCACCCACCGCTACCTGCTGCGGCGCGTGATCTTCGGGCGTCACCGCGAGTGGTGACAAAAGGCACACGATGCTTTAACATTGCGCCATGAAGTCGCTGCGGTGGAGCTCCGAGAAAAACGAGGCGCTGAAGGCTGATCGCGGCATATCCTTCGAAAGGATTGCCGTGGCTATCGAATCCGGAGGGCTTCTGGACGTTCTGACCCATCCGAATCCCGAGAGGTATCCGCGGCAGAGGATACTTGTGGTATCGGCGGACGGTTATGCGTACTTGGTTCCTTTCGTCGATGAGGAGGATTACTACTTTCTCAAGACGATCATCCCGAGTCGCAAGGCGACGAAGAATTACCTGACACCGGGTGAGCACGATGACGAAGATTGACGCATACGAATTGGAGATACTCGGCGCCTTCGAGAAGGGGAAGCTCAAGTCGGTTGCAACGAAGGCGGAGCTTGCGCGGTTCAAGGCTGCGGCCCGGGCAACCGGGATCAAGGACAGGCGGGTCAACATCCGCCTTTCATCGGGCGACCTGAGCGATATTCAGGCTAAAGCTCTGGAAGAGGGCATCCCCTACCAAACGCTCATCGCCAGCGTTCTGCATCGATACGTTAGCGGTCGTCTGGCTGAGCGCCCGACGCCTACGGGCACACAAGCGAGGGGTCGGGCGTCGAAGCGTCGCGCCACTTCGGCGGGCTGATCGAGCTCGCGCACCCTGTTCCTTTGCTCCTCGTGGGCGTCGCTCGCCCTGTCGAGCCCGGCGTTGACTGTCCGCATACCGGGCCCGAGAGCATCAGACTGAGCCTCCCAAGCAAGATTGCCACCGGCGAATCGTAATGTCGGCGGGCCCGCTATTTCGCCCGGCGGTAAACGAGCAGCGTTGTCCCGCCAGCGCGCCTGGCAACGACGAGCCTGAGCTCATCCGCGGCGAGGCTCACCGAGGATTTCGTTTCGCCGCCATCGCCATTGGGTATCGATGCGAGCTGCACCTTCTGGATGAGCATCTTGTCACCTTCGTTCGCCGTCCAAGTGCCGAATGCCGCGCCGAATGAACGCGCCGCTTCGCCGAGCTCGGCCGCCGGGATGTCCGGGCGAACAGTCGTCTTGAGCTTGGGGCGGTCGGGGCGCCCGGTCACCTGGGCGTAGCGCCCGCTCGCATCGAGAATCAGGATCCCCTGCGCCTGGGGCCCACCGAAGCCTGGGCGCTTGCTGCCGTCCTTCGCCGTCACTTCGATCGAAACCAATGTCCAGGCGCCGGCGAGTTGGGCCCCGAGTGGCCCCCGCTCCGCCCAGGCTGCCGCCGTCCCCAACAACGTGCACGCCGCGGTCAGCGCCGCGCTCGAAAAAAGTCTCCTTGCCCCGCATTCGAACCGGTTCATGACGCACCTCCTTTGAATCCGTGCGAGCGCGATATGCCGAACGTCTCCGACGCGCTGCATTAGCGCTCGCTGCGGTGATGGTGATGCGATCGCCGAATGAACACAATTGTCCGAGTTTTTGCGTGCTATTATTTCCATGCATCGAGCATTCCGCGTTCATGAGCGAGGCACCATGGACCTGCGGGACATCGAGTATTTCGCGGTGATTGCCCAGCACGGGCACCTCGGCCGCGCGGCCGAGGCCTTGGGCCTCGGCCAACCTGCGCTCAGCGTGAGCCTGCGCCGGCTGGAAAGCTCGGCGGATGCCAAGCTGGTGAAGCGTACACCCAAGGGTGTCGAGCTGACGGACGTCGGCAGAACGCTGCTGGGCCATGTGCGTCGATTGAGACTGGCCCGCGAGGACCTCGCGCGCGAGCTGTCGGACCTCGCGCACGGCCGAACGGGGAGCCTCAGCATCGGCGCCAGTCCCGCGACGGCCAGCGGCCCCCTCGCGGACGCTTGCGGCAGGTTGCTGCGCGACGCGCCCCAAGTAACGCTCAAGGTCTCCATCAGTGCTGCCACCACCGTGCTGCTGCAAGCGCTGCACGCCGGCGAGCTGGACCTCATCGTGCCCCACCTGCTGCGGGCAACTGGCGAAGGCGTTGTGCGAGAGCTCCTGTGGGACGACGAGTTCGTCGTTTATGCTTCCGCTCGCCATCGCCTCGCCAAACACAAGGCGGTGGCGCTTTCCGATCTCGCGCACGAGCGCTGGGTGGCGACACCGGCGAGCGCAACGCTGGCGCAGCAGTCGCTGCGACGAACGTTCGAGGAGCACGGCTTGCCGGAGCCACGGATCGCCCTGACCTCGGAATCAGGGGAGATGAATCGCCGCTTGGTGGCTCGCTCCGACCTGCTCGGCGTGGCAGCAAGGCGCGCCGTCGAACAGCATAGCAGGCGCTTCGGCCTGAAGGTCCTGGCGGTGCGGGATGTGAGCTGGATTTGTCCGGTCGGCTTAGTGTATCGTGACGACGGTTATCTCTCCCCCGTAGCGCGCCGATTCATCGAAATACTGAAAACGGTCGCGAAGGACGTCGCGCGGTCGCATTACGCCAGGACGGCACCGTAGCCGGATGGTGCAGCGGCCCCGGCAGCGCATCGTCCGGACCTGGTCTTACCCACGATCGGCCTGGCGCGCTCAATCCAGCTTGATGTTGGCTGCCTTGGCGAGTTGCTTGAGTCTCTCAACCTTGATCAGGATATCCGCCGCCAGCTCGTCAGCGCCGACAGGATCGACTTCGTATCCCACTCGGGCCATGCTCACCTTGATTTCGGGAAGCAATGCCACGCGCATCAGCTCGGCGCTGAGCCGATCGATGGTTGCCTTTGGCGTCGCCGCCTTCGTCATGACGCTCAAGCGCCCCGTCATTTCGAAATCCGGCAGGCCCGACGCCATCACCGTCGGGACACCGCCGAGCACGGCGGAACGTCTGCTCGAGGTAACCGCCAACGCGCGCAATCTACCGGACCGAACGTGATCCACGATGGGCGCGATGCCGGACAGCACCACGCCTACGTGACCGCCCACGACGGCCATGACCGACGGCACGCCACCCTGAAACACAACGTGCTTCATGCTGATACCCGCGCGGGCCATGAACAACTCGGCCGTCAGGTGCTGGATCGTGCCGTAGCCGTTGGTCGAGTACGCGAGCTCGCCCGGGCGTGCCCGGGCGAGCGCGATCAATTCCTCGATGCTCCTCACCGGAACCGATGGATGCACGGACCACGCGAAAGGCTGCGTGCCGAGGCTCGCGACGGCAGCGAAGTCCCGAATCGGGTCGAACGGCAGGTTCGACCGCAACACCGCCAGCATTACGGTCGAACCCATGAGCAGGATATAGCCGTCGGCGGGCGCGCGTGCAACCGCCTCGGCTGCGATGATCGTGTTGGCGCCGGGCCGGTTCTCCACTACGACCTTCTGGCCGAGCCCGCGGCTTAGCGGCTCCCGCATCAGCCGCGCCATCAGGTCGCTGACTCCTCCCGGCGGAAAAGGCACGACGAGCCGCACGACCTTAGATGAAAGCGGCTGATCGACCGATGCAGCGACGGCAGCGCCAGACGCCAGCATGCAGGCCGTGACCCACCATGACAAGCAAGTGTTCATCGCACTGTTTCTCAATGATCGCGAGTCACCTGTCGATATGTTTCCTCGCAAATCCGACTGCGCGGTCCAAAGGTGACGAGTTCGATGCATCGATCCGGCCAAAGGGCTCGAAGCCAAGCGCACGGGGTATTGTCACCGTCGCGCGCCGGCGCGGATCGACCGATCTGGATAGCGCCCCGCTTCGCTGCTGACCATGGACTGCGCCGCGACGGCCGAGGCGCCCAGCATGGCGGCGATGGAAAGCGCGAACAGACTCGAGCGCGCCCCCGCGCCGCCACGTGAAGTGAAGAAGGGCTGATACATCGAGAACCGCTGCAGTATGACACAGCCATGTCCGGTACCGTCGTGCGGGACCTACTTTTCGGACAGGCCAAGCGACTGCACAAGCTTGGTCCACTTGTCGAGTTCGCTTTGCATGAACGCCTTCAGCTGCTCGGGCGTGCTGCCCACCGGCTCGACGCCGAGGGCCAGAAGCTTTTCGCGCAGGCCCGGGAGCGCCACCGCCTTCGCGATGGCAGCGCTCAGGCGATTGACGATTGCCGTCGGCGTTCCGCTCGGCGCGAGCATCGAGTAGGATGCATTGACGTCGAACCCCGGATACGCCTGCTCGGCGACCGTCGGCACGTCCGGAAGCGTGCTCATGCGCTTCGGCGTACTCACGGCCAGCAGACGCAAGCGTCCGGCGCGCACTTGTGGCATGGCGACCGGAGCGCCGATGAAGCAGAACTCGACCTGCCCCGAAATGACGTCGTTGAGCGCCTGACCGCCGCCCTTGTAGGGCACGTGAACGATGTTCACGCCGGCTCTGGATTTCAATAATTCGCCGGCCAGATGCATCGGGCCGCCGAAACCGGAGGACGCGAAGTTCATCTGCCCGGGACGCTTGCGGGCGAGTTCCACCAACTCTTTCACATTCGTCGCCGGCAGCGAAGGATTCACCACGAGCAGCTGCGCCCCCATCGCGACGAGCGAGATCGGAGCGAAACTGTTCAAGGGATGGTACGGCAACGACTTGCCGCGCGTGGCCGGGTTCATCGTGTGAGCCGCGCTTACGTAGCCGAGCGTGTAACCGTCCGGCGCCGACTTGGCGACGAAATCCGCGCCTAGGATCGAATTGTTGCCGGGTCGATTCTCTACGATCACCGGCTGACCGAGCGATTCGCTCAACAGCTGCGCTACCAATCGGCTCGAGATGTCGACTGCACCGCCGGCAGAGTAACCCACGACGATGCGTACGACCTTGCTCGGATAACGATCCTGCGCTTGCGCGCCCGTGACGCCCGCACCAGCCGCGGACATTCCTCCAAGCATCAGATACAGCCATCGATTGGCTTTCATGTACTCCTCCTTCTGTTGTGCATGAGACGAGCCCTTTGGTTGTCGATTGCCGCGACCGGTTCGAAACGCCCGGCGGTGCGCATCCCGTCGCGACAGTGCAGTCGCGATCGATGGACAACACCGCGGCATTCCAGCCCAGGCTGAGGGTCGAGTGTATCGGCTTACCCAGGTACCGACGCCGCGTACCTCGCCAATCCGCATACCGTCTCGGCGCTGCGTGCGCTATTCGTACCGAAGGTGACTCGCCGCAGCCAGCGGGCAGGTCGGCAAGGTCTGTCCTCTCGAGCACGCCATTGATAGCGATCTCCGTTTCCTGCGATCATCGCTCTGGTGCAGGGACGATCGATCGGAGCCACCCGATGGAACCGCGCGACCTCGAATACTTTGCCGTCATTGCCGAGCACGGCAACCTGCGCCGGGCAGCAGACACACTGGGGATGAGCCAGCCTGCCTTGAGCAAGAGCCTGCGCCGGTCGGAACGCTGGGCGGGAGCTAAACTTGTCGAACGCACCCCAAAGGGCATCCGGCTGACCGATTTGGGGACCGCGCTATCCGCGGGCGCTAAGCGACTCCGGTTGTCCTTCGACGATCTGCAGCGCGAGATCCACGATCTCAGCTCCGGACGCACGGGGTGTCTGCGCGTCGGCACGGATGTCTACTCCGCCGAACACGTCTTGCCTCAGGTCAGTATCGCATTCATTCGACATGCGCCGAAAGTGACCCTGAAGATTACCGCTGGCGCGGGCGATGTGCTTGTAACGGCATTGCGACGCGGAGAGCTCGACCTGATCGTCGGTGGCATTCCCCAAAGGGAAGATGAAGACCTCGTTCAGGAAGGGCTGTATGAAGACGATTTCATCGTCTATGCGTCTGCCAGGCATCCGCTGGCGCACCGCAAGCGACTCGGCATCGCGGATCTTGCATCCCAGCAGTGGGCGATCTCGTCAGCGGACTCGAATGCCTGGCGCTGGTTCGAGGCGGCATTACGCGAAGCCGGGCTGCCGGCACCGGCGATCGGCCTCGAAACCTCGTCGATTTCTCTGCGGCTGCAAGCGGTGAGCGCCTCGCACCTTCTGGGCTTCACGGGCTCTCGTGTCCTCCACGGTCTACCCGCGCATATTTCGCTCGTCGACCTCCGAGTCAAGGGCACTGCGTGGCGCCGCACATGCGGCATTCGACATCGCAGAGGCGCGTATCTGAGCGCGGCCGCGCATCGATTCATCGACGAACTGAAGAAGACGACCCGGAAGCTGTACAGATAGTAGAGCGGGTTGCCTTTACGGCAGCTCCCGGCGATACGCGTCGTTCCGTGGCGCGTTACGCGCGGCACGAAGAGGGCGGCATGCGTGCGGTGTCGGCGCCCTCATCGCTCTGGGGACATGCGCAAGTCATAACCGGCTGGAATCGATCGATCACCCCCGGATGATTGCGTACAGCAGGCAACCGTTCCACCATTGCGCCTTCGGCATGCTGTAGCGGAGGAAAGGGTGATGACGATGACACTGTTACAGTACGGTTTCATTCCACTCGCTTTGTTGCTGTTCGTGCAACCCGTTGCAGCGTATCCGATCAAGCCGGTGCGCGTGGTCTCAGGTAACGCGCCCGGTGGAGCCACCGACATCGTGGCCCGTGCATTGGCCTCCCGGTTGAGCGACGCGATGGGGCAGCAGTTCGTCGTCGACAACCGGCCAGGAGCGGGTGGCGTAATCGCAATGGAGCTGGTCTGGCGGGCCACGCCGGACGGATACACCCTGCACGTGTGCGGTATCGGGGACGCGATACGTCCCGCCACGCGCAGGAGTCTTTCGTTTGACACCCTTCGCGACTTTACGCGCGTCTCGCTTTACGGGGCGGTGCCCAACCTTCTGGTCGTGCATCCATCGGTGCCGGCACGCACGCCCGCCGAGTTTGTCGCCCACGCAAAGGCAAATCCCGGAAAGATGAACTACGCGTCTTCCGGTGTCGGGTTCTCACCCCACCTCACGATGGAGCTGTTCAAGACGACCACGGGAATCGTTCCGGAGTGACGGGAAACCGGCACACCGTGTTGATCGAGTCGAATATGGCTCAATGAAGACCACACTGGATCTGCCCGACCCGCTGTTCCGCAAGGCGAAGGCTACTGCCGCCGAGCGGGGGCAGTCGCTCAAGGATTTCGTCGCCGAGGCGTTGACAGACAAGCTCGAACGTCCGGCAGGGCGCGGCGCACCGGGCTGGATGCAAGGCTTCGGCAAGCTCAAGCGCCTGCACAAGGAAACGGTCCGCGTGCAGTCGGCCGTGGACGAGGAGTTCGAGGTGATCGAGCCAGAGGATCAGCGTCGATCCTCGATACGAACGCGCTGTCCGCGTTCGTTGACGACGAGGCAGCCGTCGGAGGAACCCTGCGGCAGCAGATACGCGCCGCGATACCGGTCATCGTGCTGGGGGAGTTTCGCCACGGCATTGCGGCCTCGCGGCACCGCCGGACCTACGAAGCATGGCTCGACGGTCACCTTGACGATTTCACCGTTTCGGCGGGCTGATCGAGCTCGCGCACTCTATATCGAGTACACCCGCGGCTGCGGCAGAGCGACAACTGGACGGAGGGCGCAGAGGCGTTGGGCTTCTACGTGATGTAGATAAAGTTGGTAGGTAACAGGCGGATTGATGTCCCCGGGACCAACGGGACCGATCGAGATCTGCGGCCTTTCGCTTTACCCGGGCTGGCTTGCAAATTCACCATGAACCGGTGAATATATCGCCATGATCCGGCGGCATGTCGAGGGTTCCATCCAGCGGGCATTGGACGACACCCCGGTCGTCCTGCTCAACGGTGCCCGCCAAACCGGCAAGACCACGATCGCCCGGGCCGTCGCACGGAGGAGCGGCGCGCAGTTCTTTACCTTCGACGATGCCGCGACCCTCGCGCTGGCCGCCGGCGATCCCGCCGGGTTCGTCGGCAACCTGCCTGTCCCCGTCGTCCTCGACGAAATCCAGAAAGTGCCGGACTTGTTCCCCGCCATCAAGCTCGCGGTAGACAGCAACCGCAAGCCGGGCCGCTTTTTGCTGACCGGTTCGGCCAACGTAATGACGCTGCCGCGCCTGTCCGAATCGCTCGCCGGGCGTATGGAGGTGATACCTTTGTTCCCCTTCTCGGCCGGGGAGCGCGCCGGTCGGCGCGAGGCGTTCGTGAGGCGGCTGTTTGCAGGCGAAATCGCCAAGGCGAAACCGGCCGTGCCGGTGGGTGACCTTGCAGCACGATTGTCGGTGGGCGGCTACCCGGAGGCGGTTCAGAGAAAAGCAGCGGACCGCCGTTCGGCATGGTTCGCCTCCTACATCTCCACGATACTGCAACGGGACGTTCGCGATCTCGCGCGAGTGGATGGCCTGCACGCCCTGCTGAACCTGCTCAAGTTGCTGGCCGCGCGCGTATCCTCGCTGCTGAACCTCGCCGACGTGGGGCGTGACGCCACTCTTCCCCATACCACGCTCACCCGCTACCTGACATTGCTTGAGACCGTGTTTCTGGTTCATCGTCTGCCGGCGTGGTCGCCCAATCTCGGAAAGCGGCTGGTCAAGGCGCCGAAGCTTCATCTGGTGGATACCGGCCTCGCCTGCCATCTCATCGGCGCGGACGCCCGACGGTTGCGCGAGGACCGATCGTTGCTGGGGCGGATGCTGGAAACCTTCGTCGTTGGAGAACTCCGCAAGCAGCTTTCCTGGACTGAACCGCAAACGGCACTATGCCACTTGCGCACCGCCGCCGGCGCAGAAGTGGACGTGATCATGGAGCGGGCTGACGGCGGGGTGGTCGCCATTGAAGTCAAGGCAAGCAGCACGGTAACGCCGGCTGATTTCGCGGCGATGCAGGCATTGCGCGACCAACTCGGCAAACGCTTCCGCGCCGGCGCCGTGGTCTGCCTGGGAGACCGTGTCGTTCCGTTCGGCGACAGGCTCTGGCTCGTGCCCCTGCCGGCTTTGTGGGCGAAGTGAGCCGGTGGCCTGTGCCATATTCGTGCCGTAGTTCCCGGACGGTTACTCTTCTATTCCCAATGCGCGCAATTGTCATTGCCGCACCGCAGGGATGAGGCTGATGATACGGCGCCACTTCGCCATGTCCGAACGGTGAAGTGCCGAAAGCTGTGCAGGAGGAGTGTGAGCGCACCCTGAAGTGCGCCGATCGCTCGCCCTAATTGAGAGGCAACGGTGATGAGCCTTGCCACGATCTGTCATTTGTCGTACAGTCAACAGACATTTGATCTGACCCGGAGACTACGTGACTTCAGCGGCGCTTTCTCTGCTTGGTGCCCCGAGGCTCATCCGGGCCTCGAGTCCATTCGACCTCGATCGCGAGATCCGGCGTGGTTTTCCAGCCGAATCGCTGGTCCGTTTCAAGCGTGACGCGGGGTTCTCTTTCGAGGAAATCGCCGCGTTGCTCGACGTGAGCGCCAAGACCATCGAGCGTGCAATCGCGCGCCGTGCGCGGCTGAGCCATGGCGCCAGCGATCGGCTCTACCGCGTAGCCAGTATCCTGGCTCTGGCGGAGCACGTGCTGGAGGATCGCAAGGAGGCGCTGGCGTGGCTGCACACGCCCCAGCATGGGCTGGGCGGTCGGGTCCCGATCGAGTTGCTGGCGACCGAGGCCGGTTCCAGGGAGATCGAAACACTGCTGGAGCGCATCGAGCACGGATTCCTGGCGTGATCCGTGCGTGGCGGATCGTCAAGGCGCGATATGCCAGCGGGGCGTTTTCCGGAGCCGGAGGCCTGACCGTCGGGGGCCGCTGGCACCGCAAGGGCGACCGGGTGATCTATGCGGCCTCCTCGCTCGCGCTTGCGGCGCTGGAAGTGTTCGTGCATCTCCAGCGTGCGCACGCCAGGATCCGCTGGGTGTCATTCGAACTCGAGATCCCCGATTCCGTGCCGGTGCTCGAACTGTCGCTCCGGCAGCTGCCGAGGAACTGGCGCCGTGAACCGCCACTTGCTGCGACGATGAAGATGGGTAGCGAGTGGGTAAAGGACAGCACTACCGCGGTGCTGAGAACGCCGTCGGCAATCATACCGACCGAGTGCAATTACATCCTCAATTGCGCTCACTCGGATTTCGGTAAGCTGCGCATTCGGCCAGCAACCGCGTTCAGCTTCGATCCGCGGATGTGGAAGTGAACCGCGTGGACGCCGATACCGGGTGTAACCACCTGTGCCGGTATTTGTGCCGTAGTGTTCCCTTCGACTGAGATTGGTTGTGCCCCGGTAGCGCATCGTCCGAACCGAGCCCGCTGCTTAGCGGCTCGCACATCAGCCGCGCCATCCGGTCGCTGACTCCTCCCGGCGGAAAAGGCACGACGAACCGCACGACTTTCGATGCAAGCGGCTGATCTAGCGATGAAGCGGCAGCAGCGGCTGACGCCAGCATGCAGGTCATGATCCACCATGACAAGCACGTGTTCATCGAGCTGCTCACCACGCCATCAGATCCGAATTATGGCCCGGATGCTAGCCACGCACGATGCGCCGGCCAATGCGGCCCGGCTCGCAACCGGCGCCTGCGACGACAATGCGATTGCCGCGAACATGCATGCCCGAAGGCTTCGAAGCAAAGCGTACGAGACTTGCTGCCATCTCGCGCAGGCGGCTAGTATCGGGATCACGATTCACGACATCGCGCCTCTCCGATGTGCCGAGCGCTCGCCTACCTCGGTCAGCCCGTCCTGCTGGACAATCTGCTCTACCAGCCCGACTCGGCGCTGGTGAATCAGGCATTCATGCCCAAGATGCTGCACATGCTGAACCTGGCGGGTTTCGGCCTCAAGGCGTGGGATCGGCATTCGCCTGAGCCCGAAGTGCCTTACAGCTACGCGTCGACGTCGCTGCCGGTGTTCGATCGCAACCTCAAGGCGCTCGCCGCGAAGATCCGCCCGACCTGCGTGCTGGGACACGTGCGCGGGGTGGCGTACAGCACCGAGGTCGAGATCTCGCTGCAGAACACGCACCCGTTTCACTTCCCCGGAGTGCGCTTGGCACTCGCGCACAATGGTGATCTCGCGCGCATGAACGAGATGAAGCCGCGACTCGCGCGGGCCATCCGGCCCGAGATACTCGGCATGATTCGCGGCACTACCGACAGCGAGTGGATCTACGCACTGATCGCCTCCCGGCTCGACGACCCGGGTGCCGCTTCAGGCGCCGATGAGCTCGTACGTGCCGTTGACGAGGCGCTGCGTACGATCCGCAAGGTGCGTGCCGAACTCGGTATCGCGACCTCTTCCTCGGTGAATCTATTCCTCGCCACCGGGGAGCAGATCGCGGCCGTGCGCTATTGCTTCGACTTCGGCTGCTACTCGACCGCCGATCCCTGCCGGGTGCACGAGGCGAATCTCGGCTTTCTATCGCTTTGGTACACGTCGGGGCGCGAATACGGCTTTCATGACGGCGAGTGGAAAATGATCGGGGGCGCGGACACCGCGGATTCGATCATGATCGCCTCCGAACCGCTCACGCGCGACACCTCCACCTGGCTCGAAGTGCCCGAGTACTCGATGTTGTGCGCGGACACGAGCTCGGCGCGGCCGTCGGTGGCGATGCACTATCTCGACTGAGCGCACCCTCGGCGCGTTGCTCCCTATGTCCCGCGGCCTGCGCCGATGTTGCCGCAACCTGATCGCCTCGCGTAACTGTTTTCGACCCGATCCAGGTGCACGCGGCAGCGCGATGCTCGGATGCTACCGGGTCTCGCAGTCCACACCCGCCAGGGCAAGCTGCAACTGCTCGGCCTTGCTGCTCGCGCGCTTGCCGCCGCGGATGACCGCCTGACTGATGAGGCGGGTGAGGTGATTGTTGGTACGCGCGAACGATTTCAGCAGCTCGCGATCGATGGCGTCACGAAATTTCGTGGCCGTCATGTCGACACCGTTGAACAGCGCCTCGAACTCCCGCGTGTGAATCTCCAGCAGCGTCGTATTCTCTCTCGCAGCGGCGCTGAGGCTATGACCGCGTCCTTCGATCAACGCCAGCACCCCGCACAGACGGCCCGGGCCGAGTATGCCGATGCGCTGGCGCTGGCCTGCAGCCGCGTGATCGACTTCGAGCGCGCCGCGCACGACCACGAAAGCGGACGTGCCGGGATCGCCCTGGCGGAAAAGCGCCTCGCCGCGGCTCACCTCGACGATCTCGGTGCGGGCAACGAACGCGTCGATCTCTTCCGCGCGAAAAGCCGAGAACACGGGCAGCAGCGGGAGAAAGCGCCGGTAGTCGAACGAACACGAGCCGCGCTGCAATCGCGTCGGGCCGGGCGCTTGTGCGGCGATCGGACGCGCACCGCCGGCGCTGCCCGCTGCGACGAACTTCGCGTTCAGCTCGCGAAGGCGCCGGCACAGCGTGCGCGTGATGCGGTTACGAATGGCAAACGCCGCGCGTTCGCGCTGCGCGAGGAGCAGCCGGAAGGTTTCGCGGTCGACGAAGTAGCCGCGCAGCGCCGTGCGCGCGACCACCGTGGCCGAGCGCACGCCCGAATCGAGCAATGCCATTTCGCCCAGCACGCTGCCCGGGCCGAGCCGGGCAACGCTCGCCTCGCCACCACCGGGGAGTGCGGTCAGCGCCTCGGCCGAGCCCGAAACGATGATGTATGCGCCGTCGGCGGGCTGTCCCTGGCGCACCAGGCGCGCGCCTTCGGCGTACGCGACCGGCGTGAGCAGGCGCAGCAGCCGCCGCGCCTCGTCCTCGCCGAGCTCGGAGAAAAACGAGACGGCGGCGCGCAATTCCTCTTCGTCGGGCCGTGCGGGCGAGATGCTCACGTTACGAGTTCCACTGCAGGGTGCGTAATCGGATCATCGGGCTATGCATTCTGAATTCTGATCGCACCCGCTGCAATCGGCAGCACAATCCAGATTTCACGCACCGCGCGCCCGGTCACGCGTTCGAGCGCGCCGGCATATATCGAAAGCTGTTCCGCGTGCTCGGCCGCCACCTGTTCCCATTTCTGCCGCGGCGCCGGATTGGACTTGTGGTCGATCAATACCCAGCCGTGCCGGGTGTCGAGCAGCAGGTCGATGCGCCCGTGGACGACTTGGCCTTCCGGCAAGACCGCTTCGATCGGCATCTCCGGATAGCGCCGGCAATTCGGCCAGCGCGCCTCGACCCAGCGCTCGAGTGCGTCGATCTGGCGCACGAGCGCAGCGCAGTCCAGCGCGGCGTCGACACCGAATCCGCGCACGATACGCGCGGCCGCGGCCAGGTCGAACTTCGCCCCCGTCGCGCTCAATGCCGCCGCCACGCACGCGTGCACGGCAGTCCCTAAGGCGGTCATGTCGATCGCCGAACCCAGCTTCACCCGCGCGCCGATGTCTTGCGTTTCTATCACCGTGCACACGCGAGTCGAGGCCGCCGAGGCGAGCACGACCGCCGGGAGCCGGCCGGTGCGGCTCAGCGCGGGCTCGAACCAGCGCAGCGTGCCTTCCTGCTCGGGCGATGGCGCCGCGAGCTCGGGCGGATCGATGGCCTGCCACCGGTACGGCAGCGCATGACCGTGCGCAAGGCGAAGCGACTTCATCCCCTCGTCGCCCGCAAGCCATGGCGCACCGAGCTCGGTGAATAGCACCACTTCCTTCGTCTTGGCCGGGAGCGCGACGATGAGAAAGTCCCGCGCCCGCGTCATCGTCACGTACAGCAAGCGCTTGGCCTCGTCGATCGCCTCGGCGCGCATGCGAACGCCTTCGCCGGATCGGGCGATCCGCTCGGCGATCTCCACCTTGCGCTGCGCACCGAAGGGCCAAGGCCAATATCGGATCCATCGATCCTTCAAGGGTGCGGCCACGTCGAGCGAGGATTCGGAGCGCGCACCGGCCGACCAGAGCCGATCCCTCACGTCCTTCTCCAGGTCGAGCACGATCACGATCGGCCACTCGAGGCCCTTGGACGCATGCTGCGTCATCACCTTGACTGCGTCGACCGGGGGCTGCGCCAGCATATCGAGGCCGGCCGTGGCCTGTTCGCCCAGCCACAGCAGCAATCCGGAGAGGGTCGCGGGCTCTCGCCGCGAGAGGCACGCATCTTCGTAGGTCCGAACGAGCGCGACGAGCGCCTGCAGATTGGCGAGCCGCACGCGGCCGACGAGCTCACTGCGACGCCAGCGCAGAATCCGCGCCGAAAGATCGCATTGCGTGATCACGAGCTCCATCGCGGCGCACGGAGAAAGGAGCTGCGCCTGTACTCGGAGCCCGGCGATCCGCGCGAGCAGCGCATGCGCGCCCTCGCCCGTTTCACGCCAGCGCGCGCCGTCACCGCCCGCGTCGAGATAACGCAACCGGTCGGCGAGCCACGACTCGGGCTCCTCACAATCCGCCAGCGAGACGATCTCGGCGCTCGCGACCGTGT
The DNA here is from genome assembly GCA_011525945.1 of Burkholderiaceae bacterium. GTDB lineage: Bacteria > Pseudomonadota > Gammaproteobacteria > Burkholderiales > WYBJ01 > WYBJ01. Next base: position 4,663 of record WYBJ01000209.1, on the reverse strand, counting down.
CGCGCGGATCGTGCAGGCGCCGCAGACACGCAAGCGCCAGCACCGCCTCCGGTGTGGCGAGAAGCCCCGGCTGCTCCGTCGCCCAAGGCAGCGACGCAGCACGCAGCGCCGTGGCGAGCGCCTTCACGCCGGCATTCGTGCTCGACAGCACCGCGACGTCGCCGTAATGCGCGGCGCGCGCCTCTCCAGACACCGGATCGACGATGCGATAACCCGAGCCGATGAGCGCACGGATGCCCGCTGCGAGCGCGGCCGCACGCTGGTCAATGTTCGTCCCGTTCAGCACCCAGGTTGCAAACGCTGCCTCGGGGAGCTTCTCCTCGCGCACGGGATCGAGCTCCACTTCCTCGGAACTCAGCGCTGGCGCGAACCCACCGGCGAACGCTGCGTTGACGAGGTGCACGAGGTGCGGGCGCGAACGGCGCGACTGCTTGAGCAACTCCTTCGACCCGCCCAGACGAGGAAGCGCGGCCAGCACGGCCTTCATCAGCTCGGTGTCGCTGCCGCGAAAGCCGTAGATCGCCTGCTTGACGTCGCCCACCCAGACGGTTTCGCGGGCGATGCGCGCCAAGCGCATGAAGAGCGCGAGCTGGATGGGGCTCGTGTCCTGGAATTCGTCCACCAGCAGGAGCTCGAGCTCCTCGGACAGCGCCGCCACGACTTCAGGCCGATCGAGGAGCCCGAGGAACAGATGCTCCTGATCGACGAAATCGACCACACCGAGCTCGCGCTTGCGCCGTGCATAAGCATCTAGCGCGCGCGCGGCAAGGCCAAACACAGCCTGCAGATACGAGGCAATGTCATCACGCAGGCGTGCATGGGCCACATATCGCCCGGCGGCCTCGGCCACGGGCTGCGCGATCTCCTTAAGCCTCGCCTCGGGCTCGGCCTTCGCGAGCTTCACCCACTGCTCCCACGTCGACCTGCCGGCGCGCACGGCCTGCGCGGCCTCACGCGCGAGCGCGACGTACTCCACGGTCTTCGTCGTCATCGAGCTCTCTTCGAGTCGAGGCAGCGCCGCCTCGATCGCGCGCACGAGTACGGCATCGGGACCCTGCGCGCTCGGCGCCGGAAAATGTGCGAGCAGATCGTCGGCGTTGCGCGCAGCCAAGCCCGTGAGCCGCGCCGGCGCGATGTCGTTCGCGCGCGCGAGATCGATGAGCGCGCGCAGCTCTCTTTGCCACTCAGCGATGCCAAGCCGACGTGCGAGCTCGACGATCGCCTGAATCGCGGCGCTGTCCGACACGTCGTCGATCGCTTCGTTGACGAGCTTGCCCGCCTGCGCGTCCTCCAGCACCCGCTGTTCGGGCGAGAGACCGGCCTCGAACGCGAAGCGCTCGAGCAGCGCCCCGCAGACGCTGTTCACGGTGCCGATGCGCGCCTGCCCCATCGCATTGGCGAGAGCGAATTCGCCTTCTTCCAGCAGCGCCGATCGCACCCGTTCGCGCAGTTCGGCGGCTGCCTTGCGGGTGAAGGTGGTGGCGATCACGCCCGCGGGGGTGGCCTGAGCGTCTCTCAACTTCTCGTAGAGGATGCGGGTGAGCCGATAGGTCTTGCCGCTTCCCGCACCGGCGCTGACGAATTTGAGCGCGCCCGTCACCGCTCAGCCCTCCCACCCCGCGAGCCAGCGATAGTCGTTGAACTCCGGCGACAGCGTTTCGGGCTGAAACGCATCCTTGGGCGCATGCGACGCTTCAGTCGCGTCGATGCCTTCGAGCGCCACCTCGATCATTCCGGCGTCGATCTGCGCGCGCCGCCACGTCCACGCCTTCTCGACTTGCTGCCAGAGAAGCGGCGTCGACACCTCGATCCGGCCTTCGACCGCCCGCGCCTCGGGGAAGAACGTCGTATCGGGCGCGAGCAGGCTCGCCGCCTCGAGGACGAAGTAGGCAACCCGCGGCCACTCACCCGTCTCCTGCCGCAGCATCTCGGCGTAGATCGCAAGCTGGAGATGGCGGTTGGCGGCAAGCCGCTTGCGCTGATACTCGCTCCCGGACCACTTCATGTCGACGATCGCGCGAGCATCGGCCGCGGTGTGGACGATGAGGTCGGCCGTGCCTTCGAGCGCGCCGCCGACGAACGCGCCGCTCAGCTTGCGCTCCGACTCCACGCGAATGACACTGGCTTGCGCGAACTGCCGCTGCAGCTCCGCGAGCGTGCGCGCAAGCGACGAACGCAGTCGCTCGTAGTCCGCGCGCCGCCCGTGCATTAGCAGGACCGCGCCTTCGTCCACGATCACCCGCTCGAGTTCGCGCGACAACCACGCCTGCAAAGCAGAAGCGCGCAGCTGCCGAGCCGCGTCGCCGCGGAAGAACCGGTCGATCAGCCGGTGCGCGAGATTGCCGTAGAGGCGGTTGCGATCGGTGATGGCGAGAAGGCGGGACGGATCGAGGCGGGCGACATACTTCAGCACCCACTGGTAGGGGCTGTTGATGAACGCGTCAAGACTCGAGTACGACTCCCGCTCCCGGTGCGCAACGCGGGTATCGGCCGGCAATTGCCACCAGCGCCGGCGTTGCGGCAGCGGCCGGTGCGCGACCTCGGCGAACCCCGCGGCACGAGCGTTCCCCATCGACGCTTCGAGCGCCTCGGGCCGAGCATTCTCGATGAACCACTGGATCTCCTGCCAAAGCGGGTGAACCTCGTCTCCCGGGGGCGGCAGGACGAGCACGAGCTCCTTGCGCGCATTCAGTATCGGTCGAAGCCATTCGACGCCCTGCCGCGCAAGCACCTCGGACAAGTCCGGGAGATCCACGCCGCACCGTGCAAGCGCGGCGATTTCGCTGCGCGTCCACGGATAGCGGCGCGGCATCACCGGCGCCGCAAATTGCCACCAGATCACCCGCTCGAAGGGTTCGATCAGGGCGCCAGGGTGGCTGACCGACGCCACCCTACCCGCCTGCGCATCCAAGGCGACATGCGGTGCACCTTGTCCCGTGCACCGGGAAACGAGCGCGCCGAGCGCGGGCGGTGCGATCGTGCTCTCGCCCTGCGCGCGCATCGTCTCCAGCGCCGTGGCCACCGCAACGGCCTGCGCGTATCCGCCCGCACTCGATCGACTGCGGATCGGGTCGGGATCGGCAAGCCGCATCCCGAAGAAGTCACAAACGCGGCGCGTTCGCTCGGCAAGCGCTGCCAGAGGTGCGCCCTCATCCGGACGGTAGCGCGGGTGCTCGACCCAGAACGCCACGGCTTCGCGGATCTGCGCTGCGGCGTCGGGGTGACGCTGCTCGATCTTGCGCAGCGCTTCCAGCCAGCGCGGACCGCCAATGCCGGGGCAATCCGCGACCAGCTCGGCCAGGGGCCAGCGAGCGTATCCTGAAATCGGGCTGATCGGATGCGACAGGAACTGCAGCAGCGCGTAGACGTCGAGCGGCTCCCAGACGGTGGCGAGGGCAAGCGGCAGGACCTGCAGCGCGGGTGTCAGAGGACTCGGTTCCGCGAACCCCTGGCGCGCAACGTCGGTCGCATCGAGCGTCGTGTCGAGCAACGCTCGCTCGTGCTCCGCGATGAGGGCGATGTCTCCGGGCTGCGAGTGCAGCAGATGAGCCACCCAGCGAGCAGCGGCGAGCGTCGTCTCGGCGCGCACGATCCGAACACTGCCGTCGTCGCGCCACCGGAGCCTGGCCACGGGCTCTTTGCCGGTGTGAGCCGATGCGAGTGCAGCCTGGAGCTTGCCAAGGACGCTCCCGGCAGCCGCCCGGGGCGGGTAGTCTCGCATCGATTGCACCGGGAGCCTCGCGAGAACGTCGCGCCAGCGCTTCGGGAAGGCGGCGAGGGAGTCGGCCAGCTCGATGCGCTCGATCCGGCATGCGGCCTTGGCGAGCGCTTCGTCGATCCCGGCCAAGCGCTCGCCCACCGAGGGTGCGAGTACGCGGTGCACTTGCGCCTCGACCGCGGCCATGTCTTTCAGGCGCGCGCTCGCACCGCTCGCCGCCTCGCCGTTCCAGCCGTGCAGGCGCCACGTATCGCGCCAGGACAGAAGCATCGACGCCGTGCCGAGGGGATCGACACCGAACGACGCGTGGAAGAACCGATCCGAGCGATCGCAGCGCTTCAGGCATTCGCGGTACTGCACGATCCGCTCGGCGTGCGTGACCTCGGCGCGCAGCAAACCGAGCGGCGTCTCGAGCAGGCTCAGCATCCCCATCGGCCCCACGACCGGCTCCCCGAGCCGGTTGGCGGGATGCCAGCCGTGCTCGCCGTCGAGGTTGAGGCCGAAGGTGATTTTCATTGTCGTGGCTTGCCCTTCGCGTAGAGGCTGGCCAGCGGCTGCCCGCGACCCGCCACCACAGCGACTCTACTCCGAATACCGCCGCCCCCAGCGCAACCGCGTGCGGGATCGTCGCGCAATTCCTATTTCATCGAAGCCGTCAATGCCGCCCGCGAGCTCGTCTATATCGCCGAGAACTCCGAAGCTCCTTGAAGACATCCGCGATGACTTGGTGTCCACGATAAGCGAACCACGCCGCATCGCGCCCGGAATCCGCGCCGACATCGAGAATGCGGCCCGGCATCGTCGGTAGCAAGTCGAGGATGTGCTCATGCACTTGCGCGAAGTCAACGGAATCACCCCCAGTCGGCGCCAGGAAACGATGTCATCCATCGGTAGTCATCCGTCATTCTGCCCAAGAGATCACCCCGCCGAGCTCGAGCTCGCCGC
>WYBJ01000208.1 GCA_011525945.1 Burkholderiaceae bacterium | reverse complement strand
GTCGAAATCGACGCCAGACGCGAAGCGAACCGCAGCCAGGTTGGACACCTGGCGAGGATTCGCGACAAAGTATGGCGTCGATTTCGGCATCTTTTGTGCGGCGAACTTCTGACTCGGGACACTAGGTTCGTGCTCGCGGGTCTCCCGCGAGCAGCAAGGCTATACTCCGGCACATGGATGCGCCCGACACGCTCGTCATCGGCCTGGTTTCAATCAGTGACCGCGCCTCGCAAGGGGTCTATCGCGACGAAGGTATTCCCGCCCTAGAGGGATGGTTCCGCAGCGCCATCGCGAGCCCCTGGCGAACGCTCGCACGCCTCATTCCGGACGAGCAGCCGGTCATCGAGGCGAACCTGAAGGACCTGGCCGACCGCGAAGGCTGCCACCTCGTGCTCACCACCGGCGGCACCGGCCCTGCCGCACGCGACGTCACCCCGGAAGCCACCCTTGCCGTGGCCGACCGCGTGATGCCGGGATTCGGCGAACAGATGCGCCAGATCAGCCTTCGCTTCGTGCCCACCGCGATCCTGTCGCGACAAGTGGCGGTCATCCGCAAGCGCTGCCTCATCATCAATCTTCCCGGCCAGCCGAAATCGATCCGCGAAACGCTCGAAGGCTTGAAAGGGCCACACGGCGAAACGCTGGTAGCGGGTATATTCGCTGCTGTGCCGTACTGTGTCGATCTGATCGGCGGCCCCTACATTCAGACCCGCGAGGAAGTGTGCAAGGCATTCCGGCCCAAGTCCGCGCTCCGACCCCGAGGCGCTCCGACCCATGAATGAACTGGAAACGATAGAGATCGCGACCGGCGCCGCTCCTGCCGCGGCAGTCGTCTGGCTGCACGGACTCGGCGCCGACGGCAACGATTTCGTTCCGATCGTGCGCGAGCTGCGCCTGCCGCCGCAGCTGCACGTTCGCTTCGTATTCCCGCACGCACCGATGATACCGGTCACCATCAACAACGGTTACGTCATGCGCGCCTGGTACGACGTCACGTTCGATGGACTGGATCGGCGTCCCGACGCGAGCGGCATCGTCGCCTCGCAGCGGGCGATCGAAGCGCTGCTCGCGCGCGAGAAGGCGCGCGGCATCGGATCCGATCGCATCGTACTGGCCGGGTTTTCCCAGGGCGGCGCGATTACGCTGCAAGCGGGGCTGCGTCATGCCGAATCACTCGCCGGACTGATGGTGCTTTCAAGCTACCTGCCGCTGGCGCAGACGCTCGCCGCCGAGGCGAGCGCGGCGAATGCCCAGACGCCGATCTTCATGGCGCACGGCACGGAAGACCCGGTGATCCCCATCGCGCTCGGCGAGCGCTCGCGCGCCTTGCTGGCCGGCCAAGGTTATCCGGTCGAGTGGCACGAATACCCGATGCAGCATTCGGTCTGCCTGGAAGAGATCGCGGACATCAGCCGCTGGCTGCAGCAGGTTTTGAGCTAGGGCCCGCCAGCGCCGCTTCCCGCCCTCGGTGCACGTCCACGCCCGCGAGCAGCGCCAGTCCCGCCAGAAAATAGCTGCCCGTGACGAGAAACGCGATGCGGTGCTCGCCCGCCGTGATGGCGACAATCGCACCATACGTGATGGGCCCGAGGATCGACGAGAGCTTCACGCCCAGACCCCACAGGCCGTAGAACTCGCCCTGGCGCTCGGGCGGGCTCAGAAAACCGACCAGCGCCCGTCCGGCCGATTGGCTGGAACCAAGACATAGCCCCGCGAGCTGGGCGGCGAGCCAGAACATGATGCTCGATGTCGCCAGCGAAGCGAGCACCACCATCGCGAGCCAACCCATCAAGGTGAGTGCGATCGCACGCTTGTGACCAAGCCGGTCCTGCACGTAACCGAACGCCGCCGCACCGATCGCCGCCGCGACGTTCACCACCAGGATGAGCACGATGGTCTGGCCCGTATCGAAGTGCATCACCTGCTGCGCATAGATCGCAGCCAGCGCGACCACGGCCTGCACGCCGGCCTGATAGCACACGAGGCAGGCGAGGAAGCGCGCGAGATCCCGATAGCGCCGGCTTTCGCGCCAGGTACGCGCGAGCCGCGCGATCGATTCGCCGAGCGCACCGGCGCCGAGCAAATGCGGTTGCGCCCGGGCGCGTTCGCGCAGGAAGAGGAACGTGGGGAGCGAAGCGACGAGGAACATCGCGGCCGTGATCCACAATGTCCCCGGCACGAACGCCTCGGCCCCGCCGCCCGCGGCCCTTGCGTGCGTCACGTACGCAAGGCACAGTCCGAGCGTCAACATGCCACCCACGTAACCCAATCCCCAGCCCCAGCCGGAGACGCGCCCGATGTGCCGGCTGTCGGCGATCTCGGGCAGGAACGCGGCGATCAGGTTCTCGCCGCTGCCGAAGAAGAAATTGCTCACCACGAGGAAAACGAGCGCTGCCGCAAGCTCCCCGGGCCCGGCGAGCGCCAGCGCGGCCGTGAAAAGGGCGCACCCCACCGTGGTCGCGGCCAGAAGCTTCTTCTTGCACGCGTAAGCGTCGGCAAGCGCCCCGATCGCGGGGCCGGTTAACATGACGAGCAGGTAAGACACCGCCAGTGCGCCCGACCAGGCGAGCGTCGCCCAGCGGCTGTTGCCCGCGATGACAGCCACGAAATACGCGTTGTAGATCGCGGTGATGACAACCGTGGTGTAGCCTGAATTGGCGAAATCGAACATCGCCCACGCCCACGCCTCGCGCGCGCGAACGCCGGGTGCGAGGACTCGGTCGTCCGCGCCCGGATTCATCCGGGCGCGCAAGGGCGAAGCGTGGCGGGCGAAGGCAGTGCGTGCAGACGCAGGCGTGAAGGTCCGGGATACGGCCGCCCGTTTCGCCCTTCACGCTGCACGCTTCACGCCTTTCGCTCCTGCTCTTCGGGCCAGTGTTTGATATATCGCTTCAGCAGCCGGTTCTCGAAGTCGGCCTGCTTGATGACCGCCTTGGCGATGTCGTGAAACGAGATGACGCCGAGTAGCTCGTCCTTGTCGAGGATGGGCAGGTAGCGCACGTGGTTCGCAGTCATGGTCTCGCGCGCGTGATCGACGCTGTCCGATGACGCTCCGCTGATGGGTGCGGCATTCATGACATCGCCCGCGCGCGCATCGCCGAGATTGCCGGCGCGCACGTTCAACTCCTGCAACACCTCGCGAAACGTCAGCATTCCAACCATTACGCCGTCTCGCATCACCACCAGCGAGCCGATGTCATTCGACACCATCAGGTCGACGGCGGTAGCGAGCCGGCCCTCGGGCGCGATGCTGAAGATCGTGCCGCCTTTCATACCGAGAATATCGCGGATCTGCATCGGCTTCATTCCCATTGGCAAACCATCTTAGCCCAATCGCGCACAAGCGGCCACGCGCGCCGGGCGCACCGGCACGATCTTGACCTGCGTCGGCCGCCGGGTGAGCAAGCGCGGGGCGCCGGCGCTTGACGCCGCAGCGGGGAGCGGGGCAAATGCCGCCGGCGTACGTGCAGGTTTCGCAGCCGCATCAGATCACCCCGGCCGCGCGCAGGGCGCTGCGTCGCTGCGGATCGTAGCCGATCTCGTCCAGCACCTCGTCGGTGTGCGCGCCAAGCTTCGGCCCGAGCCAGCGCGTGCGTCCGGGGGTGGCTGAAAGCTTCGGTACGATGGCGGGCAGCTTCACACCCTGCCCGTCGGCGAGACGGAACTGTTCGATCATGCCGCGCGCGGCGTAATGCGGATCGCTCATGATGTCGCGCACGTCGTACACCTTGCTCGACGGCACGCCGGCCTCGTGCAGCACGCGCAGCACCTGCGCAAGATCGTGCGACCGGGTCCAGCCGCCGATGACTGCGTCGAGTTCCTCGGTGCGGGGAACGCGGCCTTCGTTGGTCGCCACGCCTGGATCGTTCGCGAGGTCATCGCGCCCGATCGCACTCATCAGGCGCTTGAAGATGCTGTCGCCGTTGGCGCCGATGATGACGTACTTGCCATCGCGTGTGGGGTAGGTGTTGGAGGGTACGATGCCGGGCAGCGCATTGCCGGCGCGCTCGCGTACGAACCCGAGCACATCGAACTCCGGCACCAGGGATTCCATCACGCCGAAGACCGCCTCGTAGAGCGCAAGATCGACCATCTGTCCGCTGCCGCCGTTGACTTGGCGGTGATGCAGTGCGACCAGGGCGCCGACCGCGCCGTACAGGGCAGCGATCGAATCGCCGATGGAAATCCCCATGCGCACCGGTGGCGTATCGGGGTAGCCGGTGATGTAGCGCATCCCGCCCATCGCCTCGCCAATCACACCGAAGCCAGGTCGATCCTTGTACGGACCGGTCTGGCCGTAGCCCGACAGGCGCACCATCACGAGCCCCGCGTTGAGCGCGTGCAATGCCTCCCAGCCGAGGTTCCAGCGCTCCAGCGTGCCGGGCCGGAAATTCTCCACCACGATGTCGCAGCGCGCGGCGAGCCGGCGCACGATCTCCTGACCCTCGGAGCCACGCATGTCGACGCTCACCGATTTCTTGTTGCGGGCCTGCGCGAGCCACCACAGCGACGTGCCCTGGTACATCTTGCGCCACTGTCGCAACTGATCCCCGCCCTTCGGATCCTCGATCTTGATCACGTCGGCGCCGAACTCCGCCAGGATGCGGGTACAGAACGGCGCCGCGATCATGTTGCCGAGCTCCAGCACCTTCACCCCGGCAAGCGGCTGTGCGGCGTTCTCCTCCATGGCTGCCTGGCCTCCACGATGTCGTGGGCAAAGTATACGACCGCCCTTGACCGGCTGCGCGAGCCTTGGCATAAGGAGTCCTCTGCCGAGAGCCGGTATCGTGGCCCAACGTTCTCTATTCAGAACCCTGATTGACTCACCGTGGTGGGTAAGTCTCATCGCCGCCGTGCCGACGTACGCCTTCGGCGTGCTGCTGTCGCGGCTCTTCCCTGGTGAGGCGAATCCGCACGTGCTCGGCGCAGCCGCCGCGCTCCCGTTCCTCGGCATGGCCGCGTATACCGGTTGGCTGCGGATCCGGCGCGGCCCGAGCATCGATGCCCCGTCGCTGCTCAGCGCCCTGCGCAGCGCGTCTCACGACGACATGCACGCGATGCTGGCCGAGGCGTACGGCGCTGCCGCGTACGAGATTGCGGACGCGACCGGCGGCGACCTCGAACTGCAACGAAACGGGTATGTCACGCTGCTGCGCTTTCGCCGCTGGCGGGCGCAGAGCACCGGCACGGCGCCAGTCGACGAGTTGCGCACCGCGATGCGCGTGCACAAAGCCGATCACGGCGTCTACGTGACCGCCGGAGCCGTAACCGAGAGCGCCCGTAAGCGGGCCGCGGAAACCAACGTCACATTCGTCGACGGTTCCGCCCTGGCCGAGCTACTCGGGCGCACGCGCGCTGCGCGCGCGCTGCTGCGGCGGGTGAAGACCGAACGGAAAACCCCATGAACACCGTGCGAGGCTTCAGCCGGTGCTGATCGCGCAAATCAGCGACACCCATCTCGTGCCGCCCGGCCAACGCCTCGCGGGCAGACTGGACAGCGCCGAGCGCCTGGCGCAGGCGGTGCGCACGATCCTGGCATTGGATGTTCAACCCGACTGCGTGCGGTCACCTGCATCGCTCGATGCACCTGCGCTGGCGAGGGACCGTCGTCTCGGCGCCGTCGAGTACGGTGGAACAGGTGCAGCTCGCATTCGCGCCCGCTGCACCGCTCGCGACTCTGCACGAGCCGCCAGGATTACACTTGCACCGCTGGTCGCCGCCGCAGGGGCTCGTCACCCACAACGTGCCGATCGGGGATTTCGCCGGGCCATACTTTCATTGACCGTGCGGCCTGGCGAAAGCGCACAGCGTCGATCGTTTCACGGCTGCCGCAGGTAAGCCCGCGGTGCTGAAGACCCGCGCGTTCTGCCGTTCGCGTTCAATGCGAAAGCTCACGTGCGATGACCGCGACGGCGAGCGCCGCCTCCCCCGCGGCGCTCACCAGATCGCCGCCGTAGCCTGCGCGCACGGCGCCGATCGCGCACAACCCAGCCAACGACGATCGCATCGCGCCATCGGTGACGACGCGGCCGGCGGCATCGCGCGCCACCTGCGCGGGAAGATACGAGGTATCCGCGGCCGAGCCGACGAAGGGAAACACGCCGCTGCACGGGCATTCGCTCTGTTCGCCGCTGCGTACGTTGCGCAGGCGAACGCCGCTGACACCCCCCTCACCGAGCACCGCGGTGACTTCGCGGTCCCAGACGAACACGACATTGGTCTTGCTCGCCGCCCGCTCGACGTAGGCCGCACGCGCCTTGAGTTGCGAGCGCGCGACGATGGTGACCGAGCGGCACTCCCGCGCGAGCACCAGCGCCTCCTGCAGCGCCGCATCGCCGCCGCCGACCACCACCACGTCCTGATCGCGGAAGAAGCCGCCGTCGCAGTGCGCGCATTGCGAAACGCCCTTGCCGCGCAGCGCCTCTTCGCCCGGGACGCCGAGCGACTTGAGCGTCGCGCCGCTTGCCGCGATGACCCGCCGGCTGCGTACGCTGTGCAGCGCCGACTCGACTCGCAGGAGCTCGCCGTCGCCGCGCACCGCCGAGACGGCTGCGTGCATCTTCTCGACCGCCTCCCCGTCGAGCGCGTTGGCGAGCGATGCGGCGAGCTCGACACCCGAGACGGGCGCTGTCGCCGGCCAGCCGTCGAGCTCGTTCACGGTCGCCACCTGCCCGCCGTAGCCGGACGAACGCTCGAACAACGCCGTCGCAAGACCGCGCCGCATGCCGTGCCAAGCCGCCGTGAGGCCTGCGATGCCGCCGCCGATCACGACCAGATCCCACACGTCTCGCCGTCGCCGCAGCGTCATGTCTTGCGCCTCGCTTGCTCGAGTAGCGCGCGCCAGTTCGGCGGCAGGCGGATCTCTTTGCCGGTCGGATAGCCGAGCACGCCGTTGTGGGCGAAGATGTAAATGCTGTTACGCATGAGATCGCCGGTGACCGCGATCATGTAATCGTCGGGCTCCCATACCAGCGGCACCAGCCGGTTCGGATCGTCGGACTCGTGGAACGCCTTCGGAATGCGTCCGAGCATGTGCTCCTGGCGCAAGTCCCAGGTCGGCTTCATCGTCCAGTCACGCAGGATGCGCGAGAACTGCTCGGCGCTGATGCGGGCGTGATCGTACAGGTGCTGCTTGAGATCGCGCTTGCTCCAGCCCCACGAGGCGATCGTCTCGGCAATGATCGGCGAGAGCAGCACGAGCGGGCGCAGCGTACCCATCCCCTGGCCGACGGTGAACATGAGCTGCCACGAGTATTGCCGCACCATCGCATCGTCGATGTAGGGCATGAGCTGCTCGGGCGTGCTCCCCGACACCGACGAAATGTGATTGCCTCCGGTGTAGCGTGCGATTGCGACCGCATTCGAACCGGCAGGGAAGCCGAACTCGGCGCTGTTCGGCTCCCAGCCGATGCTTGCCAGCACGTCCTCGTTCTCCGCCACCACCACGCGCCAGGTATTGCCGAACGTCGCCTTGTCGTTCTTGTGCGGCAGGAAGCCCGCGACGTTGCGCAGGTACAGACGCCAGAAGCGCCCGACCGAGGTGTTGGCGCGAAAGCCGTCGCGCATCACACCTTGCGTATAGTTGAAGCCGAGTTCCTTGATGATCGGACCGTTCAGGATGATGAGCGTCTCGCCGCCCGGCGTGTTGCCGCTGTGCTCGACACCGTAGTAAGGATCGGCCATCGCCTCGATCAGCGCGATCAGCACCGGCATGTATTCGGGCCGGCATCCCGCCATCACGCCGTTCACCGCCACACTCCACACGGTTGCTGCGCGATTGTCGGGCAGCAGGATGCCGAGCATCTCGTCGGGGTCGCGATCGGTGCAGCGCAGGAACGCCTCCACCTTGCTCGAGGTCGGCGGAACAATCGGCAGTCCGTCGCTCAGATCGTGTGCCTCGAAATACTCGTTGACCTCCTCGAAGCTGCCGCGGCAGACGACATCGCGCGCGCCCGGTTCGTCGTCGATGAGCGGCTCGGCGGGCGCTCGCACGAGGTTCTCGACCACGCGCTCGAGCGTGACGCCGAGAATGTTGCGCCGGAGCACGTCGTTGCTCTGCACGCCGGTGTGTCCGGGAACGAGCGCGATCGGCAGATTGGGCATGCCCAACCCGATCGACGAGGCCGCGGCCAAGCCGAGAAATCCCTCGCACACCAGCGTCGATGAGGGGACACCGGCTTGCTCGCCGATGGCCGAGGCCCGCAACACGGCAGGCGTGCAACTGCCTCAACAGCCCATGCCGGAGATGACCGCGTCGACTCCGAGCGCCTCGATCTTGCGCGGCAGGGAGGCCAGCACCTCGCGCTCTTCGCTCCCATGCGTGCTGCCGAACTCCTTCCAACTCACGAAGCGCACACCGGGGAAGCGCTGCTTGAGCCCTTCCTCGAGCAGCTGAAACACCTCGTCGCCACGAAACACGTAATCCCACAGTTGCGCGATCGTCTTGCCTTCGAGCGTATCGAGTCGCCGCGCCAACGGCTTCACGCCCACCTGCCGCGGACTGCGCGGCCACAATGCTTCGTATCGAACGGTCACTGCCTGCTCCCCTTGCCGGACTGCCTGCGCTTGCTCGCCCGCTTGTCGCGCGGCCCGCGCCAACCTCGGATCCTGCACGCGCGCCAACACCCGGACGCCGGCGATGTCGCGCTTGGAACGCCGCCTCAGGGCTTCGATGCGGGCCGCACCGTAGCCACGGCCCCGAGCACGCGCGTCCCATCGCTGATGATTCCGAACGCGAACTCACCGTACATCTTGCTTCCGTCCTTGTGGATCGCACGGGTCAGCATCGGTTTCGCGCCCGGCCGGGTTCGGCCGGTCGCAAGCGCGTGCTCGTAGCCTGCCCAGTGTCGGGCGCGCAGGTGCTCCGGGATGATGAAATCGAGGTTCCGGCCGATCGCCTCCGCGGCCGTATAGCCGAACATGGCCTGCGCCTTCGCATTCCAGACGCGCACATTGCCCTCGGGGTCGGCAAAGATAAGCGCGTCGGGCGATTGCTCCACCAGCGCGCGAAACAGATCGGGCTGGGTCGTGTCGGTGGCATTCATTTCGGCTCCTGTTCCACTACGGTTGCAATCCAGTCGGGCAACGCGGGTCGATCTCGATCGCGGGGGCCTATCTGGCGCTGCCCCGGTGCGTCGAGCGTGCCTCGGACGCGAACAGCTCCGTCTGGCGCGACGGCGATCCATTCTGCGGCGGATACGTGACCGTCGTGCCATCCACGCGGGCGAACGGGGTCAGCCGGTGCGGCTCGCGCCGCTTCGCATCCACGATCTCGTCCACCGCCACACCATGCGCCAGCAACGCATCGCCGATGAGCGAGCGGTGACAGCGCCAAGGCACCGCCTCCGCGCACATCAACGCGAGCTGCGCCTCGCCCGCCGATGCGATCAGCTCGGCCAGGCTGGCGGCAAACTCGGCGCTCTGCATGTGATCGGCGTAGCCCCGAAACGAGAGGTTACGCCAGCCCGCGTTGACGGAGTCGGGCCGCGCCTTGCGCAGACCGCCGAGCCCCGCCATGTGCGTGTAGCCGATGCCCGCGGCTTGCAGCGCCTGCGGCAGGCTGTCGCGGTTGAACTGCGGGTTGTGACGCGAGCGCGGCACCGTGCGCACGTCGACCAGCCGCTCAACGCCGTGCCCCGCCAGCATGGCGATGAAATCGTCCAGGGACCGGGTGGAATGGCCGATGGTGAATACAACCCGACGGCGGGCCCGCGCGGTGGTTTCGGCGCCAGGTTTCGCGGCGCCACGCGGGCGCGTCGAGCGCGCACGCGCGGGCGGCTCGACGCCGGCCTTACGCGTCCGCGAGGCGGTCGCCATCATGCGATCGGTACGCGACTCGTACCGACTGGCGCTCGCCGGACGCACGGGCCTTGTCCTTGCCGATGCCTGGCTCGAGTCATTGCGCGCCAATCGGAGCCGGGCGCGCGGGCACGAGTGTCGGCCACGCCTCGTAGCCCATGAGCGTTTCCGGCTCGAGCAGCACCACCGCCTGCTCGGCCAGGCGCCGCGCCACCGGCGAATTGCCCCGGCGCAGGTAGTATTGCAGCGCCTCGACCGGGTCGTCGGTCGCCGAAGCATCGATCGAGCGGCCGGCAAGATCTACCGGCCGCCCGCGGAAGGATTCCGGCGCGCCGGGCAGCCGACCGAACTTGCGACTCGGCCCGAAGTCGTAGCGCTCTTCGTGCCAGTGCGGAAACGACGCCTCCGGATGCTCGGCGAAGAACGTGAATACGTCGAAGGCGCGCACGCCCGTCTGGCCATTGGCGAAGTGCAGCGCAGCACCCCCGCACAGCGCCGTGCACAGTACGCGCCGGCGATAGAGGATCGCGTACTCCTTGTGCCGGGAGAAGAAGTCTTCGCGCTCCATGCGGGCGATCGCGAGCAGCCGCTTGAGATCCTTGCGCGTGATGCGCGCGTAGGACTTCTCGTCCGGCATTGCAGCGGTCCGACGTAATCGACCTACTTCGCCAACACGGCGCTCGCGCCGCGGTCGACACGCGCGGCGGATTCGGCCGGCACCATCGCGCGCGCAAGCTTGCCCACGTCGTCGAGACCGCGTATTCCGATCGCGAGATCGAGCACCCTGCGCGCGCCGACATCACCGAGCACGCGCCCGGCGCAGTCGAGAAACTTCTCGTCGCGCTCGGCGGCGCTCATCGGCCAGGCGCGCGAGCCCGGTGCGCGGTCCTCGCGCACGCGCTGCTCGCCCCGGCCGGTGCGCACCATGACATCGTTGTAGCCGACCGAGCCCGAATACATCTTGCTGTCCTGGATGCGATAGCGCTTCACCTTGTGCATGAGCGCGCGCACCTCGGGGCGGTTCACCATCACGTCGGTGAACGTATCGATTCCGACCTTGCCGTCGAGCAGGCAGGCTGCGGCGACGTACTCGATGCTGAACTTGCCTTCGAGACCAGTCTGCGGATTGGTGTGGATGAGCGCGGTGTCGCTGCCCGGCGGAAAACCGATCTCGACCGCCTGCACGTCCTCGCCACGAATACCGTGGCGCTCGATCATCTGCAGCAGCACGCCGATCGAACGATGGTTGCAGTAACAGCATGGCCAGCGCTTGAAGCTGATTCCCGGATCGAGCGCTTCCCACGGCGTGCCCAGGCGATCGAGCAGCGGCCCAAGCGGCTGCGAATCCTTCTCGCCGTAGGTGCGCAGAAAACTGTCATCACCGTCGAAGATCGACGTGTCGGCGGTGAACCCGGCGCGGGCGAGCAGCGCCGATTGCACCGCGCAGCGCGCGGCATGGCCGGCGTGGAAGGGCTTGGTCATGGTGCCGAAGTTCTTCAGCAGCCCCGAAGCCTGCGAGGCAGCCAAGCCGAGCGCATGGCGCAACTGCGGCACGGGAAGTCCCAGCAGGCGCGCGGCGACGACGGTGGAGCCAAATATCCCCGCGGTGGCGGTACTGTGCCAGCCGCGCTGGTAGTGGCCGTTGCCGAACGCGATGCCCAGCTTGGCGGCCACTTCGAGCCCGACGGCATAGGCTGCAGCCAGCGACTCACCCGATGCGCCGTTCGCCTCGCCCACCGCGAGCGCCGCGGGAATCATGGTGGTGCTGGGGTGTCCGTGCACGGCTGCGTGCACGTCGTCGAAATCGAGCGCGTGCCCAAGGATGCCGTTGACGAATGCCGCCTCGGCCATCGTGGTCGCGACGTGCGTGCCCCACACGGAGGCCTCGCGGCGCGCTTGCATGCCCGAGACGTATCGCAGCGCTATCTCGCCCACTTCCTCGGTCGAACCGACGATGCCGCAGCCGAGCGTATCGATCAGGGCATCGCGTGCGGCATCCATGACATCACCCGGAACACCGGATGACTTGGTTTCGATCGCGAATTCGGCCAGGCGCTGGGTGAGCATGATGATCTCCTCGGTGAGCGAACGACGCCGAAAAGCGCGCGAGCCTTGCGGCCGCCGTGCGCAAAGCAAACAGACGACAACCGGCTGTTATCATACACCTGCGAATCGGAGGACAACGCGTGAACGATCGTGCTCATGCCGCGCGCAGCGGCGGCAAACTGCTGGTTGATGCGCTCAAGGTGCACGGCGCGGACGCCGTCTTCTGTGTTCCGGGCGAAAGCTATCTTGCCGCCCTGGATGCGTTTCACGACCATCGCGACATTCGCCTCATCGTGTGTCGCCAGGAGGGCGGCGTCGCCAACATGGCCGAGGCGTACGGCAAGCTCACCGGGCGCCCTGGTATCGCGTTCGTGACGCGCGGTCCGGGTGCGACCAACGCGAGCGTCGGCGTCCACACCGGCAAGCAGGATTCCACCCCGATGATTCTCTTCATCGGCCAGGTCGGATCCGATGCGGTCGAGCGCGAAGCGTTCCAGGAAGTCGATTTTCGCCGCATGTTCGGCCCCCTGTCGAAGTGGGTCGCATCGATCGATCGGCCGGATCGCGTGCCGGAATTCGTCAGCCGCGCTTTTCACACCGCAGTGGCCGGAAGACCCGGTCCGGTGGTGCTCGCGCTGCCCGAGGACATGTTGACCGACACCGCGGCGGTGGCCGACACCGCGCCGTACAAGCGCGTCGCCGCGCACGCCGGGGCCGAAGACATGCACCGCCTGCGCACGCTGCTCGCGCAGGCCAGCAAGCCGCTCGTCGTGCTCGGTGGCAACGGCTGGTCGAGCGAGGCGTGCGAGGACATCAAGACCTTCATCGCCGCGAACAATCTGCCCGCGGCGGCCGCTTTTCGGCGCCAGGACCTGCTGGACAATCGCGATCCGCACTACGTCGGCGACATCGCGGTCGGTATGAATCCGGCGCTGCAGGCGCGCGCGCGCGACTGCGACCTGCTGCTGGTGATCGGCGCGCGCATGGGCGAATTCACCACCAACGGCTATACCTTGCTCGACGTGCCGTGTCCCAGGCAGAAGCTCATTCATGTGCACGCCGGTGTCGAGGAGCTCGGCCGCGTGTATCAGGCCGAGCTTCCGATCAATGCCGGCATGCCGGAGTTCTCGGCCGCGGCCAAGGCGCTAGCGCCGGTCGATGCGAAGGCGTGGGAAGCGTGGACGGCGCAAGCACGCGGCGATTTCGAACGCTGGCAGCAACCCACGTCCATGCCCGGTGCTGTCAATCTCGCCGAGATCATGATGATTCTCAACCGGCGCATGCCGCCCGAGACGATCGTCACCAACGATGCCGGCAACTTCGCCATCTGGGTGCACCGCTTCTATCGCTACACGGGCTTTCGCACCCAGCTCGCACCGACCTCGGGCGCGATGGGCTACGGCGTTCCTTCGGCGGTGGCGGCGAAGCTCGTCCATCCCGACCGACCGGTGCTTGCCTTCTGCGGCGACGGCGGCTTCATGATGACCGGCCAGGAGCTCGCAACCGCGGTGCAGTACGACCTGCCGATCGTGGTCCTGGTCATCAACAACGGCATGTACGGTACGATCCGCATGCACCAGGAACGCGAGTATCCAGGTCGCATAGCGGGTACGGGCTTGCGCAATCCGGACTTCCCCGCGCTCGCCCGTGCTTACGGCGCGCACGGGGAATTGGTGTGCGCCACCTCGGAGTTCGAGCCGGCGCTGGAACGCGCCCTCGCCTCGGGCAAACCCGCCGTGATCGAGATTCGCATCGATCCGGACGCGATCACGCCACGCGCGACCTTGTCCGGCATACGCGCCGAGGCGTTGAAAACGAAAGCGTGAACGCGGCGCTCAGCGCGCCAGACGCGGATTGAGCACGTCGCGCAGCTGATCGGCGACCAGATTGATCGCCATGATGGTCACGAGCAGCGCCACACCCGGATAGAAGCTGATCCAGTACTTGCCGCTCAGCATGTAGGAAAACCCGTTGGCGATGAGCAGCCCCAGCGAGGGCTGCGTGATCGGCAGTCCCAGACCGAGGAACGACAGCGTCGCCTCCAGCGCGATGGCATGCGCGACCTGCACCGTAGCCACCACGATGAGCGGCGGCAGGCAGTTGGGCATGATGTGGCGAAACAGAATGCGCGCGCTCGACAGACGCAGACAGCGCGCGGCCTCGACGTATTCCTTGTTGCGCTCCACCAGCGCGGACGAACGTACCGTGCGTGCATAGTAGGCCCACTGCACCGTGATGAGCGCGACGATGATCTTGTCCACACCCTGGCCGACCACCGCGAGCAGCACCAGTGCGATCAGGATGGAGGGAAACGAGAGCTGCAGGTCAACCACGCGCATGACGAGCGACTCGGTGCGCCCGCCGGCGTAGGCGGCGACGAGGCCGAGCGAGAGCCCGATCGCCACGGCCGCGACGGTCGCGATCGCGCCGACGCCGATGCTGATCCTCAGCCCGTACAGAATCGCCGACAGCATGTCGCGGCCTTGCGCGTCGCTCCCCAGCCAAAAGGTCATGCCGGCGGCGCTTTTTTCGCCCGGGGGCAGGCGCGCATCCAGGACGTCGAGTTGTTGCAGATCGTACGGGTTTTGCGGCGCGAGCCAGGGCGCAGCGATGGCGGCTGCGACGATCAGCACGAGCACGCCCGCCGCGACCAGGGCGAGGCGGCTTTCGGCGTACAGCGCGACGAAGCGCTTGAGCGGCGTTTCGGCGTGCTGCAGCGAAGCAAGCGATTCGACCTCGGCGCGAGCGCCGGGAAGCTCAGCCTGCAGCATGTCCGGGCGCCAGTCGCACGCGCGGATCGAGCGCCGAGTACACCAGGTCGACCAGCAGGTTGATGAACACGAACACGATCACGATCACCAGCAGATACGCCACCACCACCGGCCGGTCGAGCACCTGGATGGAGTCGATCAGGAGCTTGCCCATGCCCGGCCAGGCGAAGATGGTCTCGGTAACGATCGAGAACGCGAGCACCGAACCGAACTCCAACCCGATCACGGTGACGATCGGGATCATGATGTTCTTGAGCACGTGCACGCCGACCACGCGGCGCATACGCAGCCCCTTGGCGCGCGCGAACTTGACGTAGTCCTGCAGCAAGGCCTCGCAGGTGCTCGCGCGTGTGAGCCGGATCAGCAGCGAGAGCTTGAACAGCGCCAGGTTGAAGGCGGGCATGGCGAGATGGCGCAGCCCATCCCAGGTGAAGATGCTCCACTGCACGCCGAACAGCGCCACCGTCTCGCCGCGCCCGGTCGAGGGCAGCCAGCCGAGGTGCACGGAGAAAAGCATGATGAGCATGAGCCCGACCCAGAAAGTCGGCAGCGAGAAGCCGAAGATGGAGCCCGCCATGATCGACTTGGCGATAAGCGAATCGGGCTTCAGACCCGCGTAGAGCCCGAGCGGGATGCCGGCCGCGATGGCAATTAACATGGCCGCCAGCGCGAGCTCGAGCGTCGCCGGCATGCGGCTCAAGATGAGATCGATCGCAGGCGTGTGGAACGCGAACGAGCGGCCCAGATCCCCGGAGAGTGCGCGCTCGAGGAAGATCAGGTACTGCTGCCAGAGCGGCTTGTCCAAGCCGAGTGCCGCGATCACGCGCTCGATTTCCTTCTGGTCGGCTTCCGGGCTGATCAGCAGATCGACTGGATTACCGATGGCATAGACGCCGACGAACACCAGCAGCGACATCACCAGCAGCAAGACCGCGCTCGCGGCGAGGCGGCGCAGAATATAGGTGAGCACGGGTGCGCTGCGCTAACGCGGATTTTCAGCCTTCACTCGTCACTGCTTCACGGGCACGAATCCGAATGCATGCGTGCGCTCGTCCGTGCGCGGCGTATACGCGATGCCCTTGCGCACGGCCCAAGTGTTCACCTGGAAGTGCGTCGTGATCACACCCACGTCGGTCATGGCGATCTCGACCGCCTGCTGCAACAACTTCTCGCGCTTGCCGTCGTCCACGGTCGCGAGCGCTTGCGCGAGCACCGCATCCATCTTCGGATTGGAGTAGCGGCCGCGGTTGGCCGCGCCCATGCCCTTTTCCTTGCTGTAGGTCGCGAGCAAGGATTTGAGCGGCGACGAGACCTCACCCGTGTCGGCGCCCCAGCCCACCAGCATGAAGCTGAAGTCGAGCTTGCTGCCGCGCGAGAAGAAGATGTTCGACGGCATCGCTTCGACCTTGGTCTGAATGCCGACGCGGGTAAGCATCTGAGCGACCGCCTGTGCGATCTGCTCGTCGTTCACGTAGCGGTTGTTGGGCGTGTGAATGGTAAGGCCGAAGCCGTCGGGATAGCCCGCCTCGGCAAGCAGCTTCTTCGCCCCGTCGGGGTCGTAGGCGTCGGGCTTGACGTTGGGGTTGGTGCCGAACATGCCATCGGGAAGCAGCTGTCCGGCCGGAATCGCCAGCCCTTCCATGACCCGATCGACGATGGCCGCGCGATTGATCGCCTTCGACATGGCGTGGCGCACGCGCGCGTCCTTGAGCGGATTGCGCTGCATCGGCTTGCCCGCCTTGTCGGTGACGAAGGGCGAATTGTCGCGATTCGAATCCATGTGCAGATAGATGACCCGATTCGACACCGTGCGAAAGATGGCGAAGTTCGGATCCTTCGCGAGCCGCGCCATGTCCGCGGTCGGAATGTTCTCGATCGCCTGCACGTCGCCCGCGAGCAGGGCTGCGACGCGCGACGGGTCACTCGTCAGAACGCGGAAGGTAACGTGCTGCCAGTGCGGCTTCGGCCCCCAGTAGGCGTCGTTACGCGCCAGCTCGATGCGGTCGCCGCGCACGTAGCGCACCAGCTTGTACGGCCCTGCACCGATCGCCGCCTTGCCGCTGTTGAAATCGTCCGTGGTGGCGTTGGCAGCGGCCTTTTTCGACACGATCTGCACGGTCGATATGTCGATCGCCATGTTGGGATACGGGGCGGATGACTTGAGCCGGATCGTCCACGGATCGACGATGACCGATTCGGTCACCTGCTTGGTGTAGATGGTGAAGGGCCCCGGACTCGCAACGACCTTGCCGGTGCGCTCGATCGAGAATGCAACGTCCTCGGCGGTGAAATCGGAGCCATCGTGAAACTTCACACCCTTGCGCAACTTGAATTCCCACGTCAAGTCGTCGATCGGCCGCCACGATTCCGCAAGCCCCGGCTTGGGCCGCTGCCTTTCGTCCTTCTGCACCAGGGTGCCGAAGATATGGTCGGCGATGTTGTTGTTGGGCGTGAGGTTGTGATAGTGCGGGTCGATCGAGGTCACATCGCCGCCCAGACCGATGGCGATCTGCTGGGCGTGGCTGCAGACGGCAAAGACGAGCACGAGAACCGCAACGAGAAATCGCAAGGCCATGGCGCTCCCCCAGAATGCCCGAACGGCTGGCGCAAGCCTACCACAGCCGTACAACGTTATTCGCGTCGCCAACCCGGGTACGCAATCGCATGCACGGTACTGAAAGGACACTGACCGCGGCGAGGACCGGACCTCGCTGCCCGGGCCGGTGCGCATTCTCGATGCGCGCGGCCCGCATTGCGACCGCGCGCGTTTGACACAATGGAAGCAGCCGACCTATCCTCGACGCGTCGCATCAATCGATGCGGCGAGGAGTCGGAAGCCCTCATGGACGCGCCATCCGAACATCTGGTCGACACGATTGCCCGCACCATCGGCTTCTCCACCGTGAGCCGGGATTCGAACCTCGCGCTGATCGAGTGGGCGAGCGCGCAACTTCAGGCGCTCGGCGCACGCTGCCGGCTCACCTACGACAGCGAGCGGCGCAAGGCCAATCTGTTCGCGAGCCTCGGCCCGGAGCAGCCGGGCGGTGTGGTGCTCTCGGGACATACCGACGTGGTGCCGGTCGACGGCCAGACCTGGGACACCGATCCGTTCCGCGCCGAGATCGCGCACGATCGCTTGTACGGGCGGGGCGCCGCCGACATGAAAGGTTTCGTCGGTGCCGCACTCGCGCTCGCGCCGGAGTTCGTCGCCAATGGGCTACGCCAACCGCTGCACTTCGCGTTCTCCTATGACGAGGAAATCGGCTGCATCGGTGTGCGCGATCTCATCGCCGACCTGGGGCACGCCGGTATCAAGCCCGATTCGGTCATCGTCGGCGAGCCGACCAGCATGCGGGTCGTGATCGGTCACAAGGGCAAGCACGGCTACCGCTGCACGGTACGCGGTCTGTCGTGCCACTCGGCTTACGCGCCACAGGGCGTAAACGCGGTCGAGGCGGCGGCGGAAATCATCGCGTATCTCAAGGGCATGGCGCGGCGCTTCCGCGACCGCGGGCCGCACGACGCGCTGTTCGACGTGACCCATACCACCGTGCACACCGGCGTCATCCGCGGCGGCACAGCACTCAATATCGTACCGAAGGAATGCAGCTTCGATTTCGAGTTCCGCCACCTGCCGGGGGATGACCCGACGGCACTGTTCGAGGACGTCAGGCGCTTTGCCGAAGAGCATCTGCTGCCGGAAATGCAGCGCGTCGATCCGGCCAGTGGCTTCGAATGGGAAGTGCTCTCCGTCATGCCGGGCCTGGACGTTGCCAGCGAATCGACGCCCGCTCGCCTCGCGCTCGGGCTCACCGAGTTTCGCGATATCGGCAAGGTCTCGTATGGCACGGAAGCCTCGCTTTTCCAGCAAGCCGGCATGCCGGCGGTCGTTTGCGGACCGGGCAGCATCGCGCAAGCGCACAAGCCAAACGAGTACGTGAGCCTCGATCAGCTCGCACAATGCGAGGCGTTTCTGCGCCGGCTGATGCAACGCATCTGCGGCTGAGCGAATACTGCAAGCGCGCTGGCCACAGCGCGCTTGCGCGATCGGCCGTCCGGTTCGCTGAGCCGGCGGCACGTGTGCGCAGCCGCGCGTACGATCCGTGCACGCCCGATTTGACACTGCGCGTGTTTGCCGGCACGATCGACGCGCTTCTCGCTGACGATCGATATGCTGCCGCTAGCCAACGTACGCGTCCTCGATTTATCGCGCATCCTCGCCGGCCCGTGGTGCGCTCAGATCCTTGCCGATCTGGGCGCCGAAGTCATCAAGATCGAGCGTCCCGGCAAGGGCGACGACACGCGCGGCTGGGGGCCGCCCTTCCTGCGCGACGCGCAGGGACGCGATACCGCGCAGGCCGCCTACTTCCAGTGCACCAATCGCGGCAAGAAGTCGGTGGCGGTCGATATCGCCAACCCCGAGGGCCAGCGGATCGTGCGCGAACTGGCGGCGCGCTGCGACGTGCTGCTGGAAAACTTCAAGGTGGGCGACCTCGCCCGCTATGGTCTCGGCTACGATGCGATCCGACTGCTCAATCCCCGTATCGTCTATTGCTCGATCACCGGCTTCGGCCAGACCGGACCCTACCGCGACCGGGCCGGTTACGATTTCATGATCCAGGCGCTGGGCGGGCTCATGAGCATCACCGGTGAACGCGACGATCTCCCCGGCGGCGGCCCGCAGAAGGCCGGGGTCGCCGTCGCCGATCTCATGACCGGGATGTATTCGACCGTCGCGATCCTGGGCGCGTTGTGGGAAAGAACTGCGAGCGGCGAAGGCCAGCACATCGACATGGCGTTGCTCGACACGCAAGTCGGCTGGCTCGCCAACCAGAACCTCAACTATCTCGTATCGGGCGACGCGCCACGGCGCCTGGGCAACGCGCATCCCAACCTCACGCCCTACGATGCGTTCAAGACGAGCGACGGCGACATCATCCTCGCGATCGGCAACGACGCGCAGTACGCCCGCTTCTGCGAAGCGGTCGGGCGAGCCGAGCTGGTCACCGACGCGCGCTTCAAGGACAACCCCTCGCGTGTCGCCAACCGCGCCGAGCTGAAAGCCCTGCTCGAGCCCGTCATGCGAGAGCGCACCATGACCGAATGGATGCAGTTGCTCGAGCCGCTGGGCATCCCGTGCGGACCGATCAACCGCCTCGACCAGGTGTTTGCCGATCCGCAGGTGGTGCATCGTGGCTTGCGCATCGAGCTGCCGCACCCGGTCGCGGGCCGGGTTCCACTCGTTGCCAACCCGATCCGGTATTCGCGCACCCCGATCCGGTACGAGAAGGCACCCCCGTTGCTGGGCGAGCATACCGACGAGGTGTTGCGCGATCTGCTGGAGAAGAGCGACGCCGAGCTGGCAACACTGCGAAGCAGCGGAGCTATTTAGCGCGCCCGCGCCAAACAACATGCTCACTCCCCTCTCCCGCTGGGTAGACGGCACGACGAAGGTGTCGCGGTATGCGCCCTGGAACGCTGTCGTGCAGTCTCTTCCCTCACCTCCCACCCCTTCCCGGGGGGAGAGGGGAGCGCCGTGTGCCCGCGGGTGCGGGAAGGTCCCTGGATAGCGGAGCGTCTCAGCCTGGAGGAGAAGCGTATGCGAACGACCTGGATCATCTGGGCCTTGCTCCTGCTGCTGGCCCCGACTGGCGCGCTCGCCGCGAGCGTCGATTATCCCACCCGCCCGGTGCGCCTGATCGTGCCCTACCCGCCGGGCGGGGGTAACGATACGCTTGCGCGTCTGTTCGGGCAGAAGCTCACCGAGCGCTGGCACCAACAGGTCGTGATCGACAACCGCCCGGGCGCCGGCACCACCATCGGCACCCAACTGGTGGCGCGCGCCGCCGGCGACGGCTACACGCTGCTCCTCAGCTCGATCGCCTCGCATGCGCTCGCACCCGCGCTCTACAGCAAGCCCGGCTACGACCCGATCAAGGACTTCACCCCGATCACGACGCTGGCCGTCGCGCCGACGCTATGCGTCGCTGCGCCGAGCTTCCCGGTGAAGACCATCAAGGAGCTGATCGCCGCGGCGAAAGCGAAGCCCAATGAAATCCGCTTCGCCTCGGGCGGCAACGGCGCAACGCCGCACATCGCGGGCGAAGTGTTCGACGCGCTCACGGGCGCGCGCATGACGCACGTGCCCTACAAAGGCGGTGGGCCCGCGCATATCGACCTCATGGCCGGGCGGGTGCAGGTGATGTTCGATACCGCCGCCTCGGCGAGCCCGCATGTGCTCTCGGGCAGGCTGCGGGCTTTGGCGATCGGACTGCCCAAGCGCTATCCCGATCTGCCCGACGTGCCGACTTTTGCCGAATCGGGACTGCCGCAGTACAACGTCGATTCCTGGTATTCGCTGCACGCTCCGGCAGGCACGCCCGCGGCCGTGGTGACGAAGATCCATCAGGAAATCGTTGCCGTTCTCGCCACGCCGGATATCCGCGAGCGTCTGCGCCAGCTCGTCTCCACGCCCGGTGGCCTCGCCCCGGCTGCGTTCGGCGCCTACGTCAAGGAGGAGTTTGCGCGCTACGGCAAGATCATCCGGACCATCGGCATCCGCATCGATTAGCGTCCCGCAAGAGCTTCAACGCTCGCCGCCCCGGCACCCCGACCCCGCTGCGAACGCTCCTGACGCAGGCAGCGATGCGCATCGCTGGAAGCGGCTTTTCGGCCATTTTCCGCAGCCTCGGT
>WYBJ01000207.1 GCA_011525945.1 Burkholderiaceae bacterium | reverse complement strand
CGGCGCTTCCTCCTCATGCTGGTGACGCTGTTCGGCATGTCGGTGGTGATCTTCGCGCTGCTGCGTCTGATGCCGGGGAACATCGCCGACATCATGTTCGACTCGGCGGGGTTCATCGACCCGTCGGCAAAGGCGGCGCTGGAGAAGGAACTCGGACTCGACCTGCCGATTCCGCTGCAGTACTGGAACTGGATCAGCGCGCTTCTCACCGGCGATCTCGGCATCTCCTACGTCTCGGAGCTGCCGGCGATCGAGGAGCTGGGACCGCGCATTCCGATCACGATCAAGCTCGCGGTGATGTCGCTGTTCTTCGCCGTGCTGTTCGGGGTGCCCTTCGGGGTGATCAGCGCCGTGCGCCAGGACACGCCGCTTGACTACGTGCTACGCGTGGTGAGCTTGAGCGGGCTGTCGCTGCCTTCGTTCTGGCTCGCGTTGTTAATCCTGATGGCGTGTGTGAGGTATTTCGGCGAGATTCCGATCTACACCAACGCGCCGGAGAGCTTGTGGGCCGAATTCAAGCTCTTCCTGCTGCCGGCTGCGGCCGTCGGCTTCCGCGCCTCGGCCATCATCATGCGCCTCACGCGCTCTTCGATGCTCGAGGTCCTGCGGCAGGACTATATCCGCACCGCGCGCTCCAAGGGCGCTTCCGAGCGTTCGGTCAACTACTACCACGCATTCAAGAACGCGGTGCTGCCCGTCACCACCATCATCGGCATCGAAGCCGCGTTCCTGATCGGCGGGCTCATCATCACCGAAACCGTGTTCAACATCCCGGGGGTGGCGCACTTTCTGGTCGAGGCGATCCTCAAGCGCGACTATCCGATCGTGCAGAACCTAGTTATGCTGATCGCGGTCGTGGTCGTGTTCATGAATTTCCTGGTGGACATGATGTATGCCGTGCTGGACCCGCGGATCCGGTATGCGTAGCGCCGGCGGTACCGGCGCGAGATGCCGGGCGCCGATCGAAAACCCGATCACTTCTCAGGGGTGTGCGCGGTGACGACGATCGATCATGCAGCCGAGCTGCACAAGGCAGGGGCGAACGTCCACGGCAAGCTCGCCACGTTCGTGTTCTATTGTCGTCGCCACCCGCTCGGTACAGTCGGCGGCCTGATCTTCGTTGCGCTGGTGTTTGCCGCCCTGTTCGCCGGCTGGATCACGGCCCACGATCCGCTCGCGACCAATGCCGAGGATTCACTTGCGGCTCCCGGTGCGGCGCATCTGATGGGCGCCGACGTGATGGGGCGGGATGTCTTCAGCCGTATCGTCTACGGCGCGCGCATCTCGCTCATGGTGGGCATAGGCTCGACACTGCTCGGCGGGATTCTGGGCGTGGCGCTCGGGCTCATGTCGGGTTACCTGCTCGGCTGGGTCGATCTGGTCACCCAGCGCGTCATCGACATCATGCAGGCGCTGCCGCTGCTGGTGATGGCGCTGGTGATGGCGGCTTCGCTCGGCCCTTCGCTGGAGAATACGATTCTCGCCATCTCGATCCCGCTGATCCCGCACGTCGCACGCGTCATCCGCGCCAACACCCTGTCGCTACGCGAGATGCCATTCGTCGAGGCCGCGCGCGCCATCGGTATGAGCGAGACCCGCATCGCGGTGAAACATATCCTACCCAATACCCTGGCGCCGTTCATCGTGCTCGCAACCGCGCAGCTCGGCTCGGCGATCCTGACCGAAGCTTCGCTTTCCTTCCTCGGCCTGGGTATTCCGGAGCCGTATCCGTCGTGGGGACGGATG
The DNA here is from genome assembly GCA_011525945.1 of Burkholderiaceae bacterium. Lineage (GTDB taxonomy): Bacteria > Pseudomonadota > Gammaproteobacteria > Burkholderiales > WYBJ01 > WYBJ01. Next base: position 19,995 of record WYBJ01000207.1, on the reverse strand, counting down.
CTGTCGGAATCAGCGGCCGAGTACGTGCGAACGGCGCCGTGGCTGGTCATCTACCCCGGTATCGCGATCAGCCTGGCCGTTTTCGGCACCAACCTCCTCGGCGACGCGATCCGTGACATCCTCGATCCGCGCCAGCGCAGCTAGCCCGGGATTCGAAGGCGGCCCGAATCGTGAGCGATGCCGGGGAGCGCTGGCGGATGAAATTGGCGACCTCATCGAACGCGTGAACTGATGGCGATGGCGGAAACCCTGACGCAGGTGGTGCACACGACCGAGACACGTCCGGCGGCGCACGAATATGCCCTCGAGGCCGACAGTCTGCGGACCTACTTTTATACGCGTGGCGGCATCGTGAAAGCGGTCGACGACGTTTCGTTCAAGCTTGGTCGCGGTGAGACGCTCGGCATCGTCGGCGAATCGGGTTGCGGCAAGAGCATCACGGCGTTGACATTGATGCGCTTGATCCCGAACCCGCCTGGACGCATCGTCGGCGGATCGGTGCGAGTGGACGGCCGCGACCTGCTGCAACTCGACGAGGAGGCGATGCGCGCCATCCGCGGCAACGAGATCTCGATGATCTTCCAGGAGCCGATGACGTCGCTCAATCCGGTCATCACCGTAGGGCGTCAGATCGGCGAGGCGCTGATCCTGCACCAGGGAATGAGCAAGAAGGAGGCGCTCGCTCGCTCGATCGAGATGCTGCGTCTGGTGCGCATCCCGGAGCCGACGCAGCGGGTGCAGGAGTTTCCGCATCAGCTCTCGGGCGGTATGCGCCAGCGGGTGATGATCGCGATGGCGCTGGCGTGCAACCCGAAGGTGCTGATCGCGGACGAACCGACCACGGCGCTCGATGTCACCATTCAGGCGCAGATCCTGGAACTGATCGTCGAGCTGCAGGAAAGACTCGGCACGGCGGTGATTCTGATCACCCACGACCTCGGCGTCATCGCTGAAACCGCACGCCGGGTGATCGTCATGTACGCCGGGCGCAAGGTGGAAGAGGCCGATTGCGAGGCGTTGTTCGAGACGCCGCTTCACCCCTATACGCATGGGCTGCTGTCTTCGATCCCGAGCCTGGGCATTCTGACGGGGAGTGAGGCGCGGCGGCGCGAGCGGCTGACCGAGATTCCCGGGATCGTTCCGGCGCTGAACGCGCTGCCGCCCGGCTGCGCGTTCGCCCCCCGCTGCCCGCACGCGGACGCGCAATGCCACACGCAGCGCCCATCCTACGAGGAGAAGCGCAGCGATCATTGGGTCGCCTGCTGGCATTCCGAGAAGCTCTACGGAGGCCGCCGTGCGTGATCTCGTCAGCGCCGGCACACCGACGCCGCAGCCGGCGGCTGCTCCGGTGGCGCTGCTCGAGGTCGAGGGACTGAAAAAGCACTTCCCGGTGAGGAAAGGCGTGCTCGGCCGAGCGATCGGGCGCGTGCACGCGGTCGATGGCGTGAGCTTCAGCATCGGCACGGGCGAGACGCTCGGCCTGGTCGGCGAATCGGGCTGCGGCAAATCCACCGTCGGGCGCACCGTACTGCGCCTGCTCGATCCGACCGAAGGCAGCATTCGGGTAAACGGCAAGGACATCACGCGCCTTGGCAAGACGGATCTGCGACCTTACCGGCGCGAGATGCAGATCATTTTCCAAGATCCCTTCTCTTCGCTCAATCCGCGCATGCCGGCGGGTGAGATCGTCGGTGAGCCGCTCGCGGTCCACGGCATCGCGCAAGGCGCCGAGCAGCAGGAGCGGGTGGCGGCGCTGTTCGAGCGGGTCGGTTTGCGCCGCGCGCAAATGAAGAGCTATCCGCACGAGTTCTCGGGCGGGCAGCGGCAGCGCATCGGCATTGCCCGCGCGCTTGCATTGAATCCGAGGTTGATCGTGGGCGACGAGCCCGTGTCCGCGCTCGACGTATCGATTCAGGCGCAGGTAATCAACCTGCTGATCGATCTGCAGGCCGAATTCAACCTGTCCTACCTCTTCATCGCCCACGACCTGGCTGTGGTCGAGCACATCAGCCACCATGTGGCGGTAATGTACCTCGGGCGCATCGTCGAGTACGCCGACAAGAAGACGCTCTTCACGAACCCACAGCATCCTTATACCGAGGCGCTGCTGTCAGCCGTGCCGGTGCCGAATCCCAAGATCAAGCGCGCCAAGAAGATCCTGCAAGGTGACGTGCCGAGCCCGGTCACGCCGCCGTCAGGCTGTCACTTCCACACCCGCTGCCCCTATGCCGAGGCGCGCTGCCGGATCGAGGCGCCGGCGTTGAAACAGCTCGCGCCCGGTCACCTGGTTTCGTGCCACCTGCGCTGAGCGCGCTGGTACCATTCGCCGTTGCCGTGCCGCCGCGGCTTGTCGCAGGCGCGCTGGTCGAATTGGCGCGCTCGGGCGGCCTGCCCGACCGGTGGGCCGGCGGCGCGTGACGGATCGTGGATTGCGTGTGCTCGTGATGAACCACGCATCGTGCGGGAGGTGATCATGAGTGATAACGCGAGCATGGTGCGGCGCGTTTCGGCAGCGCGGTTGCAGGCGTTCATCGAGCGGGTCTGCCGCGAGGTCGGCATTCCCGCCGACGACGCCGCCGTGATCGGGGAGTTGATGACGCGCGCCGACCTGAACGGCTCGGACGGTCACGGCGTATTTCGTCTGCCTCAGTACGTTCGTCGCATCCAGGCCGGCGCAGTCAACGTGCGACCGGCGATCCGCATCGTCGCCGAGGCGCCCGCGATGGCGCTGGTCGACGGCGACAACGGCATGGGTCACCTGGTCATGCGTTTTGCCGCCGAGACCGCGATCCGCAAGGCGAAAAGCGCGGGTGTCGCCTGGGTGGGCGTGCGCTGGAGCAACCACGCCGGTCCGGCTGCGCTCTATGCCAGCATGCCGCTCGCGCACGACATGATCGGGCTTTACCTCGCGGTCGGAAACGCCAATCATCTGCCGGCCTGGGGCGGGCTCGACATGTTGCTGTCCACCAATCCGATCGCGGTCGCAATTCCGGCGCTGGAGGAAATGCCGGTCGTGCTCGATATGGCCACCACCGTGGCGGCGTACGGTAAGGTGAAGACGAAAGCGCAGCGCGGCGAAACGATGCCCGAAGGCTGGATGATCGATCGCACCGGCCGGCCGCTCACCGATCCCAAGCGCGCCGGCGAGGGTTTTCTGCTGCCGATCGGCGGCTACAAGGGCTACGGCTTGGCGCTGGTTTTCGGCCTGCTGGCCGGTACGCTCAACGGTGCGGCGATGGGCCGCGATGTGGTCGATTTCAACAACGACGACACCACGCCGACCAACACCGGGCATGCGATCGTCGCGATCGACGCGAAGGCATTCGGCGACGTGATCGCTTTCAAGCGCCGGGTGGATGCGCTCGTGCGCGATCTGCGCGCCTCCGAGCGCCTGCCGGGAGTCGATGCTATCCGCATACCGGGCGAGGGCAGCCAGCGCGCGCGCGAAGAGCGCTTGCGTGCCGGTATTCCGGTCCCGCCTGCCTTACGCAGCGCGCTCGACGCGCTTGCGTCCAAGCTGCGGGTCGAGCCGCTCGGCTGAGCGTGTCCGTGGGCGACGGGCTTCGATCGCTCGCAAGCGTCTCACCGTCGCTCCTGCGGCATGTCGCCTTCGGCCATTGGCGAGGTCGGCGCGATCGATGCCGGCGAAGGCGTGAAGCGCATCCGATGTCCGAACGACGTTGTTGTCTCCTGGGGCAAAAATTGTTGCGGATAGAAATAAGAACAATTATTATTCACCGATGCCGCCCGGCTCACCCGATCCATCGCGGCCGGAGTCGCTTGGTGGATCCGGTCCGAATACGTCATCGCCCGCCCCGGCGCAAGGCGCTCGCCCGGTGCTGCGGCGCGTGGCGAGCGCCGAGCTCTTGGGCGATGCTGCGGAGCTGGTGATCGTTCACGGCGAGCGCGAGTACCGGCTGCGCGTGACGAGTAACGGCAAGCTGATTCTTACGGCCTGAGTGGCTCAGGAGTATTCGAAGAAAACAAGCTATCGACTCTACGCCGAACAACAAACGACCCCCCGCAGCAGCCAGCGACCCTTTCCGGCAGCCAGCCCCTGCATAGTTGCATTCAGGAGAGGAATTGTCATGGCATGCCCCGAGCGCCGCCCGATCTCGGCCGCGGTAATCGCATTGTTCTCGACTTCGCAGTTCGCCCTCGCGCAGACACAAAGTCAACCGACTCAGCTGCCCGAAATCCGGGTGCAAGGCGAGCAAGAGGGCTTTCGGCGCGAGTCGACCGGTTCGGCGACCCGCACCGAGACACCGTTGCGCGACATCCCGCAGTTCATCAATTCGATCCCGCAGCAAGTGATCCGGGAGCGCGGCGTCACCAACCTGCAGGATGTGCTGCGCACCGTGCCCGGCATCAGTTTCGCCGCGGCCGAGGGTGGCACGCAGAACAACCAGGTCGTGTACCTGCGGGGCTTTCCGCTCAACGGCGATATGTACATCGACGGGATTCGCGATCTGGGCGAGTACAACCGCGATCTGTTCGCCACCGAGACGGTGGAAGTGCTGAAGGGTCCATCGGCGTTGCTGTTCGGTCGCGGCGGCAGCGGCGGAGTGATCAATCAGATCAGCAAATCGGCCGATCTGTTGCCGCGCAAGGAAGTCGCGCTGAAGTTCGGCTCGTTCGACCAGAAGCGGCTCACGGGTGACTTGAACGTGAAGATCGCCGAGAACTCGGCGATCCGACTGGTTGCGCTGGCCGAGGAGTCGGGCAGCTACCGCTTTCCGCAGGATGTCGACAAGCGCGGCTTCGCGCCGAGCCTGCGGCTCGGCATCGGCACCGGCGCCGAGTTCTCGCTCAGCTATTACTATCTGAAAACCAACGACGTCACCGATTACGGCCAACCCACGCTCACGTCGATCGCCACCGGGGGCGATGCCAGAATGCCGCCGGTGTCGCCGCGCAAGTACTACGGCTTCGCCCACCACGACTACACCGAGCACGAGACCCATATCGCGACCGCGCGCATCGACTACCGGGTGAACCAGACGCTGAGCATCCACAACACGTTGCGGGCGGCGAAGTTCAAGCGCGACATGGAGGCGACCATCGCGACCTTGAACAGCCGCGATGCGAACGGTGCGCCGGTGACACCGGCTACGCCATTGTCGCTGCTGATGGTCAACCGCAGGCACGACACCGGGCGCAATCGCAACAACGATGACGATACGATCTTCAACCAGACCGATCTGACATGGAAATTCCGCACCGGCGAGACACGCCACACCATGATCACCGGCATGGAGCTCGGCCGCGAGCGCATCGATCGCTCCCGCTATGCGATTGACGCCGATCCGGCGACCCCCGGGAACCAGGCGCCGTCGGCGCTCACCTCGTTCCTCCGACCCGATCCCGGCACCCGCTTGTCATACATCAAGACGCCTGACACGCGCGCGCTGGGCGAGGCCGATACGCTCGCGTTCTACGTGCAGGACCAGATCGAGTTCTCCGATCAATGGAAGGCGCTCTTGGGGCTGCGCTGGGAGCGCTACAAGGCCGATGTCCGGACCATCAACGACAATACCGGGCAGCCGACGGCGACGGGCGGACCGTTCAGCCGCAAGGACAACATGGTGTCGGGGCGCTTCGGCGTCATCTGGCAACCCACCGAGCGCCAGTCGTACTACATCTCGGTTGCCAATTCGTTCAATCCTTCGGGCGAGCTTGGCGTCTACGGCGGCACCTCGACCAGCCTGAACGCCGATACACTCCATCTCGACCCGGAGGAGAACCGCAACTACGAGATCGGCGCCCACTGGGACATCACGCCCGGGCTGCAGCTGCGAACCGCGCTGTTCCGCACCGAGAAGACCAATCAGCGCATCGAGAACTCGATTACCGACGTGCTCGAGCTGGCCGGCAAGCGGCGCGTCCAGGGGATCGAGTTCGAGCTCGCCGGTCACATCACTTCGAACTGGGAGATCCTGACCGGGGTCGCGTTCAACGACGGCAAGATCGTGCGTGCGACCGTGAACGAAGGCAACACCCCGTTGGGCGTGGCCGACGCGCAAGGCAGTGTCTGGACGGTCTACCGGCTGGGCGGGGGGTGGGAAGTCGGCGGCGGGGTCGTGGCGACCTCCGGCTTCAATCTCACCGACGCCAACAATGGCGCGGTGCCCGGCCATGCCGTGTTCGACGCGACCGTGGCGTACGTGCAGCGCAAGTACGAGCTACGGCTCAATGTCTTCAACATCTTCGACAAGACCTACTACCTCGGCGGCTACAACAATTCACCCAATCGCGTCCTGCCCGGCATGCCGCGCGCCGCCACCGTGACCCTACGTTACAACTTCTGATCATGCTCCTACACATTCCCAACCTCCTCGACGCGCAAGAACTCGCTCACTTCCAGGATGCAATGGCTAAGGCGCGCTGGGTCGACGGCAACGCGACCTCCGGACATCAATCCGCGCGCGCGAAGTTCAACGAGCAACTGCCCGAGGACGGCGCCGAGGCGCGCGAGCTCGGCGAGCGCATCCTGCAGGCGCTCGCGCGCAGTCCCTTGTTTTTCTCGGCCGCGCTGCCGAAGCAGGTGTTCCCGCCACTGTTCAATCGGTACGGGGTGGGCATGACGTTCGCCAACCACATCGATACCGCCATTCGCACGCATCCGGTGCAGACGGTGCGCATCCGCACCGACCTTTCGGCGACGCTGTTTCTGGTCGACCCCGAAAGCTACGACGGCGGCGAGCTCCTGGTGGAGGACACCTACGGCGTACAGAGCGTCAAGCTGCCGGCAGGCGACATGGTGCTCTACCCGGCGACGAGCCTGCATCGGGTGGCGCCGATCACGCGCGGGGAGCGTGTGGCGTCGTTCTTCTGGATTCAGAGCATGATCCGCGACGATGCACAGCGCACCCTGCTGTTCGACCTCGACATGGCGATCGTCAAGATGACGCAGGCGGTACCGGACGACGCGGCGCTCGTCTCGCTCACCGGCGTCTATCACAATCTGCTTCGCATGTGGGCCGAGCCGTAGCGCACCGAACGTGCCCATCCGAGGGCTGCGCTGATGTCTCACCGCGTGCGCTACGAATACAAGCGGTGGCCGTGCACGCGATATGGTGGGGTGCGACGGTAATCGCGCACGCAGCGACCGGCCAAGAGCGGGCGAGTCGCTGCTACTTCATCGCTTCGCGCGGGTCGGAGATGAAACCGATGCGGGTGAGCCCGGCCTTCGAGGCCGCGCCCATGACTTCAGCCACCACCTGATATTGCGTCGTTCGATCGACGCTCAGGTGCAGCTCGGGCTGCGGCTCGCGCCTGGCCGCAGCGCCCATCCGATTCTTCAGCTCGGCCGCATCGACGCGCTCGCCGTTCCAGAACGTGTCTCCGGACGCGTCGATCGCGAGCGCGACGACTTCCGGTTTCTTCACCACCGGCTCGGTCGCAACGCGCGGCAGGTCGATGCGAACGGCATGGGTGAGCAACGGCGCCGTGACGATGAAGATCACCAGCAGCACCAGCATGACGTCGATCAGCGGGATCATGTTGATCTCCGCCAGCGGTGCTCCCGCTGCGCCCTTGTCCCTGATCGCAAGCGCCATGTCAGAGTGCTCCGGTTGCGGCTGCGGGCGAAGCGCCGGACTCGGCACGAGCCGATCCGATGGTCGGAGCTGCGCCGGTCGTGATGGTGCGGATGAGCCGGTTGGCGAGGCTCGTGATCCGTCCCATGGCGACGCGGTTCACGCGCACCAGGGCGTTGTAGCCGAGCACGGCCGGGATCGCGACCGCAAGGCCCAGTGCGGTCATGATGAGCGCTTCGCCCACGGGCCCGGCTACCTTGTCGAGGGTGCCCTGGCCCGAGAGACCGATGCTCACCAGGGCGTGGTAGACGCCCCATACCGTTCCGAGCAATCCGATGTAGGGTGCGGAGCTGCCGATCGAGGCGAGCACGATCAGGCCGCTTTCGAGCCGCGTGCCGGCGGCTGCGACCGCGTCGTCGAAGTCGCGTACCAGCAACTCACCCGGCGTCGGATCGCCAGCCGGGCGGCTTCGGCGCAAAGTCTCGTACTTGTGACCGGCGTCGACTCCGGCGGCCGCGAGCGTGGAGAGCGGATCGTTGCTCCGATGCTCGTCGAGGTAGCGCGCGAGTGCGGGCAGCGAGTCGATGCGCGCAAGTGCGCGCGAGAAGTTCTCGCCGCGCCACCAATCGAGGGCATGAATCAGCACGCGACTGATGATGAGATACCAAGACAGTAGCGACATGGCGAGCAGCACGACCAGGATGCCGCGGCCGAGCGGGTCCGCATGCGCGAGGAAATGGGCGATGCCGAGGTCTTGCACCGGTTGCATGATCTAACCTTCCAGGGTGAAGAGGATGGGGACGAGGACCCACGCCGATACCGGTGTGTCGCCTTGCCGTGCGGGGATGAACTTCCAGCGCTGAACCGTTTGCAGCGCGGCACTGTCCAGCCGTCGCGAGCCGCTCGAGGTGCGCAACTCCACCCGCTCCGGCGCGCCCGCGGCGGTCACCAGTACGCGCAGAACCACGCGTCCCGTTTCGCCCAGGCGGCGTGACTGTGCCGGATAGGGTGGGGGCGGATTCTTCAGATACGCGACATCGAACCGCGGTTGGAGAATTGGGACCGGAGCCGATGGTGTCGATGCGGGCGAGGGAGCAGGTGCGGAAGCGGGCGGTGACGGGGGCGTCACCGCCACCGGGGCGGCCGCGATGGGTGGCGGTTCCACGACGGGCGCCTCCGGTGTGGGCGGGGCGTCGGCGGCGGTAATCAGCGGCGCCGGTTGCGGCTGTACGACTTTCGGCTTCGCTGGCTTTGGTTTTGGCTTCGGCGCCGGCTCGCGCTTCGGCGGCGGGGGTGCGACGATCGGCAGCGGTTTGGGCGGCTCGATCCGAGGGGGTTCGATCCACTGCACCAGAATCGGCTGTGGCTGGGCAGTTTCTGGCACCTCGACGGGGCGCAAGGCGAGCACGCCGACCAGGGCGCAGACGTGCAGAGTGACAGCCGCGGTTACGGCGATGCGACGGCAAGACGCAGCATTCAAGGGCATGAGACGAATCCGGCGCGACGACGCGAACGCGCTGCAGCCGGCCACGTCACGATCGACGCGCTACCTGGAGGCGTGCGGCGGGGTGCATCGAAGCGAGCTACCGGTTGCAGTTCGGGAATGATAACCGTTCGCATTTGGTCGGACAACAACCGAATTCGCCGTCGATCGGATGCCGCGATGCGATCACTCGGGCGGGCGCTCGTACCAGATTCGCCCGTCCTTCACTACCGTATGCGCGAGCAGGCGGCGCTTCGCCGTGATGGTATTGCCGTCGGTGTCGCGCAACTCGAAACTGCCGTCGCGCAACTCGAACACCGCGACGTCCGCGTTCGCGCCGGGCTTGAGCGTCCCGATACTGCCTTCGTAGCCCATGATGCGCGCCGGCGCCGCGGTGGCGCGGCGTACGATCTCGTCCAGCGGCATACCGAAGTGCAACAGCTTGCTCATGGTCGTGGGTAGATCCCACACCGGACCTCGGGTGGCCGAGGTAAGCGTCAAGTCGGTGGAGATGGTGTCGGGCACGAAGCCCTGCTCCAGGGCCTTCTCGATCATGCGGAAGTTGAAATGACTGCGGCCGTGGGCGCAATCGAACACGATGCCGGCGCGCTGCGCTTCGACCACCTCCTTGAGCACGAACTGCTTCTCCGGGCCCATGATGCCGTGGTTACGCCCGTGATAGCAGTGGGTGACGATGTCACCCGGCTTCATGTGTGCGATGAGGTCCGGCAGCGGTACGGGAGAGTCGGTGATGTGCATCATCATCGGTACGCCGCCCGCCATGTCTGCGGTCCGGCGCGCGAGTTTCACCGGCTCGGCCGAATACTCCCACACCAGCCCCGGTCCGAAACGCAGCTTCACGCCGATCGCGAGATCCGGATTCTCGCTGATCGTGCGCGCGCAGCCCTCCGGGTCGGCATAGGGGAGATGCGCCAGCTCGCCGCTGCGCGCAATGCCGGTGATGCCGATCGCCGACAGATTGACGAACGCCCGGATACGCGTGCGCACGTGGTTGTCGAGCACGCTGCGCAACGCGGCGAAATTGGCCGAACCGGTGCTGCCGGCATCGCATAGCGTCGTTACGCCGCTGGCGCGGCAGTATCGATCGGTGTCGATACCCATGTCATAGCCGTTGATGAGCACATGGGCATGCAGGTCGACCAGGCCCGGCGTGACCAGCCGGCCCTTCACGCTCAACGTGCGCCGTGCCCGGTCGCTCGGCAGCGAGGGCGCGAGGACCGCAATCTTGCCGCCCGCGATGCCGATGTCCATCGGGCCGCGCAGGCCGGCAGCGGGATCGAGCACCTCGCCGCCAGTCAACAACAGATCATATTGCATCGTTCGGGCCTCGACAGGTAGCGAGCCTTCGCCCTCCGAGAACAGGGCTGAGCTCGGTTCATCCGCATCCGGTCACGTCGGCGCCGAGGCCGCGAAGGAACGTCCGGCCGGCGCCATGGCGTGTCGCCGTGCAGCTCAGGCTGCCCCCATGAAATCGCGCTTGCCGAGCTCGACGCCGTTATGGCGCAGGATGTCGTAGGCGGTGGTGGCGTGGAAGTAGAAATTCGGCACCGAGCGGTTGAGCAAGAGCTCGAGCGCCGTCATATTGAGCTCGCGGTCGCGCATCTTGAGCGTCACGCTCTTGTCTTCGGCGCCATCGAGCTGAGCGGCCGAGATGGTCTCGATGAACGCGATCGACTTTTCGACCCGCCCGATCAATTCTTCCAGGCTTTTTTCGTTGTCTTCGATCTTCGGCGCGTCCACGCCGGCCATCAGTGCGGTGCAGGTACGCGCATGGTCGGTGGCGATCTGCACCTGCTTGGCAAACGTGAACATGTCGGGATAGAAGCGATAGGCGAGCAGCGTGGCCTCGTCGTACTTCTTCTCGCGGTATAGCGCCTGCGCCTTCTTCAGGCAGGTGACCATCCCCTTCAGATGACGAACGAACACGGGCGCCGAGATCTGGTGCAGTCCAATAGCCATGATTTGTCCTCCGGGAGTTTGCTGCGATCGTGCGGCTATGTTACTCGTTCGCTCGCGGGCGATGAAGGCCGGCGGGGGTCGGGCTCGCCGACAGCCGTGTCGCTGCGGCGCTCGCGAACGCACGACACCATCGGTACCGTATACGGGACCGGCACGCACGACCGATCGAGCGCCCCCTCGCTGCAAGCGGTGTGAGCGGCCGGCGCGTCAGATCGCCTCGCGTGGTTTGATCGACCGCTGCGACCACGAATCGACGTGGCGGATGAGCAGCTTGCCGAGCTTCTCCGCCTTCGGCTTGATGTTTGGCGTCGGGCCGACGAGCGTCACGGCAGCCACCGCCTCGCCGGCTTGGTTGCGTACCGCCGCCGCAAGCGCCAATCGAGTTCCGGAAAGGCGGATATTAGTCGCAATGCGTGTGCGCTTGATTTGCTCGTACTCTTCCAGGAACCGGTCGACCAGATCGGCTTCCTCGCTGCGGCGACGGCGCAGATACGCCTCGCGCTCGGCGGGCGACCGCGCTGCGAGCAGCGCCTTGCCGCCGGCAGTCGCGAGCAGCGAGCGGCGGATGTTGGATCGGGCTTCGAAGCCTGCGATGGCGTCGCTGCCCGCTTCCGCGATGTAGATGAGGTGATCGCCGGCTTGCAATCCGAGAAATGCGGCCGCGCCCGTTTGTTCGTGCAACGCGGCGAGGTCCGCATGCGTCACCAGGCCAGCCCGGATATGTCCGCTCGCGAGCGTCAGGCTGTAGACCGCGGGACCGAGGTAGAACCGACGGTCCGCCTCATACAGCCATCCCTTGGCGAGCAGCCCGCGGATGAAGCCGTGTACCGAGCTCTTCGGCGCACCGAGTGCCCGAGCGAGCTCGGCGAACGTCGTTCCAGGCCGATACACGACCTCCTCGACGATGCGCGTGACTCGATCGACGGTACGATGGACTTCGTGGGCACCGGCCGAATCTCGCAATCCGGGCCCGCTGCCGTTTCTTGGCGCCATGTCGATCGCGCCTTCGTTGCGGTTCAAGTCATGATCCTGATGAGCTCGGCAATGTCTTCGAGCGCATCGAGTTTGCCGACCGTCGCAATCAGACGCTGCGCGGTGTCCGCTCGCATCGGCGTTGCGGCGTAAGTCGCACAATCGGCAGTCTTGGCTGCGGATTCCGCCTCCGTCATGGGGTTGCGCGGGTGCCCCTTGGGGTGGTCCACACGCGTCTGCACCGTCTGCCCGTCACGGAACCGAACGCTCACTCGCGCAGGCGGCACGAAACGGCTCCATTCACGATCGATCTCCGCGTCGACGTAGGGCTGCACGCGCGCCGCGAGGCTCAGGACGTCGGCGCGCTGCAGCCCCTCGTCGGAGAAGTGGCGCATGCCGAGCGGACCGTCGATCCAGGCGGCGGCCACGGCGTAGGGAATGCTGAACTGCGCCTCGACGATCGTTCGCGGCGCGAGGCGAACCGGCTCGGGTACGCAAACCATTTGATAGCCGGGCCCGGTTACGCCGACGCGTATCGACTCGATCTCGGCGGCGGACCGCGGCGCCTGCGCCCGTAGCTGCACCACCGCGTCGATCGAAGTGTGCGTATCGCGGCAGCATGGATACGGCTTGTAGCTCAGGTTGAGCAGCTCGAAGCGCTCGCCGAGATCGTTGCGCAGCGCGTTCCCATCGACCCGGTTGCGCAGATAAACCCGGAAGAAGCCGTCGGCGCCCTCGAACACGTGCTGTGCACCGCGAATTCCGCGCTTGGCGAGTTGCACCGCCACGACCGCCGCTTGTGCGGCAAGCCCCGGTTGCAAGCGCTTCATGAGCGATGCATCGCGCGTCACCTGATGGTTGCCCGCAACCGAGCTGTAGACGATGCCGAACGCGTTGAGCATCTCCTCCGGGGTGAGGCCGAGCGCACGTCCGGCAGCCGCCGTCGCGCCGAAATAGCCGAGCAGCGAGGTGTAGATGAAGCCGCTCTCGACGATGTCGACCTGAATGGCGACGCCGAGGCGGCAGGTCACTTCCAGACCGGCCGCGACCGCCGCGATCAGGTCGGCGCCCGAAAGCGTGCCGCGCAACTGGCCGGCGGCAATCGCAGCCGGAACGGCCGTCACGCCCGCATGCAGGATGGCGCCATCGTGCGTGTCGTCGTAATCGCGCGCGTGCGACATGCCGGCGTTGACCCAGGCGGCGTGGTGGGCGGGAAACTTGCCGCCGAGCACGAACAAGTCGGCTTGCCGTGCACCGCCCCACTCCTGCACGAGACCAGCGACTTCGGCGATCGCCTTCGCCGACGATCCCGCCAGCGCACACGACAGCGTGTCGAGAATATTGGTCTTGACCGCCTTGACGACGTTCGGATCGAGCCTTGCGGCATCGATGGTTGCCGCGAATCGGGACAGGTCGACAACGACATCGGGCGTCGCGGTTTGCGGCCGCGTCGCGACCTCGGCTATCGCGCTCATGGATTCCTCCTGGCAGTCACTGCGGATATCACCAAGCCCTTTCGAGACTCTTGCTGCGAGGTACGGCCCGAGCGCGAAGAGAGCACGCCCGTCACGATACGCGCCCCAAGCGCGCTTCGCTCATCAGCGCGGCCTTGTCGACTTTCCCGGTCTGATTGACCGGGAGCGGTTCTTTCTGGATTCGCCAGCGGCTCGGTACGGCAAACGAAGCGATTTTCTCACGCAACCGCGTTTCGAGTTGCTGTGACGTGAGATCGGTCGAGACGACGACGACCGCCGCGACCTCCTCGCCGAGCTCCGCGTGCGGAACACCGAACACCACCGCTTCGGTGACGCCCGGAACAGCCTCGAGCGCGTGTTCGACCGCAACCGGGGAGATGTTCTCAGCGCCTCTGATGATCAGATCCTTGCACCGGCCCGTGATCCAGAGATGGCCGTCGGCGTCGATACGCCCGAGGTCACCGCTATGCAGCCATCCCTCGTCATCGATCGGCGACTGCGCTTCGCCGAAGTATCCGAGCATCTGCGTTGGCGAACGAACGAGCACCTCCCCGTCGGGAAAACCCGGCCGCGGCAAGATCTTGAGCTCGACGCACGGCAGCGGCCTGCCGCACGAGCCGGGCCGCAGGGCGGTATCCGCGCCGGATGCCGCGGTCGCCTGGCCGGCGTTCTCGCTCAAGCCATAGCCTGTCGCGACGGTCGGCCGAACGTTCGGCAGTCCCGTGCGCATTCGCTGCAGCAGTTGCGGATGGACGGCTGCTCCGCCCACGGTCATGGCTTCGAGGCTGCTTAGATCCCGGCGCGGCACATCCGGATGCTCGAGCAGCCGAGTCGCCATCGTCGGTACGGCGTTCCAGCGCCTCACCTTGTGGCGCTCGATCAGCTCCAGCGCTTCGCCCGCATCGAATCTGCCGCGCGGCAATACGAGCGTATTGCCTATGGTGATGCCGCGCAGCAACGCCTGCACACCGCCGATGTGGAAGAGCGGGCCGGTGTGCAGACTCACCTCGCCCGTCGTCGCGTCGATCTGGTGCGGCAGCCGGCGCGTGATGTGCAGCAGCATTTGCAGTTGCGCGAGCAGCGAGCGATGGGCAAGCACGACCGCCTTCGCCATTCCCTGCGTACCCGACGTGAAGATGACCACGGCCGGCTCGTTCTCATCCGGCGCGAGCCGATCCGCGGCGGGCACATCGGCGCTGCGCGCAGGCGCGCAATCCGGCATCTTCCAGGAGCCGCGACGCCAGCGCGCGTCGATTCTGGCCGCGCCGCGCGCATCGGCGAGGGTGAGCGCAGGCCGCAGGAGATTGAGGGCATAGTCCAGCTCGGCTTCGCTCCACCATGCGTTGGCGAGAACGGGTAGCGCTGCGATCCGAACACACGCCCAGAAATTCACGATCCACTCGGGGCTGTTCCAGCCGAGAATGAACACGCGTTCACCGCGCCGGACCCCACACGCTGCGAGTTCCTGCGATTTCGCCGCGCTGGCCCGCAGCACGTCCTCGAACGTGACGGTGCGCTCGCCTTGCACGATGTAGGGCCGCGCGCCCCAGCGCTCACCCAAGGCAAGGAGGTGCTCGATGCGACGGGGCCGCTCGGTGTACATCCGAAACGGCACGGCGCCGATATCTTCCGTGGCGATGCTCTTACCCCAGATCGGTGCTGCTGACGACATGACTCGCCCTCGCAAACGACGTCAACCTTCGGGTTTCGCGCCGGAGGCCTTGACCGCCTTGCCCCACTTCTCGACCTCGGCTTTGACGTGCGCCGTGACCTGCTGCGTGGAGTCGGCGATTACCTGAGTGCCTTGCGCCCTCATCCGCTCGCGGAATTCGGGCGCTGCGAGCACTCGCGTTATGTCGCGATGGAGCGTCGCGACGATGTCGCGCCGCGTACCGGACGGAACCGACAGGAGCACCCACGACGCGATTTCGAAACCCTTGAATCCCTGCTCGTCCAGCGTCGGAACTTGCGCAAGCGCCTGCACGCGCTCGAGCGAAGTGACACCGAGCGGGCGTGCGCGGCCGCTCTGCAAATGGGGCAGCGTCGAGATGACGGCGCCAAAATACACCTCGATGTGGCCGCCTATGAGATCGACCAATGCGGGCGCGGCGCCCTTGTAGGGGATATGCACCATCCGTACGCCCGCGATCGATTTGAATAGCTCGGCGCCGAGGTGCTGCGGACTTCCGATCCCCGGCGATCCGTGCCGCAGCGCGTCAGGGCGTGCTTTCGCCAGCGCGACGAGCTCGCGCACGTCTTTCGCGGGCACCGAGGGATGCACCGCGATGACGTTCGGGATCTTCGCAAGGGTGGTGACGTGACTGAAGTCGCGCACGATGTCGTACTTGAGCCCGGGGAAGAGCGTCATGTTGATCGCGTTGGCAACACCCGGTGCGAACAGCGTGTAACCGTCCGGCGGTGACTTTGCAGCCAACTCGGCGCCGATGTTCGTGCCCCCGCCGGGACGGTTGTCCACGATGATCTGCTGCTCCCAGACCTCGGTGAGCTTTGCTGTCACCGCACGCACGAGGGTGTCGGTTCCGCCGCCGGCTGCGTAGGGCACGATCCAGCGTACCGGTTTCGTCGGATAGGCGGTCTGCGCGAACACGGCGCTCGCGCCTGCCCAGATCGCGGCTGCGACGATCAGCGTGCCGGCAGTTCCCATGTGTCTGCTCCGGTGGTCGTGGAATCAACCTTCAGATGACTCGCATTCGGCGCAACTCTTCGACCGCCGATCGATCGAGGCCGCAGAGCTCGGTCAGTACGGCCTCGGTGTGCTCGCCAAGCGCGGGCGGCGGATTCAGCGCCCGGGGTTCCGACTCGTCGTAGCGCATCGGACTGTTCGGCAGCGCCACCGGTCCGCCATCGGTGAGGTGATTGGTGAGAAAGCCACGGGCGTGCAAATGCGGATCGGCGAGTACTTCCGATACGTCGCGTAGCGGCGCGGCCGGTACCTGATGCCGCTCGCAAATCGCGCTCACCTCGGCGCGCGTGCGCTCCGAGGTCCACTTGCCGATCTCGTCGGTGACCGCCTCGATGCGCGCTATGCGTCCGTGCAGCCGACACAGCGAGTCGTCCGCGGCGAGGTCGCTGCGCTCCATCGCCACGGTGAGCCTCGCCCAATGCTCGTCGGTGGCGCAGACTATGGTCACCCAGCCATCGGCGCACTCGAAAGTGTCGAACGGCACATAAGAGTCCGCGACGTGCCGATTCCCCGTGCGCTGCGGCGCATGGCCGCTCTCATATGCATGCCCTGCCGCCGGCAGCAGCGGCGCGAACAGCGCTTCCAGCATCGAGACCTCGACGACGCGCCCGCGGCCGGTGCGTTCGCGCTCGAACAGCGCGGTTACGATCGCGCCGTAGAAATGCGCGCCGGACATGAAGTCCGCAACCGGAGCGCCGGTCTTGAGCGGGCGCCCGCCCGGCTCCCCGGTGGTGCTCATCAGGCCGCTCATCGCCTGAATCGTGAGGTCGAGCGCGCGCTTGTCCGCGTAAGGTCCGCTGCTGCCGAATCCCGAAGCGCGCGCATACACGAGCCGCGGGTTCACCTCGAAGAAGTCCTCCGGCCCGAGGCCGAGCCGCGGCATGACGGCGGGCGCGAAGTTCTCCAGCAGCACGTCGGCCGACCGGCTCAAGTCGAGCAGCAGCTCACGCCCGCGCTCGGTCTTCAGGTTGAGAACCACGCCGCGCTTGCAGCCATTCAGGGCGCGGAACGGATAATCGCCGTCGCGGGCGCGACGTCGCGACATGTCGCCGTGCGGGGGCTCGATCTTGATGACCTCCGCCCCTGCCATGGCCATGAGGAAGGCAGCATACGGACCCTGGAAGACTTGACCGAGATCGAGAACGCGCACGCCGGTGAGCGGGAGTGGGCGCGGGGCGAGATCCGGCCGCGTTTCGGATTTCATGTCTTGCACCCGATTGGGATTGCTTGCTGCGGTGATTTGCGCGCTCATCGCACGGCGCCTTGGCCTCGCCCCGAGCGCTGCGGTAGCACAACCACGGCAGTGCCGGGCATGACGTTCTGCCCGCGCTGATTGTTTGCCCACGTCGTCAGGCGCACGACGTGATCGCCATCGGCGTCGATCTCCTTTGCATCCACGCGGCCGCCGAGACGAACCACGTCGGACAGGTACACGTGCGAGCGGTACTGCTGCCAAACCGATTTGACGAATCCGCTGTCGCCCATCCAGTCGGTCAGCGCGTGTACGCCCCAGCACGTGCGCTGGATGCCGACGTCGTAGGCCGCCTGCGCGCCTTGAAGTCGGGCCGCATAATCGTTGTAGTGAACCGAGTACACCGGCTCGAGCGCGTGTGTCGTCGGGTCGCGGAACGCCCAGCGCGGGTGCTTGTGATAACGTTTGAGCGAAACCCGATGCGCGGCGACGCGCGGGATCGGTGCCGCGCCGGCGGCAACGAATGCGATCTCGTCGGTGAGACCGATCGGACCCTTCGTGATGACGTCGATCTCGTCGCCCACATTGACATCGTCCCAGTAGCGCGGCGTCGCACCGCGCCGCGTCTCCGCCAACACCTGTTGCTCGATGCTTGCGATCTCCTCCTCGGTCCACGGGTGCGGGATCTGGATGGTGCGCGAGGCGGCGCGCTTCTGCATTTCGCTGCGCTCGAAGCGCATGCGCGAGCAGACAAACGTCGCGATCAGGGTGTCGTCCTGATTGCGGTATTCCTGGCGCACGTAATCCTTGATGCGGCGCCCGCCGAAATTGCTCTCGATCGGGCCCTCGAAGCCGTCGAAGAATACTCGCGCCGTGATCTTGTCGCCGACGCGGATGGTGCGCTCGAACGTGAGCGTCGTTTCCGCATGGAAGCCGCCGAGACCCGCCCAGCCGACCTGGACCGATGCGAGGCACGCGAAGATGAAGCTCGGCGGCGCGACGAGCATGCCGTAGGGCGAACGCGCGGCATACTCGGCGTCCGTCCAGAGCGGGTTGTCGTCGCCGATCCCTTCGGCGAAGCGCAGGATCGCCAGGCGCGTTGCGTACTCGTTGTTGATGGCCGATTCGGTGCGCAGCTCCGTGCCGCAGAGCGCACGCATCTTCGTCAGCATCTCTTCGCTGAACTTGCCGCGCGCGAGCTCGCGTGTGATGCCGGTCGGGGTGGGCGCCGCAGTAAGGGTGTTCATAATTACGAACTCCTGCACGGATATACGAACGATGCATTATTTGTAATCCTGCCGTGTGCGAGCTGTCAAGTGATTCCTGGAGGGGAAGCCGCACGGGCGTGCGGCAAGGGATCGATAAGGAACGAAAATGGCCCTCCAGTGCCTTGCCAGTAGACTCGGCAGACCTGCGTACAACCCGCGCGATGGCGGGCACGGTGGTGATGCGTCAGGAGCGGAAGCGAAGTGACGGACTACATCGACGTGTACTGCGAGCGCGTCGGGCCCGGCCTATGGGCCGAGCCGGCGAACGCGCTCACCAATGCCGCTTTCTTTATCGTAGCCTGGGCGCTGTGGCGCACCGCCCGCCGAGCAGGCCCGCTCGGCCCTGCGCTGCGGGTTCTCCTCAGCCTCGTGGTCGCAATCGGAATCGGCAGTTCGCTCTTTCACACCTTCGCGACCGCCCGGGCGCGCGTGCTCGACGAGCTTCCGATCGTGCTCTTTCAGCTGCTGTTCGTGTGGCTCTATGCGCGCCGCGTGATGGGATTAGCGCCCTTTGCAGCCGGTGCGATCCTCGCCGCCTTTCTGGTCGTCGCGCTTTACGGGCGCCAGTTTCCGCACTTGCTCAACGGATCGCTCGTGTATGCGCCAGCGCTCGGATTGCTGGGTGCGCTTGGCGTATACCACTTCGCGATGCACAAGACCGCGCGCGCCCATCTTGCGCTCGCGGCCGGTGTGTTTGCGCTTGCCGTAGCCGTGCGCACGCTCGATGCCTCGGTATGCGACCGGTTCACGCTCGGTACGCATTTCCTGTGGCACTTGCTGGTTGCGACGGTAATTTATCTTAGCGTGAGCGCGCTGCTCGCCGTGCTGCGCAAGCAGGGGGATGCTGCCGGCTGATCAGCGACCGCCGCGGCGCGCGAGGACACGTTCTACCCAGTAGAGCGCGTTCTGAAGCGACGTATGCGCCAGCGTCAGGCCGAGCGCGAGGCCGGCGAAATTGCGCACCATATCGGCGTAGTCGAACTGGCGGTAGCCGGTCATGCCCTGGATGTACTCCAACACGATGCCCATTGCACCGAAGCCTGCAACGAGAGCCCAGCGCCGGCGCGCGTCACGGTGAATCTGGGCGAACCAGATCATGAGCCAAAAGTAAGCGATGATGTGGCCGACGTCGAACACGTTCGGCAAGTCGAGGTCACGCGGCGGGGCGGCAAGCGATAGATAGATGACCAGCAGCACGAAACCGATGCCGAGCGAATTCCAAAGGCGCCGGTAACGCAGCGGCGGGCTTTCGTCCGCCGCCCAAGACGGGATCGAGCGCATCGACTGTCTGCGGCGAAACCTCGCACGACACCTGCCGGTGCGGCGAAGATCGCGCGAGAAAAGGGCCGACGCTACGCGAAAGCCTGCGCGTGTGCAACGGCT
>WYBJ01000206.1 GCA_011525945.1 Burkholderiaceae bacterium | reverse complement strand
TCCGAAGCAACGCACAATCTACCGGTTCCAGGCACAAGTCGGCAACGCAGCGCGGTGCATAGGTCTCTCCCGGTGGGAGAGGGGAGCGTTGTGTGCCCGCGCGGCGGGCAGGTTCCTGGGTAGGGGCTGGGGGTGAGGGTGGAGCTGCGGCGTTCCCGCATGGCGAGCAGGTACTTGGGCGGGGCTCGGGCGAGCGCCGAGCACTTCGTAAGGAATCCGTACCGCAGGCAAGCACCATCCGGGATGCCCATGTACATACGATTCAAGACAGTCGCGCTGACGTTGGCCGCGGTCGCGACCGCCACCTGCGGCGCGAACGCACAGACCCGGGACGATTTTCCCCAGCGCCCCGTGCGCCTGGTGAACCCCTACGCGCCCGGTGGTTCGGTCGATCTGGTCGGGCGCGCGCTCGCCGCAGGTCTCACCGAACTCTGGCGCCAGCAGGTGATCGTCGACAATCGTCCGGGGGCAGGAACGACCATCGGCACCGAGGTCGTCGTACGCGCCGAACCCGATGGCTACACGATGCTCGTCAACAGCTCGGCGATCGCCATCATGCCGAGTATCTACAAGAACCTGCGTTTTGATCCGGTACGGGATCTGCAACCGATCGTTGAAATTGCGGCGAGCGAGCAGTTGCTCGCCGTGTATCCGGGGCTCCCCGTAAAGAACGTCAAGGAGTTGATCGCGCTCGCGAAGGAAAAGCCCGGCGAGATCACCGCCGCCGCCTCCGGCATCGGCAGCTCGACGCACCTCAACATGGAGCTCTTCAAGGCGATGGCGGGGGTCGACATCCTGATCGTACCGTACAAGGGCGGGGGCCCCGCGATCACCGACCTGATCGGCGGTCAGGTGAAGGTATTCTTCAATTCAGCCAACGCCTTCCTGCCGCTCATGAAATCGGGCCGGGTGCGTGTGCTGGCCACGACCGGGGCGCAACGCGCCGCATATGCACCCGATATCCCGACGGTGGCCGAGGCCGGCGTGCCGGGATACAAGGCATCGAACTGGTATGGGCTCTATGGCCCCAGGGCGATACCGGCCGCGCTCGCGCAGAAATGGAATCAGGCCGTCGTCCAGTACCTGCATACGCCGCAGGCCGAGACCCACTTCCGCAAGAGCTACCTGCGCATCGTCGGCAGCAGCGTCGAGGAATTCACCGCCTACCACAAGGCCGAGACGGCCCGGTGGAGCAAGGTGATCAAGGATGCGGGTATCAAGGCGCAGTAGCCGGAGCACCTCGAATGCACATCGGAGGGAGCGAAAATTGATCGTGAATTGCCACCACGACGCGCGCTTTACCGGCGCCGATACACGTGCTCGAACCGCCGCGACAACCCTTCGCACGGGTTATATCGATCGCCCGCGGGCTTTCGTGCGTTGCGACCGTGGCGAAATTCGCAGCGGCGTTCCGCGCGGGCGCATCATCGGCTTGCTCGCGCTTGCCGCCGTACTGTGCGCGGGTTGCGAAACCGGTCCGTCGATCGAGGGCGATCAGACCACCGTACGCCAGGGCGAGCGGCGCGACCAGTTCATGTGCCGGGATGGCGTCCCGGTCGAATTGCGCATCTTCGACACGCGTGACGCCGCCGTTTTGATCCGTAACGGCAGGACGGTGCGCCTGAAGCTGCAATCGACCGAATCCGGGGACATCTACAGCAACGGCCCGACCACCGTGCGGCGCAAGGGCCGGGATCTTCGACTGCAGTTCGAGGGCGCAGACCCGATCGAATGCCGAGCCCAGAGCTCCGATTGACGCCCGCTTGGCCGCGGCAGAGCCGGCGCGATCGCGCCCGACGACGATGCACGAAAGCCGCAATCCGCCGTACGCTAGCGCTGCCCGATCACCGTATCGACGACTGCGCGAACGTCCTTCGCCTTATCCAGATCCATGATGGCGTTTAACGCGGCATCGGCCTGCGATGCACTCAATACCGAAGTCGCCAGTGACTTGAACTTGTCGAACACGGCTTCCTTGGTTTCCCAGCCATAGGTATCGCCACGCGCATTGTTTGCCTCCACGCGTGCAGCGATCAGGCGTTCGCCATTCTTGAGCGTGATCGTGAGATCGAGCCAGTGCGAGCCGCCGCGCGCCCGCGACGGGCGCCCGACGTGCTCGGGATCCTGCACGATCGTGACGCGCTTCAACATATCCTGAACCGCGGGCCGGCTCGCCGCCGCGTCGGTAAAGCTCGCGAGATCGAGCCTGCCGCCGTCGACGATGAGCGAGGCGACGGTGAACCAGCTCGAGAACTTGCCTTGCAGCCCGGACTTCGGCCAGCGCAGATTGGGCGCCATGCACGAGGGCTCCTGCGTGGTGACGATGTCGACCCGCTCGACCTCCTCGGCCTTGACTGGATGTTTCTTCAGTAGATGCGTGATCGCGGTGTTGGCGCCATGCGTGCCGCCGCAGCAGGGCCAGACCTTGATGCGGATGCCATTGGCCACTTCGCGCCCGCTGCCCATGAGCGCCCAAGGATGACCCAGGTGGCGCGTGCAGTTCGCGAGGCTCATCATCTGCTCGCCGTACACGGCCGCGTAGCCGAAGCGATGCTCCATGACATCGGGGTTGGCCTCGTAGCCCTTCTCGGCCATCTTCGCCGCCATGACGGCGGCGCGGCACGCATTGCCCGGGTGGAAGGGCTTGGTCATGGTACCGAAGTTGGCGCGCAGACCCGCGGCCTGGCTCGCGCCGATGCCGAGCGCCATGCGCGTTTGCATCTCATCGAGCCCCAGCATCTTCGCCGCGGCGGCGGTCGAGCCCAGCGTGCCGATGCTGGACGTGTTGTGCCAACCCTTGCCGTAGTGATCCTCGCCCATGGCGTGGGTGACGTTGGTGGTGATATCGAAGCCGACGATGTAGGAAAGCAGCGCCTGCTTGCCGCTCGAACGGCGTTCCTCGCCCAGCGCGAGCACCACCGGCATCAGCAGGACGGCCTGATGGCCGGCGGCGAAATCGTCGAAATCTTCCGAATGGCCGAGCGTGCCGTTGGCCATGGCGGCATTGACCGCGTTGGTCTCGATGCGCGTTCCGAGCACCCGGGAGACGGGCTTGCCGCCCAACTCGTCGACCACCTCGGTGATGATCTTGCCGAGCGGGCGGGTGCTGCCGTAGAGCGCGCAGCCCACGGCGTCCAGCAAACAAAGCTTCGCCAGGTTGACCGCCGGTGTCGGGATGTCTTCGAACTTCGCTTCGGCGATGAAACGGGCCATGCGTTGTGTCGTGCCCATGATGTCTCCTTTGCCGCGCAACAAGGCGGATCAAATGACGATCTTCGCCTTGTACGCTTCGATCTGTGCCGCCGTGTAGCCGAGCTCGCGCATGATCTCGTCGGTGTGCTCGCCGACCTCCGGCGGCGCCGTGCGAATGCGGAATGGATGCCGGGAGAGCTTGAACGGCTGCGCCACCAGCGCCGTGTCGCCGAGCTTCGGATGGTGCATCGGCGCCGCCATGCCGAGGTGCTTCACCTGCGGATCGGCGAACACCTGGTCCATCGTGTAGATCGGCCCGCACGCCACCCCGCCCTTCTCCAGCCGCGCGATCAGGTCCTTCGACGTGAAGCGCCGGGTGATCTCGCCCAGATCGACATTGAGCGCCGCCCGGTTCTTCGAGCGCAGTTCGGACGTGAGGTACTCGGGACGCGTCATCAAGGCCTCGGCATCGAGCCCCTTGCACAGCCGCTCCCACATCATCTGCCCGGCCGCGGCGATATTCACGTAACCATCCGAGACCGGAAACACGCCCGTCGGAATCGAGGTCGGGTGGTCGTTACCGGTCTGTTCGGGAACCTCGCCCTTCATGAGATAACGTGCGGCCTGGAAGTCGAGCATCGCGATCATCGCGCCCAGCAACGAGACGTCGACCCACTGGCCTTCGCCGGTTTCCTCGCGTTCGAGCAGCGCGGTGAGGATGCCGAGCGCGAGAAACAGGCCCGCCGAAGAATCCGACACCGCGATCCCCGCGCGCACCGGACCCTGGCCCGGGATGCCGGTGATCGCCATGAGCCCGCCCATCCCCTGCGTGATCTGGTCGAAGCCCGGGCGCTTGGCGTACGGGCCGTCCTGGCCGAAACCCGAGATGCTGCCCAGCACGATGCGCTTGTTCATCTTGCGCAGCGACGCATAGTCGATGCCGAGCCGATCTTTCACGTCGGGGCGGAAGTTCTCGACCACCACGTCTGCGGACTCGACCAGCTTGCGGAAGATCTCCAGCCCTTCGGGATCCTTCAGGTTGAGTGTCATGCCACGCTTGTTGCGGTGCAGGTTCTGGAAATCGGGTCCGAGGCGCGAGCCACCGAATGCATCGCCCAGTTCGAGCTTGGGCGGACTCTCGATCTTGATCACGTCCGCCCCCCAATCGGCGAGCTGGCGCACACAGGTCGGCCCCGAGCGGACGCGGGTGAGATCGAGCACACGAAAACGGGCAAGAGGTCCGGTGCGTTTCGCGGTGGCGTTCATGATGAGCTGCAATGAAGAGTGGGAACAGCTCGATTCTAACGAGGTTTGCACGGCACGACACCGCGCCCCCCTCTCCCGTCGGGAGAGACTGCGCGACGGGTATGTCGCGGCTTGCGCCCTGGAACGCTGTCGCACAGTCTCTCCCTCACCCCCGGCCCCTCTCCCGATGGGAGAGCGAGCGCACATCGCTCCCCTCTCCCATCGGGAGAGGGGTTGGGGGTGAGGGAGAGACTGTGCGACAGCGTTCCAGGGCGCAAGCCGCGACATATCCGTCGTGCAGTCTCTCCCGACGGGAGAGGAGGGCGCGGTGTCGTGCCGTGCAAACCTCGT
>WYBJ01000205.1 GCA_011525945.1 Burkholderiaceae bacterium | reverse complement strand
GTTCTTACCGGTGCGGGCCACGGCAATGCCGTCCCGGTCGATCACACAGATCTGACGATGCTCTATGTTCGGATCGCTCGCGGCGATCTCAGACAGCACTTTTCTTGCCGAATACCCGCTGCGCAAGAGGTTTGTCCCCAGCACGCCCAGGCGCGGGTCGGTGTAGGCCATCGTCACGACAACGCCGAAATTCGGTGCAATGAATGCGCAACGTGCACCAACCCCGATCGGCCGAGTCGATATGGCAACGCCAATCCTTCCTGTATGTGCGCAAAGCCCTGCTATTGCGAATGTCATGCGCGCTCCCCTGCGGCAAGTGATCTGCTCAACTACGATCAGTTACTGTACCGGAATCTTGGCCGCCTTGACGATCTTGGCATAACGCGCAATATCGTCCCTGAGAAAGGCCTTGAACTTTTCTGGAGGACCCACATCAACCTCGAGCCCCAGATCCACCAGTCGTTCCTGGACATCCGGAGTCATGGCCTTCATTACTTCGGCATTCAGTTTTGACTGGATGAACTGCGGCACCTTCGCCGGAGCAAACAGTCCGATGAACCCGGAGATTTCGAAACCGGGCAATCCGGATTCATGAACGGTCGGAAGATCGGGAAACGCTTTCACCCTCCGCGCCGTGGTCATCGCAACGGCTCTAAGCTGGCCGCTCTTGATAAGAGGTACCGCGGTCGGGAGAACGCTGAACATGAAGTCGATCTCTCCGCTCCTGATGCCCACCATGGCCGGGCCGCCGCCCTTATATGGCACGTGCACGATGTCGCATCCGGTCATCATGGAGAAGAGCTCAGAGGCAAGATGCTGCGTAGCTCCTACCCCCGACGAGCCGTAAGAGAGCTTACCCGGATTGGCCTTGGCCAGCGCGATGAACTCCTTCAGGGTTTTCACTGGCACCGACGGATGGACAACCAGAACATTCGGCTGCAAGACGATGTTGGTTATCGGAGCGAGGTCCTTGAGCGGATCAAAGGGAAGTTTCGAATACATGCTCGGCGCGGTCGTAATCGCACCCGCGCTTGCAACGAGCAAGGTGTACCCGTCGGGTTCGGCCTTGGCGGCCATAGCGGCGCCGATGGTACCGCCCGCGCCCGGCCGATTCTCCACCACGAACTGCTGGCGCATGGACTGCGCGAGTCTGCCCGCGATCAGTCGGCCGATAAGGTCATTACTCCCGCCCGGCGAGTACGGCACAATCATCCTGACGTGGCGTGAAGGATACTCCTGCGCGAACGCTGCGCCCGCAAATGCCGCAAGACTCAGTGTTGCGAAGAGGAAGTGCTTTCGCATGTTGGGGTGTACCTCCAAATGAAGCATACCGATGCTCGCCCGAAAGCCCTAAAGATCGAGCCACTCAGACCGCCACGATCAGTTCTCGCGGGCAGCTCTCGGTCCACCATTCGACGCCCGATTCCTTGATGAGAAACGTGTCCTCGGTATGGTGCCGCGTCCCATCGTGATAGTAGCTGAACTCCACGCAAACGACCGTATTTGGCTCTATGACGGTCTTGTTTGTCCTGCTCATCTTCGGCTGCTCGTGCGTCGCGTGTCCTATCCCGTGGCCTACGAACTCGCGCGGGAAATTGTCCAGGTACTTGCTGATGTGCTTGTAGCCGCGCTCGAACACTTCGCCGCCGGTGATTCCCGGTTTCAGCCATAGCCCGAGCTCGATCTGGACTTCGTTCAGGCGCTTCCAGATCTCCTGGTGATGCTCGCTCGCCTCTCCCACGAAATATGATCGAACGAAGTCGGCGGGATAACCAAAGACGAGCGCGCCCATATCTACTTTCACGAAATCACCGCGTTCGATAACGTGGCCAGTGGGAAAGAGATTGTGCGCCGAAAAGCTCGTTTCACGCCCGCACGCGATATTGATGGTCTTGATGCCATGGGCGCCTTCATTGAGCATCCTGGCCCCTGCCGCACGGAACAGGTCCGCATCGGTGTTGCCCGGCTTGATAGCGGCACGAAAGCTTTCGTGGGCTTTTATCGTGATATCGGCGGCCCGTTTCAGACAATCGATTTCGACAGCCGTTTTGACCATACGGACAAGCTCCAGGTCATCTGCCACGTCTACCGGCCTGCACCCCATGCTTTCAAGAAGCCCGTGCAGCTGATTCTTGAACCCAGCCGTGAGGCTATCGCCCTCCGTCCCAATCGTAAGCCCACTAACCTTCCGCTCTGCAAGTACCGCCCTCGCAGCGGAGAGAAAGTCCGGATAGAAATACGTGTCTATATCCGTCTTAAGTTCAGACATCACGTATGCGCGCACATCCTTTATCCATGTGCGTTCCATAGCAAGGTGCAGATCGACTGCTGGAACGATCATCGCATCCGCCCTCAGCGGATCGCGGAACAGAAGCGCGGTAAAAGGCCGATAGCCGAGGTTGCCGCCGTTGTGGAAGAAGCCGCTGAAATATTTCGAGTTCTCGACGCCGCGCACGATGATGGCGTCAATCTCGCGCCGGGCCATCATGGCTTGTAACCGCGGCTCGTTGTGGACCTTGGTCTTGAATTGCATTACCGCCTCCTCCTCAACTAATCAACATGCGAATACATCACGAGCGCGTGAAACGGCGTTCTCGCACAAACACAGAGCGGCGCCGACAAGCACTCCGCCGCACGACTCAGTCGAGCTGTATCTTCGCTTCGGCTGCGACCCGCTTCCATTTCGCGACCTCCGAGCGGATGAGCTTCGTGAATTCCTCCGGCGTGCTCGCGACGACGTCTACACCTTGGCGCGCTAGGCTGTCCTTGACATTCGTTTCCATGGCGGCTTTGACAAGCTCGGCGCGAAGCCGCTCGATGATGGGCGCCGGCGTACCGGACGGCGCCACCAAACCCCACCAGATCGTGAACTCGTAGGCCGGAAGACCCGCTTCGCGGATCGTCGGCAGCTCCGGAGCGTTATGCCAACGCTCGGGTGAGGTCACCGCGAGCGCGCGCAGCTTCCCTGCCTTGATGTGCGGCATGACTTCGGGTGGGTTGGTGAACGTGACCTGCACTTCGCCGGAGATGAGCGCAGGCGTGTGTGCGGCCCCGCCCTTGTAGGCGACGTGGGTGACCTTGATCCCCGCGAGATAGTTGAAGAGCGCCGCTGCGAGGTGCGGCGCCGAGCCCACCCCGCCGGAGCCGAAGTTGAGCTCTCCAGGCCGTGCCTTCGCGAGCGCGATGAACTCCTTCACCGACTTGACTGGCAGCGAAGGGTGCACCGACATGATGTACGGTGAATTTGCCGTGAGTGAGATCGTAACAAAGTCCTTCAGCGGATCGTACGGAAGCTTCTTGTACACGCTCGCGTTGGTGGCGTTGGTGGCGGTGTTCCCCATGAGCAGTGTGTAGCCGTCAGCCGCGGATTTCGCGACGTAGTCGGTGCCGATGATGCCCGAGGCGCCGCTGCGGTTGTCCACGAGGACCATCTGGCCCATGTTCTCGCTCATCTTCTGCGCGATAATGCGGGTGATGATGTCAGTGCCGCCGCCAGCGGGCCAAGGCACGACGAGCCGAACGGGCTTCACGGGAAATGCCGCCGGCTTCGTCTGCGAATGCGCTACACCGTGCCAGGCGACGATCGTTGCCAGCGCCGCAACAACTCCAGCCGTGTGTTTCATATGCCCTCCTCCTGATCATCTCGTGATCTATTGCTTCGCGATCGAAGCCGTCGTCTCACCCAGCACCTCCAGCACGGTGACGAGTCCGCGCACGGCGACCCGCGCCTTGTCCTCCAGGAACTCGCCGTTCTCGTCGAGCAACCCGCGGCCGAGCGTGAGGACGACGTTGCCTTCGTCGGGGGAGGGCGGCAGCAGACCGAGCGCGCCGACGCCCGCGGTGATCAGGTTCATGGACGCGGCCTTGTCTTCGGTCGAAAAGATCGGGATGCCGGCGCGGCCGTCGTTCCAGGTATCGACGTAGTTGAGCTCCACCGCACCGCCGTTGTACGACTTCGAAAGAATGATTCCGTTGCCGTAGGTCTTCACGAGCGACTCGCTCTCGTCGCGTAGCACGTCGTAAAGGCGGTCAATCGCGCCCTGGATGCGCTGCTTGTTCTCGTGGACCCATCTGAGCGCCGCCAACTGCCCGACGATCGCCTCGCGGCCTGGGTCGAATGCGACGTGCGCGCCCTTGCCATAGGTGAGCGCGCCACCGCCGAAGCGCTCGCTGTGCCAGCCGAGCGTGCGCTGCAGCTGAATGATGTACTCGGGCCGACCCACGATAAGACCGCTCGTCGGTGCGCCGGCCACCTTGTCCATGCTGTAGAGCACGAGATCCGCCATGAGCTTGCGCGGATGCGCGCCCAAGAAGGGAACGCCGCGAGCGTTGTCGATGATGTACGGAATCTCGTAGTCGCGCGCAAGCGCGCCCATCGCAGCCTTCAAGTCCGGTGTCACACCGTCGGACTTTTCGCCGTAGCCGTAGCCCGGTGAATCGTAGCCGAGCGAAACCAGCGCAGATACGCTGTCGGCATGGCGCTCGACGACGCGCGCGAGTTTGGACGCGGTGCGCTCGGCGTCAGCGCTCGTCAGGAGCGGCACGATGAACGATTTGATTCCGTGCGGCTCGTAGCGCGCGCCTTCGATCGACGCGATGATCACGTCGAGGTTGTTGAGCCTGCGGCCGAGGACGCCGAGCTCACCGCCGATGTTGGCGCGGTCGGAGAACACGTCCTTGAACTTGGGCGGGAAGGGCCGGCCGTAGCCGACCTGGTGCTCGCTGTGCGCTTCGTAGAGCGCGACATAGCGCGTGCGGTAGTTGTCGCCGCGCCCGGCGAGCGGTGGCGTCGCGAACGTGTCGAGGCTCGCCCATAGCGCCGCTTCGCAGGTATTGATCGGCAAGGCATCGAAATCGTCGCCGTACTCTTCCTTCACGACTACGCGGATGTCCTCGATGTACTCGACGAGATTGCGCGAGCTGCGCGCGCCCGAGGCGAGACTCTCCACGATATCGCGCCGCAGGTAGGCCGGGCGCGCCGAATTACTGCCGGTCAGTCCGATCGTGCCTTTCCACTCCTGCGGCATGCCGACGCGCACGGCCTTCTTCTCCACTGCCGCGAGGAATTCGTTCTTTCTTGCACCGAGCGCCTGGTAGATCTGGTGTCTGAACATGGATGCTCCTCCTTCGCTTCAGTCCTTCTGTCGGCGTTTGTCGCGCTCCGAGCTCGTGGCCTCGAGGTCGAGCCGGCGCATGTCCGCGCAAATTACAACGCCGTACTCCTCAAAAGCGTGGCGCACGCTCATTTTCTCCTGTCGCACGTCCTCGAGCACGGCGTCGGGATCGCGCTCGAGCGGATCGCCATAGCCGCCCGAGGCCGCCATTTCGCCGCGAAACACGTCGCCTCGGCGGATCTTGCCCATGAATTTCGACGGGATGCGCTGCTCGTTCGCCGTGCCTTTGTTCAGGTACGAGCGTGCCGATGCGCCCGACTTCCCGCCGAAGAGGCCCCACGGCGAGAAACGCTCACGATCTGAGCGCAGTTGGAGCATCGCTTCATCCGCCAGCAGTCGGTAGCTTCGCACCAGCGCCAGCGCGCCGCGGTATTTGCCAGGTCCACCAGTGTCCGGAAGAAACCCGTATTCCTCCATCAGGATCGGATTCTCCGCCTCGACCAATTCCACCGGCGTGTTGGCCATGTTGCCCAGGCAGTACGGACCGGCGTCCTGGCCGTCGCGATCGGGACCGCCGCCCAAACCCGAATTGTTGTGGAAGTCGAGATACAGGAACGGCTTGCGGTTCGTGTGATGGCCGGCGATCACGATCGCGAATTCTGAGCCGCCGACGCATGCCGGCATGCGATCGGGTAGCATCTGCGCCAGCGCACCGAGCACGACCATGCGTACGCGGTGCCCGCCCTGCCCGCGCGCACCGAGGGCTGCCGGATACACGGGATTCACCCAGCAGCCTTCCGGCGCGATCACCGTGATCGGGCGGTAGAAACCGGCGTTGTTGGGCATGCGCGGATCGAACACCGAGCGCAAGGCGGCGTAGGTGCACGACGCGGTGAACCAGTAGTTGGTGTGCAGCGCCCCGCCGGTCTGCGGAGATGTGCCGGTGAAATCAGCGACGATTGTGTCGCCCCTCACAGTGAGCTTCACCCGGATCTTCACCGGGCCGCTGCCGATGCCGTCGTCGTCGTTCCAGTCGGCGAACTCGTACTCGCCTTCGGGTAGTTGCCGGATGCCTTCGCGGGTCAGCCGCTCGCTGTAATCGATAAGCTCCTTCATATAGCGATCGAGCTCGTCGGGCGGATGGTCCTCAAGCACCTTCAAGAGTTCCTTCTCTCCCAGGCCGAGTGCTGCCATCTGCGCCTTGAGGTCCCCTGCGTTGCGCTCGGGCACGCGCACGTTGTGCTCGATGATGCGCCAAAGCGTTCGGTTCACCTGCCCGCGCTCGACGATCTTCGACGGCGGGATGCGCAAGCCTTCCTGGTGGATCTCGTTCGAGTCCGCGGCGTTTCCGCCCGGCACTCGCCCGCCCATATCGGTGTGATGCATGATAAGGCCGAGGAACGCGATACGGCGCCCCTCCCCGAATACGGGCTTGAACATGAAGATGTCGTTCAAGTGGCTGCCGCCGGCGTACGGATCGTTGCTCGCGAGGATGTCGCCTTCGTGGATGTCGTCGCCGAAGTAGTCGAGACAGCCGCGCAGCGCCGGCATCGTCGCGCCGAGGTGCACGGGGACCGCAAGACCTTGAGCAACCATCTGGCCGTCGGCATCGCAGATCGATGCCGAAAAATCCATGTTGTTCTTTACCACCGTAGAGCGTGCCGTGCGCACCACCGCGAGCATCATGTTGTCGGCGATTGTGACAAGCCGGTTCTTGATGAGCTCGCGTTTGACGGGATCAATGTCCATCGGCTCAGTCTCTTGCGTCGCGTTCCATGATGATGTCGTTCCAGCGGTCGAGGCGCGCGGACCAGCCGGGACGCACCACGGTCGTCGTGTCGTATTCCTCGACGATGAGCGGTCCCGGCCTTGCCTTTCCGCCAAGCGCGCTGCGCGCAATCACTGGCGTGTCGTGCCAACCGAGCTCGCGCCCGAAGTAGGCCTTGCGCATCGTCTGCACGGCACGGTTCTCGCGGTCGCGCACCAACCGCTGCGGCACGCGCGGCATCTCGGATACGCCCTGGCCGATGACTTTCAGCGCGACAAACTGGATGGGCTCTGTATCCGAGCGGTAGCCGTAGGTGATCTCGTGCGCTTCGCCGAATGCCGCGCGCGCGTGCGCGAGGCTCATGGCGCTGAGCGGCCAGCCTTCGATCGGCACCGTCAGCGCCGCCGACTGCGCAACGTGCTTCATCTCGCCGTAGATCGCGATGCGCTGACGCGACGGCGCGAATCCTTCGCGCTCGAGGAGGCTGCGTGCTTCCTCGATCATCGGACCAACGGCTGCCGCCATATCTTCGGCGGTGGTCATATCGAAGCGGTGGTAGAACGCCGTCACGAGATGATGCTCGACATCGGCGAAGAGCATGCCGAGCGCGCTGAAGAGACCGGCCACGGGGGGGACGATAATGCGCGGGATTCGCAGCGTCTGCGCGAGATTAGCCGCGTGCACACCGCCGTTGCCGCCGATCGCGAGCAGGCCGAACTGGGAGGCGTCGCGGCCACGCTCGGTGGAAACTCCGTGCAGCGCTTTCATCATGTTCGAGTTGGCGATCACGTGAATGCCATAGGCGGTCTCGGTCACATCGAGGTTGAGCCGGCAGCCGAGCGCGGCCACGGTCTCTTCCGCCTTCGCACGCACGATCGGAAGCTCTCCACCGCATAGCACATCTGGATTGAGATAACCGAGGAGCACATTCGCGTCCGTCACGGTCGCCGCCACGCCGCCGCGGTCGTAGCACGCCGGTCCGGGCTCGGCGCCCGCGCTGCGCGGCCCCACCTGCATGCCGCCCGCGGCGTCCACCGTCGCAATGCTGCCGCCGCCCGCACCGACTTCGGCGATGTCAATGGTCGGAACCTGCACGACATAGCCTGCGCCTTGGATGAGGCGGTGCCCGAGCGCGGCACCGCCACCGACTTCCGTCTCGGGACATAGGCCGTATGCGCCGCGTTGGATGAGTGATGCTTTCGCCGTGGTGCCGCCCATGTCGAAGACGATCAGGTCCCCGAGATCAACGCTCGCCCCGAGTCGCTGTGCGCCGACCACGCCGGCGGCAGGGCCCGACTCGATCACGTACACCGGGTTCTTCGCGGCAAGCGGACCGGGTAACAAACCCCCGCTCGACTGCATGATCATGAGCGGGGCCGGAATGCCGATGCGACGCAGGCGCTTGTCCAGCGCGCGCACGTAACGCTCGACCACAGGCCGGATGTATGCGTTCACCACGATCGTGCTGGTGCGCTCGTACTCGTTGATCTGCGGCAGGAGCTGGACGGACGCCGAGATCGAT
>WYBJ01000204.1 GCA_011525945.1 Burkholderiaceae bacterium | reverse complement strand
TGGGTGGCGCGCATGGTGATGATGACCCTGCACTTCACCGGCAAAGTTCCTTTCCGCGAAGTTTACGTGACGGGTCTCGTGCGCGATGCCGAAGGCCAGAAGATGAGCAAGTCGAAAGGCAATATCCTCGACCCGCTCGATCTTGTCGACGGCATTGCGCTCGATGCGCTTATCGCCAAGCGCACCACCGGCCTCATGAATCCGAAGGATGCACCACGCATCGAAGCCGCCACGCGCCGGCACTTCCCCGACGGCATCCCCGCATTCGGCACCGATGCCGTGCGTTTCACCTTTGCCAGCCTCGCGAGCTACGGTCGCGACATCAAGTTCGACCTGAACCGTTGCGACGGCTACCGCAACTTCTGCAACAAGCTGTGGAATGCGGCGCGCTTCGTGCTCATGAACACCGCCGGCCAAGACACGGGCCTCGACGAGAACCTGGCCGTCACGCTTACCGATGCCGATCGCTGGATCGTCAGCCGGTTGCAGATCTGCGAGACTGCCGTGCATGCGGGCTTTCGCGACTATCGCTTCGATATGGTATCGCGCGCGATCTACGAGTTCGTCTGGGACGAATATTGCGATTGGTATCTGGAGTTTGCCAAGGTCGAGCTCGGTGGCGGCGAGGCGGCTGCTCAGCGCGGCGCGCGGCGCACGCTGGTGCGCGTGCTGGAGACGGTGCTGCGGCTCGCGCATCCGCTCATCCCCTTCATCACCGAGGAGCTGTGGCAGAAAGTAGCACCACTCGCGGGCAAGAGCGGGGATAGCATCATGCTGGCGTCTTATCCGTCGCCGGAGTCGGCCAGCATGGATGCGGGCGCCGAAAACCGGATTGCGGCGCTCAAGGACATGATCAACGCCTGCCGCCAGCTCGCCGCCGAAATGGGCGTAAGCTCCGGTAAGCGCGTGCCGCTGCTGGTATCGGGAGATGCCGCGCGTATCGAGGCGTATGCACCCTACCTCAAGGCGCTCGCGCGTCTGTCGGAGGTGAGCGCCTTGGCCGAGCTGCCGAGCGTCGAGGCGCCGATTGCGATCGTGGGCGAGTTCCGCCTCATGCTCAAGATCGAGATCGATGTCGACGCCGAGCGCGAGCGCCTCACGCGCGAGCAGCAGCGCATCGATGGCGAACTACGCAAAGCCGAGGCGAAGCTCGCCAACCGGAGCTTCGTCGAGCGCGCGCCCGAGCGCGTGGTCGCGCAGGAGCGCGACCGGCTCGCGAGTTTCCGCGCCACACTCGAGCAGCTCAACGACCAACTCGCCCGGCTGCGGTAGGGCTACGCGCAGCGAGTGCGCAGGCATGAAGCATTCTCTGCGCGCGCTCAAGCACCCGAACTTCCGCCTGTTCTTCGCTGGCCAAACGGTGTCGGTGATCGGCACCTGGATCCACGCCGTTGCCATGAGCTGGCTCGTGTATCGCCTGTCCGGCTCCGCGCTGCTGCTCGGGTTGACCGGGTTCGCTAGCATGGCACCGTTGTTTTTCCTTGCGCCCTTGATGGGGCTGCTCGCCGATCGTGTCGATCGTCGGCGCTTACTGCTGATCACGCAGGTGTTTGCGGCGATTCATGCAGCCGTCATGGCTGGTGCCGCCTACGCGGATCTATTGAGCGCCTGGCACGTTATCGTGTTGGCGACGCTGCTCGGCGTCATCCAGGCGGCCGACACGCCACTGCGCCAGACGTTCCTGGCCGAGATGGTCACCGCGCGCGAAGACCTGCCGAGCGCCGTCGCCTTGAGCGCCTTCATGCAGCAGGCGGGAAGGCTGATCGGCCCCACGATCGCGGGGCTGCTGATGGCGGCCTCCAGCGAGGCGCTGTGTTTTCTCGTCAATGCCATGAGCAAGCTGGGCGTCATCGCCGCGGTCGCCGCAATGAAGATCGGGGAGCGCCCGCAGAAACGCCGCCAGGCGCGCGTGCTCGCCGATCTCGCCGATGGGCTGCGCTATGCCTGGGACACGGTGCCAGTGCGTATCTTGCTGCCCTCCCTCGCGGCGGTGAGCTTTTTCGTCGCCCCGTACCAGGCGTTGATGCCGATCTTCGCCGCCGAGATCTTTCACGGCGGCGCAGAAACACTTGGCTACCTCATGGCCGCGGCTGGATTGGGCGGAGGTATCGCGGTCCTGCTGCTCGCGGGGCGTAAGGACGTGCGCGGGCTCGCGCGCATCATCCTGGTGGCGGCGGTGACCGCTGGTGCGGCGCTGCTCGCCTTCTCGCAGACGCGTTTGCTTTGGCTCGCCTACGTGCTGCTGTTCCTCGTCGGTGCCGGTATGCTGGTCGTCATCACCGGCACCAGCACGATCCTGCAGACCATCGTCGAGGACGAGAAGCGCGGGCGCGTAATGAGCCTCTATACGATGTCGTTTCTGGGCATGATCCCGATGGGCAGTCTCGCCGCCGGCGCGCTGGCGGAGCGGCTCGGTGCGATCACCACGCTCGCTGCCTCCGGCGCGTGTTGCCTCGGTGCGGGATTCGCGCTCTGGATGAAGCTGCCGGTCCTACGCAGCAACATCCGCGCGCATTACGTGCGTTTGGGGATCGTGCGCGAGTGACTTACTTCTTGCGCATGAGGAAGACGTACTCGCCGTCGTTCTGCGCGTGCTCGAGCAATTCGTTCCCGGTCTGTTTGGAGAACGCCTGAAAGTCCTTGACCGAGCCCGGATCGGTAGCGAGGATCTTCAGGATCTGGCCAGAGGTCATGTCCGCGAGCGACTTCTTCGTGCGCAAGATCGGCAGCGGGCAGTTCAATCCGCGCGCATCGAGTTCCTTGTCATGCTGTTCCATCGTCGGCTCCTCCACGCGGCCCCACAGAGCATCGTCAACACAAAACGCCCCACCCACCAAACGCAGGTCGAACGCCACAGCGCGGCTATATTAGCAAATGTGCACCGCCAACCCGCTCCCGCCTGGCCGTTTCGCCGTCTCTCTCCGGCAAAAGGACGGGATGCGCAAGATCCCGCTCCGAAGGCAGGCGCGCGACTCAATGGTCGACGCCGATTGGTGCTCAACCCGTGCTTATGTTGCGCTCGGCGAGCAACTGGCTCAAGCGCGTGTTGGCCAGCGCCAGCCGGTCAACCAACATAGCGAGAAACGCACCGTTGAACTGGTGCCTGCAGCTCTCGGAGGCTTGCTGCAGGCGATCGGACCGGATCTCGATCACGGTGATCTGCGACAGTGCGGCGACACTCGCGGTGCGCACGAATTCGTGCCGGGCGAGTTGCGCCATCTCGCCAAAGCAGGCGCCGGTGCGCAGTACGTTCAGCAGCCGTTCCTGCTTGGTGACCTTGACCTCACCTGCCGCCAGGACGAAGAAAGACGTCCCGACCTCGCCCTCCTTGATCAGGATCGTGTCCTTGGGATGACGATGCCAGTTGGTGATGCGCAGCACCTCCCACAGCTCCACGTCGCTGAATCGGCGGAAGAAGTCGAGTTGGCGCAAGGTGTTGAACTTCTCGCTGTCGGGAATCGCCTCGACCCGGCTGGAGAGAGATCCGAACGCGTTCGCCAGGTCGAACGCGAACTCCTCCCAAGTGAGGTAGCGTGCATCGGTCGACTTGTGCATGGCGCGCGCAACGATCGCGTCCAGATTGGGCGTCACCTCGGGGCGGTGGCGTGACGGCGGCGACGGCTCGGAATTGATGACGTGGTAGATGAGACTGTAGTTGTTGCTCGCCTGGAACGGGAGCCGTCCTGTTAGCAGCTGGTACAGAACCACGCCGAGCGAATAGATGTCGGTCTGATGCGTGAGGTTAAGCTCCTTCACCTGCTGCGGCGACATGTAGGCCGGCGAACCGATGCCGCTCACCTGAGTCGTCTGGGCGGTGTTGGTGAGCGCCGCTCCGAAATCGGTAATCTTGATCTGGTTGTCTTTCGTGAGCAGGATGTTGGCCGGTTTGATGTCACGATGGATCACGCCTTGCTTGGCGGCGTAGTCGAGCGCCTTGCAGCACTTGAAGACGATCTCGAGCACTTGCGGTATCGACAACAGGCTGTCGACGCGGGCGAAGCGTTCGAGCGTGCCACCGTCGACGTATTCCATCACGATGTAGCTGCCGTCGTCCTCGGCCACCGCGTCGTAGATCGTGGCGATGTGCGGATGAGCGAGCTTGCCCGCGAGCGAAGCTTCGGTGATGAAGAGCTTGCGATAGCGCTTGCCGTGGTCCCGATCACGCAGCGCCTCGGGCAGCACCCATTTGATCGCCACGCGCCGGCTCGTAAATGGATCGACCGCCTCGAACACCGCACTGGTCGCGCCGCGCCCCAGCTCGCGCACAATTTCGTACTTGCCGATCTTGCTCGGAGTCAATGTATGACAGAGGAAAAATGCGGGGTGCGGCTACGATACCACACACGCGCCAGCGCGCCAGCGCCGGAAATGGCGCGGCGAAAGGCGGCTATTTCTCCTGGCGGCGTTCCTTTTCCCGGGCCTTGAGCTGCGTGCGCAGCTCCCGCAGGCGCGCCTCAACGGTGGAAAGCTGGTAGAAGTCGCCATCACCCGAGCGCGAAGCGATCTGAAGTTGTTCCACCGCCGCGCCGATCATTCCCTGCCGGGCATAGGCTTCGGCCTGCGCCTTGTGCTGGAGCAGCCGCTTACCCTGCGCGGCGTAGGCGCGCGACTGCAAGATATACAAGCGCGTATCGTCCGGATACGAGCGCAGGCGCTCCTCCACCGCCCTCAAAGCGGCATCCGCATCCCCGCTCAGAATCAGCGCATCGGCCCGATCGTAGACGAGCGCACGGTAGTTGGGGTGTGCTTGGACCGCCTTGGCGTAGAACCGGACCGCCGCATCGTAATCGCCCGAGGCGACCAGCAGTTGGCCGCGCAGCGCAGCAACCGCGGGCTGCCGCGGCAGGAGCGCTTCGAGCTCGGCAAGCTCGCGTTTCGCGCCGTCATAATCCTTGGCGCGCAGCAACGCGAGCGCAAGCCCGTAGCGCGTTGCGGCCTCGTTGATGAAGCGGCGGTCCTTCAGCGCCTGTGTAAAGAAAATGACCGCCTGGTGCGGATCGGTCGTGTTCGCGCGCACCCGGGCGCGCACGATCTGGAAGTCCACGTTGTCCGGAACCTGCTTGTAACCGATCGACGCGATGCGGTTCTCCAGGTCGGCGATGCGCTCGGTCGTCACCGGGTGGGTGCGCAAGTACGCGGGTGCGGCGTTGAATTCGTACACGCGGTTGGCGCGCTGGAGCCGCTCCATGAAAAGCGGCATCGCGCTCACGTCGAAACCCGCCTGTTGCAGGATCTGCACACCGACCCGGTCGGCCTCGCGCTCGTTGTCGCGCGAGAAGTTGAGCTCGTTCTGGATCGCAGCCGCCTGCGTCCCCGCAATGACCGCCTCACCAATCTGGGAATTGGAGCGAGCCGCCAGCATCCCCACGGCCAACGCCGCCAATGCCACCAACTGGTTGCGTTCCTGGCCAGCGATCATGCGGGCGATGTGACGCTGGGTCACGTGCGCCACCTCGTGCGCGAGCACCCCGGCAAGCTCGGACTCGGTCTGTGCGGTAAGGATCAAGCCGGCGTGCACGCCGATAAAGCCGCCGGGCAAAGCGAATGCATTGACGGTGAGATCGTCCAGCAGGAAAAACTCGAAGCTCTGACGCGAATCCGGGCTCGCCGCAACCAGCCGATTGCCGAGCTCGTTCAGGTAATCGGTGACGACCGGATCGTCGCGGTAGGCGCGGTCCATGCGCACGCGCTCCATGATGCTCTCGCCCATGCGCCGCTCGGCCGTCGGGGTGAACACCGCCTGAGAGGCATCGCCGAGGTCGGGCAGTGCCTGCGCGGGGCAACGCGCAGGCAGAACGATGAGGAAGAGCAAAAATAGCAGCGGCAGGCGCACATCTACTATGATAAATTGTTCGGCCCACGAGTTCCTGGCATCGAAACAGTTCGTTACAGCATATCGCATGAGCGAGCCCGAATTCAGCCATTTCGACGCAGCCGGCGCAGCGCGCATGGTCGACGTGGGGGGCAAGGAACCGACTCACCGTGTCGCCCGGGCGCGCGGACGCATCCGCATGCAGCGCCGCACGCTCGCGGCGATCCTCGAAGGCACGGCGGCCAAGGGCGATGTCCTCGGCATTGCCCGTATCGCCGGTATCCAGGCGGCCAAGCGGACCTCGGAGCTGATCCCTCTGTGCCATCCGCTGGCGCTCACCAGAGTCGATATCGCGTTTGAATCCGACCCGCAGGGCTGCGCCGTCGACTGTGTCGCCACGGTCGAAACGGTCGGCCGCACCGGGGTCGAGATGGAGGCGCTGACGGCAAGCTGCGTGGCGCTGCTCACCATCTACGACATGTGCAAGGCCGTCGATCGCGGCATGCACATCGAAGCCGTCGCGCTCATGGAGAAACGCGGCGGCAAATCCGGCGTCTGGATCGCGCCGCAGGGCGCTTGAGAAGCGCGACTTTCGCCGCCGCCTTGCGGCCTTCGTTGTACCGGCATCACCGGCATGCCCGCCCCCTGCCGATGCACGCCGCCAGGAATTTGGCAGGCTCGGTGTTTGGTGCTATACAGCGCTTGTTGCGCACGAACCAAGCCCATTCTCCGAGGCACGTCATGAAGGTCAAGCGCAGACAGTTTCTCCAAGTCGCAGTGGGCGCCAGCGCCCTCGCAGCGCTCGGGCCGCATGCCGCCCGGCAAGCAGGCGCGGCCGAGTGGAACAAGGTCGGATTCCAGGCGAAAGCCGTGGAACAGGCGCTCGAAAGCCTCGGCGCCGCCGGTGCTGTGCCGAGCAAGGACGTCATCGTCAAAGCACCCGATATTGCCGAGAATGGTGCCGTGGTCCCGATCGAGGTCACCAGCAAGATTCCGAACACGCGTTCGATAGCGATCATCGCCGATAAGAATCCGTTCCCGTTGGTCGCCATCTTCGAATTCGCCAACGGCGCCGAAGCCTATGCCAGCACGCGCATGAAGATGAGCGCTACCTCGAATGTACGCGTGCTAGCCAGGGCTGACGACAAGTTCTACACCGCGTCGCGTGAGGTGAAGATCACCATCGGCGGCTGCGGCTGACAAACGCCGAGGGCAAACCATGGCACAGCCGATGAAGATCCGCGCCACTATGCAAGGCGAGAGCGCGGACGTGAAGGTACTGATCAGCCACCCGATGGAAACGGGCCAGCGCAGGAACGAAAGGGGTGAGCTGGTGCCGGCGCATTTCATCACGCAGGTGACGGCAACGCTCAATGGCAAGGCCGTGATGAGTGCGCAGTGGAGCCAAGCCATTTCGCGCAACCCCTTTCTCGGTTTCAAGGTGAAGGGTGCCAGGCCGGGCGACAAGGTCGCGGTGAGCTGGGTCGACAACAAGGGCGACAAGAGCAGCATCGAGACCGCGGTCGCGGCGAGCTGATGCGACCGGGCATTCCAGCGCGTATCCGATCGCAATCGCCGCTTACCTGCGTAACCGGAAGCCGGTGCTGACATCCCGGCCGCATAGGTCTGCGCGTCGAACCGTAGCCGAGCAATCGACCTCGGGTGAGTCAAATGCTGCGTAGACTTCTAACGCAAGTGCTCAGCAAGAACCCGCACAGGCCCACCGCGGCAGCGGCAGCGGTGCGGATAGAGGCCGGCGCGGTGGTGTTCATCGTCAACACCGATGAGCCGGCACGCGTGCTGCCCGGTGCCGAGATGTTCTCCGAGCTTGCGAGCTTGCGACTACGCACGATTCCGATCGCCCGGGCTCTAGCCGCAGCACGGCCCGTCTACTTCCTACCGCCCGCACTGCTGGCGCAAGAGTCGACACTCGATGCGCTTGCTCGTGCCGACACGCTCGTCATCGCGAAGTTCTCGACCGGCGATCTCATCAAGCAGCCCGAGTCTTTCGAAATCCTGCTCGAGTGGCTGCCCGAGGTGAAGGCGGGTACCCGCCTGATCGCCGACTTCAGCGATAACTATGCCGGCTACAACGAGCAATATCGCACCGAGTTGCTCGCGCGTTATCAACGGACCCTGGCGCAGCATTGCACGCTCATCGTTTCGTGCGAGGCGCTGCGACGGGAGCTCTTACCTCATGCGCGACATGGTATTCATGTCGTGGAGGACCCGTTCGAGAGCCCGCAGCCGCGGCCACCGCGACTGACCATGCGCGACCCGGTGCATCTGTGCTGGTTCGGATCGATCGGCGATCCGAACCTGGAGACGACCGTCGAGGGATTGAGTCGCGCGCTCGCGGGGCTGGGCGAGCGCCGTGCGCAGCTCGCATTCGTGACGCATGAAACCCGCCGCGGCATGGCCGCGACGATAGGCGCGCGCCTCGCCGCGCAGCACCGCGTCGTGACGACGTTCGTACCGTGGTCCTTGGCGGCTACCTGGCAGGCCATCGACGAATGCGATCTGGTCATTCTTCCGCAAGATCACCGCGACCCCTGGGGCCGGGTCAAATCTCACAACCGCCTGGTCGAAACGATTCGAGGCGGACGCCTGGCGATCGCCTCCCCCATTCCTTCGTACCTCGAGCTCGCGAGCTACGCCTGGATCGGGGAAGACCTCGCGCAGGGCGTCGATTGGGCGCTCTCCAATCCGCAGGCGGCGCTGGAGCGAATTCGTGCCGGTCAGATCCATGTTTCGAGCCGCTTCGCCCCCGAGCGTATCGTCAACGAATGGCAGCGCCTGCTCGCACCGCGAGCGAGCGCAGCAGCGCAAGCCCCGAGTGTGCCTGCGCCGGAAGAACCCGGCGCTCGACTCAATCTCGGCTGTGGCGACAAGATCCTTCCCGGATATGTGAACGTCGACGTTGCGCCGAGCCGAGCAGGTAAACCTCCCGACGTACTGTGCGACTTGCACCGACTCGAGCCGTTCCGTACCAATACGGCGCAAGAGATCCTTGCGGTGCACGTGGTCGAGCATTTCTGGCGCTGGGAAGTGGTCGATATCCTGAAGGAGTGGGTGCGGGTGCTCAAACCTGGCGGGCGCATGATACTCGAATGCCCGAATCTACTGACAGCTTGCGAAGAGTTCTTGCGCAACCCCGCGGCCGGCTCGGGACCGGGCCCGGAGGGGCAGCGCACCATGTGGGTGTTCTATGGGGATCCGGCCTGGAAGGATCCTCTCATGTGCCACCGCTGGAACTACACCCCGCAGAGCCTTGGCGCGATCATGACCGAGGCCGGCCTGGTCAACATCCGACAGGAAGCGGCCCAATACAAGCTGCGGGAGCCGCGCGACATGCGCATGGTGGGCGAGAAGCCGAGCGATGATCGGTGAGCCCGGCGAACCGGGGATCGACGTGTGCGTGAGTCGGCGCCACGACCGGCGCCGCAGCCTCGTCGGATTGCGTATTCTGGTCGCCGGTTCAGTTCTCGCAGGAGCCGGTCATTGTTCGCGCTACCATTCGCTGCGGTCGATCGCGGGCAGGCTGCCATGAATGTCATCGCAACAGCGCTCCAGGGCGTCATTCGCATTCAGCCGCATGTCTTCGAGGACGAGCGCGGTTCGCTGTTTGAAAGCTACAACCGACGCGATCTGATGCGCTCGGCCGGGATCGACGCCGAGTTTGTGCAGGACAATCACTCCCGCTCGCATCGCGGAGTCATACGCGGTCTGCACTACCAGCTTGGGCGTGTGCAGGGAAAGCTCGTGCGCGTGGTAGTCGGCCGTGCCTTCGATGTCGCGGTCGACCTGCGTCGCAGCTCGCCCGGCTTCGGGCGCTGGGTGGGGTGTGAGCTCTCGGCCACAAACCGCAGCATGCTTTGGATTCCGCCGGGTTTCGCGCACGGCTTCGCAGCGCTGGAGGACGGCACCGAGCTCATCTACAAGGTGACCGGGTACTGGGCGCCCGAACACGAGCGGACGATTGCCTGGAACGATCCCGAGATCGGGATCGATTGGCCGCACTTCGACTCGCCCATCGTGTCGGCCAAGGACCGCGCCGGCTGTTTGTTGCGAGATGCCGAGGTATTCGAAGCGTGAAGGTGCTGCTTACCGGCGCCCGCGGCCAGCTCGGGTACGAGCTGGAGCGAACGCTTGCGTGCCTCGGGCAGGTGACGGCGTGCGAGCGCAGCACGCTCGATCTCGCCGATCCGACATCGATCCGGCGCGCCGTGCGCCGGATCACGCCGCATCTCATCGTCAATGCAGGTGCGTACACCGCCGTGGATCAGGCCGAATCCGAGCCTGATCTGGCGATGGCAATCAACGGCGTCGCGCCGGGGATCCTCGCCGAGGAGGCGAAGCGCATCGGCGCATCGATCATCCACTACTCGACCGACTATGTCTTCGATGGAGAAAAGGACAGCCCTTACACCGAGGACGACTTGCCCAATCCATGCAATGAATACGGCCGCAGTAAGCTTGCAGGCGAGCGCGCGGTGGCTTCGACCGGCGTCCCGTACTTCATTTTCAGAACGAGTTGGATCTATGGTCTGCGTGGTCGCAATTTCATGCGCACGATGCGGCGCTTGGCAGCGCAGAACGTCCCGCTGCGCGTCGTAGACGACCAGAGCGGCGCACCCACCTGGTGTCGGCTCGTGGCCGAGGCAACCGCTCTGGCGATCGCGAAAGCCGGCAGGCAGTTCACGGACCGAGCGGGGTTGTACCACCTGACCTGCGCCGGCGCAGCGTCATGGTATGAATTCGCCCAACGAGTCCTGCAAGATGTTCGCGACCCGAACACGGGCTGCGCGCCCGAGATCGTTCCCGTCGCCACATCCTGCTACGCGACCGCGGCGCGTCGCCCCAGGAATTCACTGCTCTGTTGTGCCGCTGCGACGGAGCGCCTGGGCATTGCCCTGCCTCATTGGCAAGATGCATTGATGTTGTGCTTGGCACAGGAAGCGACGACCACCGGGTGATCCGATGCCGCGCTCGACTCAAGCGAGGGCGTACGTACGACGGCGCCTGCCCATGTGCCGGCCTCCGCGCCGCTAATCCGAGTCTCCCGGCATGCTCCTGAGGTTTCTGCGCAAACTCATCGACCCAGTGAGCGAGCAGCCTGGCGGGCGCAGGCCCGATCCGCAGCCGCCGCCGAGCGTACGGCACGCCCGCACGCACACCGCATCCCTGGTCGAGCGCGGCCGCGCGCTGCTCGCCAGGGGTGATCTGGCGCAGGCGCGCGTCGCACTCGAACAAGCCATCGACCTCGAGGCGGGTCTGCCCGAAGCGCTGATTCTGCTCGGCGCCGTGTACGCGCAGCAGGGTGAGACCGCGCGTGCGCGCGACCGCGTCGAAGCGGCCCTTGCACTGTCGCCGGACGATCCGGCCGCGCGCAATGCGCTCGGAAATCTGCTGCGCATCGAAGGGAAGCTGGAACAGGCGATCGAACATTATCGTCAGGCGATCGCCGCAGCTCCCCGGTTCGCATCGGCGCTATCGAATTGCGCACTCTGCCTGCAGGATCTTGGCCAGTTCGATCTGGCCCGCGAGTACTATCTGCAAGCCCTGGACGCGGAGCCGAGCGATCCGACGATTGCAACCAATCTCGCCGGCCTCCTGTTCGACCTCGGCGAGTTCGACCGAGCCATAGAGTTCGTCGACGGCGTACTGGCGCGCGATCCGCAATTGGCACAAGCGCATGTCACCAAGGCGCTCGGGCTTCTGCGACGCGGCGATTTCGATCGCGGGTGGCAGGAGTACGAGTGGCGCGACCGCGACGCCGGACGCACCCAACCAAGCCCCGGCCAGTATCCGCTGTGGAATGGCGAGTCGATGCGCGCCGG
Organism: Burkholderiaceae bacterium; assembly: GCA_011525945.1. Taxonomy (GTDB): domain Bacteria; phylum Pseudomonadota; class Gammaproteobacteria; order Burkholderiales; family WYBJ01; genus WYBJ01. Next base: position 21,687 of record WYBJ01000204.1, on the reverse strand, counting down.
CGCGCTGCTGGTATGCGCCGAGCAGGGACTGGGCGATCAGATCATGTTTGCATCATGTTTTGGCGACCTGAGCGCCCAGGTGGCGGACTCGATCATCGAGTGCGATCCCCGACTGAGCGCGTTGTTCGCACGTTCGTTTCCCCGTATGCGGATCTATCCGCATCGCAAGAAGAATGTGGAGCCGTGGCTTGGCGATGGCATCAAGCCTGCCGCCAAGACGTGGGCCGGCAGCCTGCCCGTCCGGTTCCGACGCCGGCGCGAAGATTTCAGCGCCCGCTCGCCGTTCCTGCGCGCTGATGCGGCGCAGATCGCGGCGTGGAGACAACGCCTGCAAGCGCAGGGGCCCGGGCTCAAGGTCGGCATTTCCTGGCGCGGCGGCACACCCGCCACGCGTTGCGCAACGCGCTCGACGGCGTTGACCGATTGGGCGCCCATCCTTCATCTGCCCGCGGTGCAGGCCGTCAACCTGCAATACGGAAACTGTCGCGACGAGCTTGCCCGTAGCGAGCAGACCCTCGGCGTTCGGATAGCCGACTGGAGCGATGCGCTATCGAACTATGACCAGACCGCGGCCTTGGTATGCGCGCTGGATTTGATTGTCTGCGTCCAGACGTCGGTGGTCCATCTTGCGGGTGCGCTGGGGAGACCCGCGTGGGTGCTTGTACCCCGCATCGCGGAGTGGCGCTACGGCGACGCGGGCGAGTCGATGATCTGGTACCCGTCGGTGCGTTTGTTCAGGCAACACGGCGAAGGCTGGCACGGCACGATCGCCCGGATCCGCTCCGAGCTGATGCGCCTCAGTGACGGCACTCGGCCGGCACATATTTGAAGGTCGCCGCGTTGCCCGCCGAACAAGCCCATTGGATTCGGCCGCCGGATATGCTGGGTGTAAGCAGAATCGTCACCGCGGTGCCGACGGTAGCATTGTTGCCGAAGATCGTGATAAGCCCAACATCGGTGACCGATCCTCCGGCAACCTTGCCCGACGGCGTGACCGTCAAGCCGATTCCTGCGCTTGCTAGCGACGAATCCGTGAAAGCCTTCTCCGACACCTGCGTTTTCCAGGATGTCGTCTCCAGGACGAGTTCTGAAACCTTGGCGCGAATCGTGTAGTCCTGGTACGCCGGCAGCGCGACTGCTGCCAGGACGCCGATGATCGCCACCACGATCATGAGCTCGATCAACGTGAACCCGCGTGCGAGGCTTGCTAGCAATTGTGCACCCGATCGGTCAGGGCATCGCGCTGGGCGAGCATCACCCTATTGTGGAAAACCCCTCGTGCGAGGGGTTTTCCGGTTCGACTTGCCAGGAACAGCCAGCTCGGATTAGTGGCGGCACTCCGCCGGCACGTACTTGAATTGCGCGTTGGCGCCGGCGCTGCATTCCCAAATCACCTTACCGGCGTTCAAGGAGGGCGTCAGCACGACAGTCACGATCGTACCGACACTCGCCGCACTCCCGGCGATGGTGATGAGACCGCCATCGGTCACGCTGCCTCCCGACACTTTTCCGCTCACCGTGACAGTCAGGCCGACACCGGAGGAGGCCAGCGATCCGTCGTTGGCCGCCTTCTCCGCAACGGTCGTATTGAAGCCGCTTGCCGCCAGTACGATTTCCGAAACCTTGGCACGAATGGTGTAGTCCTGATAGGCCGGCAATGCCACCGCCGCCAGAATACCGATGATCGCCACCACGATCATTAATTCGATCAAGGTAAAACCGCGTTGTACACGTCGCAACATCTGCATACTCCTTTGTGGTTCAGTCATCAGTGAGGGAAACCGGATTTCGGCAAAAGCCCGCACGATCCGAGGCACTTTCCGTACCACCGCGGCTCGCCGGAATCCGGCATGGCACACTCCCCCTATTAACAAGCCGCTCGACTCGATTTCGGCATCCGCGCGCCCAACTTTAGAGTCTCGTATCGGATCGACGCCCGATTTGCCCGGGCATATGCCCGCAATTCGGCGATTTGGCCGTGCTGCGGCACGGGCGCCGCGCATCGATCCCCGCGCTCGCGTTGCGCCAGACTGACGCGCAAGGACACATGGTGTCGATTAACGTCAGATGGCGACGGCTGGCGTCGCGACGCCAGATGAGCTGCCTTGCTGCCGAACGCATCCGCTCGCCCGGCTCGGCGTTCGCGTTCAGCGTCGGTTTCCGCCCTTGTCTGCGGCGGTGGTATTCAGCCGGATTGCAAGCTGCGCGATCACCGCCCCCCAATCGCCGCTGGTTTGCTGCCGCACCAGCGTCGCGCTCGGATACCAGGGCATACGTTCACCGGCGGCAAGATAGCGCCACTCGGGATTGCGAGGCACCATGACCCAGACGGGGCGCCCGATGGCGCCGCTCAGATGGATCAAGGCCGTGCAAACGCTGATGACGAGATCGAGGTTCGCTATGAGCGCAGCACATTGGTCGAGATCGTCGATCGCATCCTGCCAATGATGCAGCTCGCATGCCCCGATCAGCCGCGCCTCGGAACGTTCCTGCGCCGTGTCGCCATACTGCAAGTCGACGAAATGGCAATTCGCTACCGCAAGCAGCGGCGCCAGGTCGCGCAATGGCACGGATCGCAAGCTGCGTCGCGTGGAAACTGCACCGCCCCGCCACGACAATCCGACCCGCAATCCCGGGCCTAGCGCGGCGAGCCTTTGCCGCCATGCGTCCTGACAACCGGCATCGGGGCGTAGATATCCCGCATGCCGCGGAAAATCCGACCAGCTTCGCCTGAAGTATCGCGGGATGCTGCCGGCCGCGATGCGGCAATCGAACCGCTGCGCAAGCTCGGCCGCAGAGCACGAATCGAACGCCTGGTCGTTCACGACGCGCGCGGCCGGAAACGAGCGCGCGAACAGCGGCTGCAGGCGAGAGGAGCAGGCGATGCTACAGTGCTTGGCGCGCGCGATGACGTCGCCGAAGCACGATGCGAACATGACTTCATCCCCGAGCCCCTGCTCGGCATGGATCAGCGCCGTCTTGCCGGCGAGATCGTCTCCTTGCCATTCGGGCAGAGCGACGGCCTTCGGGCGGTAGTTACCGCGCACGAGCTTCCTTGCTTCATAGTCGTCCCAGGCGAGATCGAAGCGGCCTAAGGTAAGCAAAGCGAGCGCACGGTTGAGCCGCGCCTCGTGCAGCTCGGGGTGCCGCGCGAGCAGCCGATCGGCGACCCGCACGGCCGCCTCGGGGTTCGCGCGATGCGCAAGCAGCACTAGCGTGTGGTTGCACAATGCGAACAAGTTGTCCGGATCGATCTCGAGCGCACGTTCCAGGTGCGAGGCGCCGAGTTCGTACTGCGCGCAGTCATTGAACAACAGGTAACCGAGGCTGGCATGCGCGGCCGCATCGTCCGCGCGCAGCTCGATCGCCTGTCGGTAGCTCGCGATTGCGGCAGGCACATCCCCCGCCTCGACCAGCAGCGCAGCTCGCAGCTTGTGGCTCTCCGGATTGCGATCGTCCAGCTCCAGCGCGCGACCGATGCTCTGCAGGGCGACCCGAGCATCGCCCTGTTTCCACTGCGCTTCGGCTAGACCCAGATATGCCGCGGACATTACAGGCGAAAAGTACGATGCCATCGTGAACGCATCGGCGGCATCCTCGAACTGACCGAGCGCGCCGCGAGCCATGCCGAGATAGTAGTATGCGTGCGCGAACTCGGGATCGATGTCGAGTGCCGACTCGAAACAGCGGCAGGCATCGGCGAACTGCGAAGCCTCGTAGAGCTCGACCCCTCGGTCGTATGCTTTTCCGGCATCGGCTGCGATAGCGCCCGTGCCGGATGCCGGCGTGTGCGGCGCGGGTGCAGCGCGCTGCGCGATGCGCCGCCGAAGTCGCCCTAGCCAACCCACCATCGCGCTGCCCAGCGTCGCGATCTCATCGCAACGAAACTCAAGCGAAGTCGGAAGCCGGCCCGCTCGCCACCGCAGTCAGGCGCTGCGCGAGGCTGGCGATGAGTGCTGACCAGCGCGGCCTGCCGTCCGAGCGGAACAACCTAAGCGACGGGTACCACGGGGAGGCCTCGCCTGCGCATAGCCAGCGCCAATCCGGGCTTTCGTTCAAAAGTACCCACGCCGGGCGGCCGAGTCCACCGGCAAGATGCGCATTGGTATTAGCGACCGTGATCGTCAGATCGAGCGCGCCGACCAGCGCGGCCGTATCGTCCATGTCGTCGCCGGCGCCGTCCCATACCGCCATGCCCGCGGCGCGCACCTGCTCGCGCTCGTCGGGTCGCAGCGCATGCTGCAGACTGACGAAGCGCGTGTTGGGTACGGCGAACAGGGGCCGCAATTGCTCCACGGCAATGGAGCGCATCGGACCACGCGTACCGCTGGTTCCACCGCGCCAGGAGATCCCCACGGTGAGCTCCGGTCCCGCGGCTCGCAGGCGATGACGAAACGAACCGACCCGCTCCGGGTCGGCAACCAGGTAGCCGCGGTGTGTCGGGAACGCTTCCCGCGAACAGCGTAAGAAGCGCGGCAGGCTGCCGATTGCCGTCTTGGCGCCGATCTCGGGATACTGGCGCAGCCAGTCGATCGGGACACCTCGCTCCTTGCCGTGAACGGCAATGCCGCCGAAGGAGCGCATGAAAAGCCGCTCCAGGCGAGGCGCACATTCGAGCACGACTCCACCGACCCGGTCGCTCAGGTCGGTGAGGCAGGACGCGAACATGATCTCGTCGCCGATGCCCTGCTCGCCAACGACGAGCAGCTTTGCATCGGCGAGCGCCTGCCCATCCCATTGCGGATATGGAAATCGGTCGAGTTTGCGCCCGCCCGTACGCATGAATCGCATCTCGTAACCCGGCCAGCCGCGCGCATAGTCGCCAAGCGACAGGTGCGCAAGCCCCTCGTTCCAGCGCAGCTCCACGTGTTCCGGGTGCTGATGCAGACCTTCCCGATAAAGTGCAATCGCCTCGTCGCAGCGGTGTTGATCGTGCAGCGACAGGCCGAGGTTGGCCATACCTACCACGTGCCCGGGTTCGATCTGCAAGGCGTGGCGGAAATGCGCCTCGGCTGCAACCGGGTCGCCAAACTGCTGCAGATACATGAGGCCGAGATTGATCCGGGGTGCAGGATTGCGAGGATCTCGCTCGATCGCATCCCGGTACGCCTGGGCGGCCTCCTCCGGGCGCTGCGCTCGGTTCAACGCAAGCGCCAGGTCGAAACGCAGGTCGGCGCGTTCGGGCGCAAGGATTACGGCCCGCGCCAGCAGGTCAATCGCCTCGCGGGGACGATCGCCCTCGCGTCGCAGCCGACCCAGCAGTTGCAGCGCGGGTATGCAACCGGGCTCGACCGCCAGCGCAATCTCGAGGCTCTCGCATGCCTCTTCGGTCCGGCTCAGGGCAAGGTACGCACGCGCCTCGCCAACGTGCGCCTGCGCATGATCTGCAGCACCGTCGAGCGCCGCTTGGAATGCGTTCAGCGCCTGCTGCGGCGACCCAAGGGCAAGCAAACGCTCCCCCTCGGCGCAAGGGTCCGAATCGTTGCCGCCGACGGGCGCGTTCTGCCTGGACGCGCCGGTGTCGCCCGCGCCGCGTCCAGGCATCGCGCCTGGCGCGCGACCGGCGCGGCGCAGAAGTCTGTCGAACAATCGCATGGGAAACGCCGATGGGCGCGCTATTGCGGGCGATCGCGCTGAGCGGCGAACAGCATCCGGTCACGCTCCAAGAACCACTCGCGGGCGTACTCGCAGTCCCGGTACTCGTCAAAGTACGGCCCCCCGAGCGTGTAGTGCACCAGCGACATCCCCGGCGCCGGAGCATCGTAGCCGACCAGATGGTTCCATCGGTGCGGTAGCTCGCCGATCAGCGCTTCATCGTCCAGCCACTTGAACTGATGCAATTGCAATCCGCTTGCCGAGTTGACGAACTCGGGCGTGAGCGCGCGGCAACGTGAATTGTTGAACAGCATCACGCTCGACCAGTTCTTCTTCTCGTACTTCGATTGCGGCTGGTCGAGGAACTTGATCTGCTCTCTCGGCCTGTGCTGGTGCTTCACCACCATAACCGCGTAACGATCGTCGCGCATCTCATAGAGCCCGGCGATATCGTCCAGCACCAGCATGTCGCAATCCATGAAGATCGACCAGCCGGAAAATCCCGACAAGTACGGCGTGAGAAAACGGGAAAACGAAAAATCGGTGGATTGGAGCGGGTCGCGCTCCCGAGTCAGCACTCCGGCCAGTTGAGAGAGCGCGAGCGGCGCCACCTCGACAGGTCGCGATGCACGCGCATGGATACTGTGGCAGAGAACATGGAACGCCACGGTCTCGCGCGGATCGAAGCCGATGAAAATGCGGATCATGGACTGTCCCTTTCGCTGCGGGTCACTTCCCGTCGATTATACTTGCGGCAAACAATCGGACCTTCTGCCCCGCGTGTCAATAGTCGGAGGATGGATGACCGAAATGAGCGATGGCTTCCTCCACAGATACTTCCTCAACAACGCCGACAAGCGCCTGCACAAGTGGATGCACTACTTCGACATCTACGAGCGCCACTTCTCGCGCTTCAGGCAAAGAGCTCCCGTGATGATCGAAATCGGCGTCTTCGGCGGTGGTTCGCTCGCCATGTGGAAGGCATTTTTCGGGGAAGGCGCCAGGATCATCGGCATCGACATCAACCCACAGTGCAAGGTGCATGAAGCCGACGGCATCGAAATCTTCATCGGCAGCCAGGACGATCCGGAGCTGATCGAGCGCATATTCAGCAAGCATCCGCGCGTCGACATCGTGCTCGACGACGGCAGCCATGTGATGGAACACATGATCTCGTCGTTCGAATTGCTGTACTCGAGGCTTCATCCGCACGGTGTTTACGTGGTCGAGGATACGCACACGTGCTATTGGCCGGAGTACCAGGGCGGATTGAGACAGCCGGGCAGTTTCATGGAATTCACCAAGGACAAGCTCGACGAGATCAACGCGGTGCATTCCAGGGGCGCACTGAGCGTTTCCGACTTCACCAAGGCGACCGACTGCATAGCGTGCTACGACAGCGTGGTGGTCTTCGAACGGCGCCCGCAAGGCAAGCGGCAAGCACCAGCGACCCAGGCCATGGGCGACACCTAGGGATCGCGCGCGTTTTCTGCAATCGCCTGACAAACCCGCACGAATCCGATAAGGCTTCGCATCGATCGCGCGGCGGGTTTCGGGCGCTCGGAACGGTCAGATCCCCGCCGCCAGTCTGCGCTGTACGGCGCAGACGACGGAGTCCCAGTCGCCCGCCCTGGGCTGGCGCTCGACATGCACCGACGGGTACCAAGGCATGGTGTCTGTGCCGATCCCGTAGCGCCACTCCGGGCTGTGCGGCGCCATGACCGACACCGGTCGACCGAGCGCCCCGCCTAGGTGTATCAAGGCCGTGCACACGCTGATGATCGAATCGAGCGCACAGACGAGGGCTGCGGTCCGATCGTAATCGTCGAGCGCGTCCTGCCAGTGCACGAGCTTGCCTTCGGCCAATACGCGCTCGATGCCCTCGCCTTCGGGCCGGCTGTCGTATTGAAGATTGACGAATTGCACGCCCGGCGTGGCGAGGAGCCGGGCAAGCCGCTCTGCGTCCAGGCTGCGAAGGGCGCGGCGAGTCAGCTCGCTTCCGCCGCGCCAGGAAACGCCTACCTTAGGCACGCTTCCCAGGCGGGCGAGTCGAGCACGATATTCCTCGACAAGATCGGGATCCGCGCGCAGATAGCCGGCGTGTCTTGGAAAGGACTCGCGCGACAGCCTGAAATGCCGTGGCAGGCTGCCGATCGGCGCCATCGCCATTACGTCGGCGAACTCGACGTCCGCGCTCGACTCGCACGCACGCTGCAGGCTCATCACCGCCGCGCTCGGAAACGAGCGCCGAAAAATGGTCTCGAGCTTGGCACTGCACGCGATGACGGTCCTCGGTTGAAGGTCTATGACGTCGGGCAGACATGAAGCGAACATGATTTCATCGCCGATCCCTTGCTCGCCATGGACGAACAAGGCTCCTGCGGGCAACCGCTCACCGCGCCAGGCGGGAAACGATCGCGGCGGTTTGGGTCGATCCTCGCTCAGCAGCCGCAGTTCGTAGTCCGGCCACGCCTGCCCGAAATCGCCTCGCATCAGCAGCGCCAGCGCGCGATGAAAGCGCGCCAACCGATAGTTCGGCCCGACTTGTACCGCGATATCGTAACTGGCGATCGCCTCCTCGATCCGGCCCGAATGCTGCAAGGCAATGCCCCGGTTCGACCACAGCTCCGCGTCCGCGTAACCGAGCGCGATCGCGCGGTCGAAATGCTCGAGCGCCCGTTCAGGCTCCAGCTCGCGCTTGAGCAGCAGGAATCCGAGCACGGCATGCGCGAGCGCATGGTCCGGTTCTCGCGCCAGGATCGCGGTGCATGTCGACTTCGCTTCCGCAGTGCGGCCGATCCGACCGAGGATATCGACGAGCGCGCGCACGGCCTCGGGATACGCGGGATATTGCACGAGCGAGCGCAGCGCATCGATGGCAGCCTCGGTGCGGCCCGTGTGATCGTCGAGCAGTGCAAGATTGCAGCCGACGGCCGCATTCTCCGAGTCGTGGCGCAACGCGCTCACGTAACACATGCGTGCCTCATCGAACCGCCCGGACAGGCGGTGCACGTTGCCGAGGTCGGCCAGCGCCGACGCGTGGTCGGGCTCGATTTCCAACGCCCGTTCCAACTCCACTCGCGCGCGCTCGAGATGGCCGCCGGCGCCCAGGATGCTGCCCAGCGCGCGTCGGATACGGGCCGATTCAGCGCCAGCATGCAGCGCGTTCTCTAGCATGGTTTGGGCACGCTGTGAATCGCCCTCGGCGAGCGCCTGCTCGGCCTGCTCGACGAGGTCGCTGCCGCCGTGCCTGGGCGCAGTACCGCGTGGCCGATCGGGCCGGCGGATCAGCGACGAGAGAAGTCGGGAAAGCATATGCCTCCGCAGAAGCCGCACATGCCGGCTAGCGTGCTGCTCGCGGCCGCACCGGTTCGCAGCGTCACTGCGTATGCTATCGGATAGCGGAACAAGATTGGCCTTCATCCAAAGTATGACGCCACAAGCGCGCTGGCACACTGGCGTGGCTTGTCGGACAATAACGCTGCCGCCGCACACCGAGGACTGCGGCGCCGCCAGGAGACCGATGATGGGGATCTTCGATCGCTTTTCCAGCAAGGATGTCGACCACTTCGCCAAATCGCTCGCGGTCGACATTTCCAGGCGCTACCCGCCTTCGCTCGATCAGGCGAAGGAGAAGAAGATTTCGCAGAACCGGATCGCTAAGGTATTGGAAGACGCCTACCGCAAGGCGATCGAGTTCGAGTCTGGCAAGAGCCTTGGCGTCTACAAGAAGGCCCGCCTGGGCAATACCTTTCGTTGGGAGCTGACCGAGCTCGGCTACAGCAAGCCATTCATCGAAATGGCGACCGAAGGCCTGATTGTCTACATCACGCGCAAGGCTCCGAGCGCGTCGGCTGCAGGCAGCGCGAAACGCTGATCGAGACCTGCCCCGCTCGAGCGGGCTACGGGGTGTAGCCCGGTATCTGCGTCTCATCCACCAGATTGATTTGCACCGGATCGAGAAACTGCTCCGCATACTTGAGATATACCTTCTCGCGGATGAACACATCGAACAAGTGCGAGTCGACGTGATTCTCCATCGCCATCCGCCCCAGAATCTCCAGCGATTCGGATAGCGTCTTACCCGGCTTGTAGGGCCGGTCCTTAGCCGTCAAGGCTTCGAAGATATCGGCGATAGCGACGATGCGCGCCGATAACGGCATCTGCTCGGCGGTTAGGCCGCGGTGATAGCCCCTGCCGTCGAGGCGCTCGTGGTGACTCGCCGCGATTTCGGGCACGCCGCGCAAGTGCTTGGGCCACGGCAGCGCCGAAAGCATCTTGAAGGTCATCGCGACATGGTTGTTGATGATCTGGCGATCCTCGCGCGTGAGTGTCCCGCGCGTGATCGACAGGTTGTAGACCTCGTCGCTGCTCAGCAGCGCCGCCCGCTCGCCGTGCTCGTTGGTCCACTGCGTGCGCGCGATGCGCTCAACCCGTTCGAGGTCCTTGCGGCTCATCGATTCGCCGCCGATGTTGATCCGGCGCAGGAAGTTGCGATCGTCGTCAAGCGCGCTCAAGCGCTGGCGCAACTGCACCTCCAGCGCGCTAATGCTCGCACTTGGGTTCCCGCTCAGCAGCTCGAGCTTCGTCCTGAGGAACTCGATCTCGGCCTCGCGTTTTACCACCTCGAAGCGCGTGTCGATCAGATCGATCCGATCGAATATCGTCTGCAACTTGGTCGCCTTGTCGACGATGTGTACGGGTGTGGTTACCTTGCCGCAATCGTGCAGGAGCCCCGCGAGCTTCAACTCGTACAGCGCGTGCTCGTCGAGCGCAAAATCGCGCAGCGGCCCCGTGCGTGTGCGGATGGCCGCCTCCGCCAGCATCATGGTAAGGACCGGAACGCGCTGGCAATGTCCACCCGTGTACGGCGACTTGTCGTCGATGGCGGTGTTGATGAGGTTGATGAATGCCTCGAACAGATCCTCCAACTGATTGATCAGCAGCCGGTTGGTGAGTGCGATCGCCGCCTGCGAGGCGAGCGATTCGGCCAGCGACTGATCGGCGGCCGAGAAGGCGATGATCTCCCCGTTCGCGCGATCCTGCGCATTGATGAGTTGCAGTACGCCGATGATCTCGTTCTCGTGATTCTTCATCGGCACCGTCAGAAACGACTTCGATCGGTAGCCGGTCTTCTTGTCGAAGTTCTTCGTGCCGGAGAAGTCGAACCCTTCCGCAGCGTATGCATCTGGTATATTGACCGTGCTGTCGTGCAGCACGGAGTACGCCACTACCATCGAGTTGTTCGGAAGCCCCTCACGCCCGATCAGATGGATCGGATAGAACGGGATCGGCACGCCGGTCGTCCCGCCCATGGCGATATTGAGCGAATCCGTGCGCATGATCTCGAACTGGCAGTTGCCCTCCTCGTTGATGCGATAGAGCGTGCCGCCATCGGCATTCGTGATCGTCTTGGCCGCGATCAGGATCTTCTCCAGCAGCCGGGTGATGTCCTTCTCCTTGGAGAGGGACACGCCGATGCTGTTCAGTTCCTCAAGACGCTTGAACAGACTGTGCGCGGCGGAGGGATCCATGGCGGCCGCGACCGCTACTTGATGCACACCGCGCGAACTTGCTTGATGTCGGTTACGCCCTGCAGGACCTTCTCGATGCCGTCCTGCTTCAACGTGCGCATGCCGTCCTCCAGAGCCGTCGCGATCATTTCGGCCACGCGCGCGTGCTCCTGAATATGCTTCTTGATCGCGTCCGAACCGAGCAGCAGCTCGTGCAATCCGACCCGCCCCTTGTAACCCGTGCCGCCGCACACTTCGCAGCCGACCGCCTCGTACAGAACGAGCTCGCCCTTGTCGTTACTGAAACCCTCCATCCACTCCTTGGCGAGCGCCGCGCGGCTCGCCTTGGCGTCCTGTTTCCACGCCGCCGTATGGGTGAGCTCCTGCGCATACTCGTCGAGCAACGCGTCGATCTCGGACTGTGACGCCGGATGCGCGCGCTTGCACTTGGCGCAAAGGCGCTTGGCCAAGCGCTGGGCGAGCACGCCCAGCAGCGCGTCGGCGAAGTTGAACGGATCCATGCCCATGTCGAGCAGGCGGATGATCGACTCGGGCGCGCTATTGGTGTGCAGCGTCGCGAACACTAGGTGGCCGGTAAGCGAGGCCTCGATGCCGGTCGACGTGGTCTCTTTGTCGCGCATCTCACCCACCATGATGATGTCGGGGTCGGCGCGCAGGAACGCCTTCATCGCAACCGCGAACGAAAGCCCCGCCTTCGGATTCATCTGCACCTGACGCAAGCCCCGCTGGGTGATTTCTACCGGATCCTCGGCGGTCCAGATCTTGGTGTCGGGGGTGTTGAGATAACCCAGCACCGAATGAAGCGAGGTAGTCTTGCCTGAGCCCGTCGGCCCACAGACGAAGAAAAGCCCATACGGTTTCTCGATCGCCGATTTCATGCGCTCGAGATTGCGCGCCGACAGCCCCAGCTTGTCGAGCGGGATCGGCTCGCCCGCGGCCAGGATACGCATGACGATGTCTTCGACCCCGCCCTGCGTAGGAATGGTCGCCACGCGTAGCTCGATGTCGAGCGGGCCGAACTTCTTGAACTTGATCTTGCCGTCCTGGGGCTTGCGCTTCTCCGCGATGTCCAGATCGCACATGATCTTCAGCCGCGCCGCGATCGCGTTTCGATAGCTGGCCGGAACCGAGATGTAGGGCTGCAGCGAGCCATCCTTGCGGAAGCGGATTTCGGTCTTCTGCTTTCCGGGATACGGCTCAACGTGAATGTCCGAGGCGCCTTGGCTGTAGGCGTCGACGATAACCTTGTTGACCAGCTTCACCAGCTCGTTGTCATTGGCCGCGCTCACCGCATCGTCGCCGCCGCCGACCGCATCCTCGAGCTCCACCTCGTCCAGGCCGCCGAGCATGTCGTCGATCGACCCACCGAGATCGGCTTCCGCACCGAACATCTGGTCCAGCGCCATGCCGAACTCACGCTGCGAGCAGACCTTGTAGACGAGCTTGGCCTTCGGAAATACGTTGTTCACCACCCTCGAGCTCTTGATCTTCTCGGGATCGGTGGTGAGCACCAAGAGGCCTTCCTTGCTATCATCGATCGGCACCCAGCCGCTGGAGACGCAGAAATCGCGCTTGAGATTACGCAGCAAGTCGAGCGGCTTGATGCGGTCGGCACGGTAGGGTTCATAGGGCACGCCGAAGAAAGCCGCGAGAGCCTCGCCCAGGGCGTTGGGCTTGACCTGGAACTCGTCCAGCAGGACTGTCTCGACTTCCAGATTCTTGCGGCGCGCGGAACGTGTCGCGAGCTCCATCTCTTCGGCCGAGATCACAGCGTTGGTCACCAGCGCGTCGTACTTGCCGCGCACCAGCGCCGGTTGCACCCGGCTGCGCTGGCGGAAGGCGATCGCAAGCGTTTCGGCTAGATGCGTCACACCCTCCTCGACCATGGTCGAGAACGGCTGCCCGGCTTTGCTGTTGATGATCTGGATGACACCCATCAGATCCTTGCCGGGGCCATCGATCACGGGCGCGACCAGCATCTGCTTGGTGCGGTAGCCGGTGCGCTTGTCGACTTCCTTCAGGAAGTTGAGCTGCGGGCTGTACGACTTGAGTTCGGTGTCGTCGTACACGTCGCGGATGTTGATCACTCGCTTGTGGGTGGCGCAGTAGCCGGCGATGCTCTGCTCGCTAATCGGCAGCTTCAGATCCTTGAACTGATTCAGCCCCATCTTCACCTTGGAGATGATGGACTGCTTGTCCTCGGATACCGAGTAAAGCGTCAGGCGATCGGCGTTGAGCAGCGCGCAGATGTCCTGCGAGAGCTCCAACATGATTTCGTCGATGTTGCTGGTCGCATGGATCTTGTTCGTCACCGCCTGCAGATTGCGCGAGAACGTCAGCTTCTCGGCGAGCACGTTGTCCTGCGCGGCAGGCTTGCTTTCGAGTACGCTGCTCATGGGTTCACCCTCTGCTGGAAGGGCTGCGACTTACCGTCGGTCATAGCTCGAATACCTGATCGTTGCGCAGCATGCTCGGAGCATACTTTGCAGCACTCGCCTCGATCTCTCGCATGATGATCTCGGGCTCGCCGGGTTTGAGGTGCGTGATATAGATCGCGGCCTTGCGGCTTAGCTTCGCCAGCTCCTCGGCAAGCATGTCCGGGCACAAATGCTTGGACGCCACCGCCAAATCTCGCTCCTTGTTGCAGAACGCGGTTTCTATGATGATGTAACGCAGGTTCTCGATCCGGTTGACCACCCGCCAGAGCTCGTCGTTGCTGGTGGTATCGCCGGTGAAGACGAGACTTGCGCGCCCGCTGTCCACATGATAGCCCACCGCGGGCACGACGTGGTTCGCCGGCACCGGAGTGATCGACCTCCCGCCGAGGCTGACCTCGGCGCCCACGTGCACCGGCTGCAGGCGCAAATAGGGGTTCTCACGGCTCGGGATCTGAGTGAAATCAGGCCAGATCTTCCAGTTGAAGATGTGCCTGTGAATGATGTCGAGCGTGGCCTCGGTGGCATGCACCGTAAGGGGTCCGGAGCGCATGCCACCGACGGTGTCGACAATGAACGGGATCGAGGTGACGTGATCCATGTGCGAGTGTGTCACGAACACGTGATCGATCTTGCAGAGCTGCGCGATCGTGAGCTCCCCCACCCCGGTTCCGGCATCGATCAGGATATCGTCGTCGAGCAACATCGAGGTCGTCCGCAGGCAACCGCCGATGCCGCCGCTGCAGCCGAGGACCCTCAGCTTCATCGCTACTTGTGCTCGAACGTGAAGGCGCCATCCCAGCCCCTGCCGGGCGGGCTGCTGCGGTAGACGCCGATGCGGTCCAGATAAAGCTGGTAGAGCCGGAACTGAGGCGTCGCCTTGAGCAAGTTGATGAGCTGCAGCTCCGCCATGTCCCAGTCCTGCGCACGATAGAGCTTAAGCGCCTGCGAGAATATCCTCAGCTCGTCCAGGGTGCGCTTGTCGACCTCACCAGTAGCCCCGAGCGGCTCGTAGATCGCCACGGGCTCGAGCTTGCCCTTGACGCGCACGCGGTCGAGCTCGCGATAGACGAAATCCTGAGCAGTAAGGGCTCGGGTCGATTCGCCGACGATGATGGCGGCGCCATACTCCTTGGTGAGCCCCTCGAGTCGAGAGGCCAGATTGACCGCGTCGCCCATCACCGTGTAGGCAAGCCGGACGCTCGAACCCATGTTGCCCACGCTCATGCGTCCCGTGTTCAGGCCCACACCGATGCGGATCTCGGGCCAATTACGGCTCTTGAACTGCGGTTGCAGCGCGGCGAGCTTGCGGTGCATCTGAAGCGCCGCCCTGATGCCCTGCCGGGCGTGATCGTGAGCCGGCAGGGGCGCTCCCCAGAACGCCATGATGGCGTCTCCCATGTACTTGTCGATGGTGCCGCGATGACTGTAGATGACTTCGGTCAGGGGCGTGAGGAATTCGTTCATCAGGCTGGACAGATCTTTCGGCTCCAAGCCCTCGGATATCGTGGTAAAGCCGCGAACGTCGGAGAACAGCACCGTCATCTCGCGGCTTTCTGGCTCCATCGAGAAGCTCGTCGGGTCCTTCGCCATCTCGTCCACCAGTTCCGGCGGAACGTATTGTCCGAACAGGCTCGTAATCTGACGCTTGCCCCGGGCCTCGACGAAAAAGCCGTACGCCATGCTGAAGATGAACAGCACCGCGATCATCGCCAATCCTGACGCGAGCGGCAGCACCAGGTTCTCGTAATGGAAAATGGCGATATTGGCCGCCACCACCGACACCAGCGCACCCACCGTGGCGAGCGCCTGGCGGTCCGGTGCGAGCAGGGGCAAGGCGAGCGTCATGGCCAGCCCGGTGAGCAGCAGCAACACGATTTCCGCCCCCAGCACGTAAGGGGGCTTTTGCTTGATATTCTGATCGAGCATGCCGGCGATCAGGTTGGCGTGGATCTCCACGCCGGGATAGACCGAGGCGACCGGTGTCGATCGCAGATCGAACAGCCCTGGCGCCGTGGTCCCGACGAGCACGATCTTCCCCTTGAGGTCGGCTGGATCCGCCTTCCCCTGGATTACGTCTGCTGCCGCTAAGTACTTGAAGCTGCCTTGTTTACCCCGATACGGCACCAACGCGGTGACGCGATCGTCGACCGGAATGCGCAGGGGTCCGACCTGCAGCCATTCGAGTCCCTGATAGCCGCGCGACCAGATGCCCTCGGTGGGATATCCCGGCACGACCTTAGGTAAGGCGATCGTCGCCGCTCCGGTCTTGGCCGCCGCGGTCATCCCGAGCAGTACGCGCACCATCGCGAGCGACAGTGGCTCGTAGTAGGCGCCCTTGAACTCCACCAGCATGGGCACGCGACGCGACACGCCATCCGGGTCGGTATACGGATTGAAGTGGCCGGCGCTGGCAGCCGCCCGGATCAGGTCCGGCAAATTTCCGCCAAACCCGTAGGCGGTATAGAAGGGGATGTTCTTGCCGGCGAACGTGCCGGGTGGAAGGACCGGGGCGGGCAACATGCCGCTTACCGCCGCCCGGCGCTCAGGGGAGAAATAATAGCCCAGCACCACCGGGCGGTTGCGCATGCGATCGGCGAACGCACCGTCGAAATCAAGCTGCGGCTCGATCCGCGCGAGCGCGGACCGGAACGAGGCGTCATCTTTGAGCTGCGAGTTCGCCAGGTTGCGCAGAACCTGGAGCCCGGAGCTCTCGTCGCGCTCGGCGAACACCACGTCGAATCCGACGATCGCCGCTCCATACCTGTCGAACAGGTTGTCGAGCATGAGCGCGAGCCGATTGCGCGGCCACGGCCAGCGCCCTTCGCCGCCCAACTCCCGCGGGCGCAGACTCGCCTCGTCGATGTCGACAATGACGATGCGTGGATCCACGGTATTCGGCATCGTGGATTTGAGCCGAGCGTCGTAAGTAAGCGCTTCCAGATGCTCCATCAGGGGCAGCCGGACCCAACCGGCGGCATTGGCAACAAAAACCAGCACGACCAGGATGCCGAAGCCGATGCGCACGGCGTGCTTCTTCACACGGCCTCCGTGCGCTCGGGCGCTTGCCGGATGGGGACGATACGATTCATGGACGCTCGCACACGATCATGCGCGCATGCGAGCATAGCGAAGTCCCGATGCACGCAAACCTGAAATTAGGGGCAGGAAACAGATAGTCCGGTTGCGGCGGCGTCGATCGGGTGGTGCGACACCTGTTCGCAACTTGCCCATCGGCGCAGGCGACGCCGCTTTGATTTCCAGGACTCTGGACAAGCACGGCCGCCTCCCTGACGGCACGAGTCGATCCGCCTCGACAGAGCGCGAGATCAGGCGAACGCAGGGCAGCGCTCAAGCGCCCTTGTGAAAGAACTCCATCTTGACCCCGGCCAATTCGACGATGTCGTGGTCGCGCAGCGGATGCGCCTGCGCGTCGAGCGTCTTGCCGTTCACGATCGGAAAGTTGGCGCCCTCGACATGCGTGATGAAGTAGCCCTGCGGGCGCCGTGTGATGACGGCCACCTGCACCCCGGGCTTGCCGAGGGTGGTAAGGTTCTTCACGAGTTCCAGCTCCTTACCGGCGCTCGGGCCGGTAAGAATCTGGATCGCACCGAGCAACTGGCCGGCGGCCGGCGCTTGCGGCTGCAAATTGGTCTGGGTAGGCGCTGGTCCCGCGTACGACTGCGTCGCGCTCGCCAATGGCTGCGTCGTAGGCCTGGCCGCTGGGGGTGGTGGCGCCGCCGGCGGCGCGCTAGCCGGTCGCGACTGCTGGCCGGTGATCGGGCTCGCGGCCTGACCGGCCGACCCCGGCTGGGTGGTCGTCGCGGTCGCTGCGGGGCCTGCACCGAAGGCCGGGCTGGCGCCGGTCTGCGCGGCCCTTGCCGCCATCCCGGGGCGTATGACCATGGTCTTTTCGAACTCGGCAGCAACGGCGGGCTGCATGCCGGTGGCGATGTGCTCGGCGATGTATTTCAGTTTGTACTTGCCGATCTCGATCACGTCGTTGTGCTGCAGAATGTGCTTTTTTATCGGCACGCCGTTGACGAGCGTGCCGTTGGTGCTGCCGAGATCCTCGAGAAAGGAATCGTTGAGGATCGTAACGATCAGGGCGTGCTCGCCGCTTACGGCCAGATTGTCGATCTGCAGGTCGTTGCTCGAACGGCGTCCGACGGTCAGGCGCTCCCTATCGAGGGGGACTTCCTTCATGACTGTCCCATCCAGACTGAGAATCAGCTTCGCCATGGCAGTACCCCGTGCTTATTTAAACCACGATATGAGCCGCGCAATCCAGCCCTTGGGCGCGGCATAGTCGTCCTTGACCCTGACGAGTATCACCGAAATGTTGTCTCGACCGCCATTGTCGTTCGCTTGCTGGACCAACTGTTCCGCCGCCAGTTGCAGGTTCGCCTGCAGGCTGGCCAGCGTGATCTTCATGTCATCATCACCGACCATATCGCTGAGGCCATCAGAGCACAGTAGATACGTATCGCCCGGCTTGGTCTCGTAAACATGAACCTCGGTTTCGACCTCGGCATCGATGCCCAACGCGCGCGTCACCAGGTTCTTGTTCTGCGACAGCTTGGCCGCCTCGCGAGTAATCATGCCGCTGTCGATCTGTTCCTGCAACAACGAATGATCGCGCGTGATCTGCTCGAACGCGTCTGCTCGCAGCCGATACAAACGCGAGTCGCCGACGTGAGCGACGCAGACACGATTGTCGAAGAACAGCGCCACCACCAGCGTCGTCCCCATACCGGAGTACTGCGGCTGACTGCGTGCAGCCTCGAAAATCGAGGTGTTTGCCTTCGCGCTGTGCTTGAGCGCGATACATTCCGCTTCCGTTCGGCCCGTGGCCGGATCGATCGAGTGCAGGGTCCGGCCGGACAGGGCGCGCTTTATCTCGGCCGATACCACCGCCACGGCGATCCCGCTGGCAACCTCACCCGCGTTATAACCACCCATCCCGTCGGCCAGCACCGCCAGGCCGACCTCCGGTTCCGTGCCGATCGAATCCTCGTTGTGCGAGCGAACCCGCCCCGGGTCGGTGGCCGAGGCGAACTCCAGAGCCGCGGACAATATGGCCATGCCTGGGCTACAACCCGATGTCGATCGTGTCCGAGGTCAGGCTCGCGACGCAGGTGCGGATGGCCCGTGCCATCTCCTCGCCCGTCTGGAAGCGCTCTTCCGGATTCTTGGCAAGCGCCCGATTGATGATCGCGGCCAGGCAATCGGGCACGTCCGGGCGAATCGCGACGATGTCGGGATGCGGCTCGTTGGCAATCTTGAACATCAGCTGTGCCATGGAATCGCCCTGAAACGGAAGCTGGCCGCAGACCATCTGGAACATCGTTGCGCCGAGCGAGAACAGATCCGACTGCCCGCCGATCTTCTTGCCCGCGAGTTGCTCGGGCGACATGTAAGAGGGCGTACCGAGCACCATGCCGGTCTTGGTGCGCGACGAGTCGGTGATACGCGCAATACCGAAGTCTGTGACCTTGACCGAATCGCTTTCCGGCTCGTACATGATATTGGCCGGCTTGATGTCACGGTGAACCACGTTCTGCGAGTGCGCGTAACTCAGCGCCTCGGCCACCCGCGCCATGATACTCATGGTCCTGGCGATCGGGAGCAGGTTGTCCGGCTTGGTGTACGGCACCAGATCCCTGCCCTTGAGGAATTCCATCGCGATGTAAGCCAGATCGTGCTCCTCGCCGGCATCGAAGATGGTGACGATGTTTGGATGATTGAGCCGACCGGCGGTTTCGGCCTCGCGGAAGAAGCGCGCTTTCACGTCCTCGAGCTCGTCGGCGTCGAACTCCTGAGCCAACGCCATCGTCTTGATCGCGACCACCCGATTGATCTTGGGGTCGCGCCCGCCATAGACGATGCCCATGGCGCCCTTACCGAGCTCGCGCTCCACCTGGTATCGGCCCAGCATCGGCTTCTCGGTGCCGGCGCCGAGCAGCATGGTGCCGCCGGGGTGCGACCCCGTACCGCCCAGCATGACCGTCTCGCTCATCGCCTTGGCCCGCCCGAGGCGCTGCTCCAGATCGCGGAACTTCGGGTTGTAGTCCGCCATGTAGCGGAATACCGACTCGGTCTTGTTGAACTGGCGCTTGCGCTCGAAATCGAGCGCAAGGTTGTAGAGCAGATCCATGACCGAATCGTCGAGCGGGAGCTTGCGGAACATGTCGAACGCCATGTCGAGCTGCCCCTGGCCCTGCAACGCAAGCCCCAGCATGCGATTGGAATGGGCCGACTCGGCCTCGGATTTCTCTTTGCCCTTTTCCGTCAGCAGGAAGCGCTTGGTGGTGAGCAGGGCGTGACCCACGACCAGCAGCACCGCAGCCGTCATGAACTGGATCCACATCTGCTTGCCGACCATCAAGGCGAAGTGCCCAACGATCAGCGCGGTCAGAAGCGCGAGCGAAACGATCGCGCCGGTGCCCGCCTTCAGCCGAGGCAGGACGCCGATCAGGTAGGCGGCGACCAGGACGATGAGCAGCAACTGCACCCAGATGCCCCAGCTCGGCGCGACGAAGTAGTGCTCGCGCAAAATGCTCGACACCGTGTGCGCCATGGTTTCGACCGGCGAAGTCGCCGCCGACACGGGCGTCACCTGGGCCTGGCCGAGTCCGGTGGCGGTGGGTCCGATGAGCACGATCTTGTCACGGTACTTCTCCGGCGGGATCTTGCCGCTATAGACGTCGAAGAACGAATCGATCGGGAAAGGCGGCCTCCCACCTTCCTGGCCGGAATAGAAGTACGTGTACATGCGCAGATTCGAGTCGGTACGAATCCTGAGCTTGCCCAGGACCAGTCCCTCGCCGAAATTGAGACGGATGTCGGCGGGCGCCAGATTCAGGCTTTGCGCTGCCAGCATCACCGACATCGCCGGAAAATACTTGTCGTAGTAGCGCACCACCAGCGGCTCGGTGCGAACCGCACCGTCGATGTCGCGATCGGCATTGAGGTGACCGAGCGCAACCGCGGCAGTCGCAAAACCTTCCAAGGGAAAGAGCGGGTTGATGCCCGGAATCGGCAGTTGCTCGACATCCACGCCCCGATCGGACGCCGAGATGCTGCTCCTCAGCATATAGTCGGGGAGCGGCTTGTCGGGATTGCCCTGCGGCTCCACCAGCGCCTGGAATACGAACGGCAGGACGACGTTGTTGGCACGCTTGAAGCTGCCTTGCAGCTTGGCATCGGCGTTCAGCGCTTCGGCCGCCTCGGCGAGGAGACGGTTGAACTGACCCGCAGCCGGATCGGCGGAATTGCGAAAAGACGATGCGGCGAAAACGTCGGTCAGCTTGTTGATGTATTCCAGGCCCGGATCGATCTGCGGCTCGAAGAAGAATACGTTGTAACCGATCACCTTCGCCTTGGCGCCGATCAACAACTCGGTCATGCGCGCGTGTACGTCGCGCGACCAGGGCCAACGGCCGATGTTGGCGATGCTCTGATCGTCGATGGCGATGACGGCGATGCGATCGCTCGGGGTTTGCGACGTGGCGCGCACGCCGAGGTCGTAGGCCTTGCGCTCCAGGCTCTGCAGCAGGTCTTGGGGAGACAGAATGAGGATGACCAGCGTGGCCACCACGCCGATAAACCAGTCCGACCGCCAAAAATTGAGCCTGTTCATCCCTTCCCCGCGTTTTGCCTTTTTTTTCTGGTGGTTAACGCCGATGGATTACCTATTCTACGATATTGACCGGAAAAGCATATGATTTTTTAGGTAGTAATCGTCTCGACGGGGGCCCCTATGGCGCCCGCGCAACACCGCGTACGCACTCGTCATGGACGAAATGAAGCGGCCGGCCACGCACGATTGCTCGCACAACGCCGGGCTCCGTACCCTGTGCGAGCGAGGGAATGCTACGCGTTGAGCACGACCGCCGTAACGCGAAGCAGGTCGCCAAAGCGACGGCTTGCCACAAGATTGAACGAGGGGCCAGTGGCTCGGGAGCCGTCGTTCATCGGGCGGTGGCAGCCGAAGAACGCTAGTGTCCCGAGTCAGAAGTTCGCCGCACAAAAGATGCCGAAATCGACGCCATACTTTGTCGCGAATCCTCGCCAGGTGTCCAACCTGGCTGCGGTTCGCTTCGCGTCTGGCGTCGATTTCG
>WYBJ01000021.1 GCA_011525945.1 Burkholderiaceae bacterium | reverse complement strand
CGCTCAGGTTGTTGCCTTCGTTCGGCACTTCGTAGACTTCGTTGCCGGTGTCGGTGACGACCACGAAGCGATAGTCGCCGTCGGCGAGATTCGGGATCGTGACTTCCAGCGTTTCGGTGTAGGCGCCGCCGGCGGCGAGATCGCGCGCCTTGGTGACGGTGCCGACCTGGACCGCGCCGGCGAGCGTGCCGCTCGCACTCAGGTAAATCCGATCGGTCCAGCTGCCGCGTGCAGCACCGTCGCCGCTGTTCGACACGGTATAGCTAAGGCTCCGCTTCTCGCCCGGTACTGCGGCGGCGAGCGCCGGCGTTACCGCGGTTACCTGTAGATCCGCGATCGGCGCCGGCTGCACTTGCACCACGCTGCTCGCGCCTAAGTTGTTGCCGTCGAATGCCGCCTCGTACACCGCGTTGTCGCTATCGGCGGCGACCAGGAAGAAATAGCTCGCATCCAGGCCGTTGGGCATGAACACGCTGGCTTGCAGCGAATACGTGCCGTTGACCCCGACCGATGCGCTGCGGGTGGCGTGGGTGAGCAAGAGGTCGCCCGCGTCGAGCGTCGCATCCGACGACAGGTAGAGCGCGTCGCGCCAGGATACGGCGCCGGTGGCCGCATCGCCGAGGTTGCGCACACGCCACGACACGCTCACCTGCTCGCCGCCGCGCGCCTCGCCGGGCGCATCGACGATCTCGACCCGCAGGTCGGCATGCGGTGCCGCGATCGCAACCGGCATGAGGGTCGAGACGTTATCGGCGCGCGTGTCGGGCTCGAGTACTTCGTTCAGGTAGTCGGCAACGACCGCCAGCCGGAAGGTGCCGTCGAGCTGCAGCGGCAGGGTCACATCGCGCGTTTCGGTATACGACGCGCCGGTCGCGAGCGCACCTTCGTGCACAAAGGTGGCGAGCGTCATGTCATCGGCATTGCCCAGCGTCTCGTCGACGCTCAACACGACGCGGTCGCTCCAGCGCGCGCCGGTGCCGGCGGCACCCTCATTGACGACACTCCAGGAAACGCTCAGCAGCTCACCCCCGCGTCCGGTCGCCGGTACGGTGAAGGCGCTGATCGCAAGGTCGGGATAGAGCTTCTCGGTCGCGGTGAATGTCACCTGGGCGCTGTTGTTGCCCTCGGCGCTCGATCCGTCGGCAGCGAACTCGGCAATCACCTGGGCGCCGCCGGCGGTCTGATCGGCCGTTATCGTGATCTCGATCTGGCCGGTGCCGCGCGCGCCCTCGGGAAGCTGGAACGAGAACGAGCGCGCGCGCGTCTCACCGGGATCGAGCGCGCCGTTGCCGGCCAGGGCTGGGTCGTAGAGGACTTGCGTGTTCAGCAACTGCTCGCCGGTGCTGGCATTGCGCACCGTAAGCCGGTCGTGCCAGGCGCGCGCGATGCTCGCCACACCGTCGTTGACGTCGTCCCACAGCACGCTAACGTTGCCGCCCGCCTGCGCGGTCGCGGGGTCTACGCGCAAGTTCTGCACGCGCAGATCGGGCGCCGAAGTCACCGCGAGGGTTGCGGCATTGTTGGTCTCGGCGTTGTCCGCGGCGTTGTTCTCGAACACCGTCCCGGCCACATCGGTTTCGATCACGAACTCGAACTTCCCGCTCGCGATGTCGCCCGCGGGCCAGGAAAAACTGCGGCTGCGCACGACCTGGCCCCCGGCCGCAAGCGCACCCGCGACGGCGGGATCGTAGGCCAGCGTCGTGATCAACACCGTTTCGCCGCGCGTCACGTTGCGCACCCGGATCGAATCCGTCCAGGCCTGGGTCACCGGCGCATCGCCCGTGTTGGTGACGATCCAGCTCAGGGTCACGGTGGCGCCGGTCGTGTAGCCGGTGGCGGGCGTGGTGGTGAGGTTCGACACCTGCAGATCGGCATAGGCCGCGAGCTGCGAGGCGGCCGATACGCTGGCGGTATTGTTCGATTCCGCCGCGCCCCCCGCGCCTTCCTCGACCACCGTGTTGGCGACATCGGCGCTCACTTCGAAGCGCAGGTTGCCGGCGCCGCGGTTGCCTTCCGGCAGCGTGATGGTGGCGCTGCGGGCGCGCCGCTCGCCCGGCGCCAGCGGATCGTCGGCGGCATCATTCAGGTCGTCGTAGGTGACGAGCACGTTGCGCAAGAGCTCGTTGCGATCAACGTTGCGCACCAGCAGCCGATCGGTCCACGGCGCCTGTGCATCGCGATCGCCGGCGTTCACGACCTCCCAGCTCAGCGTGACCTCGCCGCCCGAGGTGAGTCCCGCGCCCGCGGGCGTCACCACCAGATTCTCAACCACGAGATCGGGGCCGGGCTCGGCGTCGAAGCCCGCGATCGACACCCGCTCCGACTCCGGCACCTGCTGCACGTTGAACGCGTAGTTCGAATTGCCGCCGACGTAGTAGCGCCCTTCGATCAGCAAGGTGTATTCGCCCGCATACGGCAGCTCGGTCACGTCGACGTCGTTGCTCATGTGCGTGGGGCCCCAGAAGGTGCGCCCAAACGGGTCGAGCAGCCGCCAGTAGGTATCGCCGCCGCTCAGAGCGGTGCGATCGAAGAAGAATCGCTCCCCTGACTGCACGCTGAAGCGGTACACGTCGGTCTCGGTCGCCGGGCTCAAGACGCCGCTCACCTGCGTGCCCGTTTCGATCTCACTGCCTTGTGCGAGATCGAGCAGGCGGAAGCCATAGCCGCCGGTGGTCGCGCGCACACCGCGCACGCTCAAGGTGTAGTCGCCCGGCGCCAGCTCGAAGATCGAGGTACCGTCCCACGAATCCGAGCTCGGCAGCGGGCGATCCGAGACGATCGCGCCGCGCGGGCCGTCGAGATACCAGTGCAGGTTGCCGTTGTTGGTTGCGTTGTCGAAGTAGACGCGCTTCGTTTCGGTGAGGCTGAAGGTATGGAAGTCGCGCTGGCCGGGGTGGTCGATCGCGCCCTGCACGGATGTGTTCAGTGTCAATGCCTGCGTTTCATCGACGACCGCGTTGACCGTGAAGGCGTAGCTCGAATTGCCGCCGACGTGATAGCGCCCTTCGATGACGAGCGTGTAGCGGCCGTCGAACGGCAGCGTGACGACACCGACGTCGTCGTTGCCAAGGTAGGTGGGTCCCCACAGCTTGGCGCCGAAGGGATCGATCAGCAGCCAATGCGGCTCGCCGTTGAAGGCGCCGCGATTGAAGTAGACCCGATCGCCCGCTTGCGCGTCGAGGTGGTAGAGATCGCTCTCGTTGCCGGGCGTGAGCGTGCCGGAGACCTCTTGGCCGAGCGTGATCGCGACCGAGCTCGCGAGATCGCTCACACGGATGCGATAGTCGCCCACCCGGTCGCCGCTGCCGTAAGCTGTCAGCGTGTAGTCGCCGGCAACCAGGTCGTAGACCGGATAACCCTCGTACGAGTCGGACTGCTGAAACGAGCGGTCGGCGACCAGGCCGCGCGGACCATCCAGACGCCAGCGCAGGTAATAGTCGTTGGTCAGGCTGTCGATCAGAACGCGCTTGTCTTGATCGAGCGTGAAGGTGAAAAAGTCGCGCTGGCCGGGATGCGCGATGCTGCCGCTTGCGACCGCATCGAGGCTCATGGCAGCCGTGTCGTCGCTGACCGGCTGCACCTTGAACGAGTAGCTCGCGGTTCCGCCGACGTAGTAGCGGCCCTCGATCAGCAGCGTGTATTCGCCGGAAAACGCGAGTGTGGTCGTACCGATGTCGTTGCCGAACGATACTTGGCCCCACACCTGGCCGCCGAACGGATCGATGAGGCGCCAGTAGGTATCGCCGCCGCTATTGCTTAGCCGATCGAAGAAGTAGCGCTCGCCCGCGGCAGCCGTGAACCGATACGCGTGCGTTGCGGTGGCGGGATTGAGCGTACCGCTGACCGCAGTCGCGAGCGGCAGCTCGTCCGCTTGCGCGAGATCGACTAGCCGCATGCTGTAAGCGCCGGCCGAGCCGTGCACCGTGAGTACGTACTCGCCCGCTTCGAGTGCGAGGACCGGATAGCCATCCCACGAGTCGGACTGCGTGAAGGGGCGCGCGGAGACGATGGTTCCGAGCGGGCCGCTCAAGCTCCAGAGCTTGCCGCCGTCGTTGGTGAACGAATCGAACGCGAGCCGGGCCGGTGTATCGAGCGTGAAGCTGTAGCGATCGCGCTCCTGCGCGGTCGCGAGCGTTCCGTTCAACGTCGCACCGAGCACGAGCGGCTCGGCAGCGTCGCCCGGGGCAACGGTTCCGGCGACGGTGGCGATCGAGACCTTGTCGATATCGAAATTCGCGGTCGCGCCCCCCGTGCGCGCGCCGAACGCCATGCGGCTCGCTCTCAGCTCGTAGCCGGCGATGAAGAAATCCTCGATCGGTGTGACCTCGGCGCCGCCCGCCGCCGGGGCGAAGGTCACGGTCAGAAGCGCTCCGCCTTCGACTCGCTCCAGCACGACGTGCGCGGTGTGGAAGACTCCGTCGGCCAAGTCGAAGCCGGGATCGGCGAAGTTGGCGAGCAACGTGCCGTTGAAGTGCACCGACAGGTGGTTGTTGTTCGGCTCGCCATTGTTGTAGATGTCGAACCCCAGGCCGAACGAAGCGGAGACGTTCGGCTCCTCGCCGAACGACGCGCCCGGGCCGCCGTTGCCGTAGGTGGCCGCATCGAGCAGGGTGAATGCCATGCCGTCGGCGCGCGAGCCGCCGCCGATGCGGAAATCGAACGCCGCCTCCACCCGGTCGTACACCCCGCCGGTCGCGACCGAGAACGCGGCCGTGTTCTGCGTGCCGCCGGCGCTGGCATACGCAAGGCGCAGGAAGTGATCGCCGCCCTCTTCCAGCACCTGCGCCGCAGGACCGCTCCAGTTCTGCAGGAAAAACGGCAGCCCCTCGGTCTCGAAGTCCTGCCCCTGATAGCCCCCGGTGTTGGGCAGCATGACGTTGTCGACGCGGAACGAATACGCGTTCGCAGCCGGGTCGTGGATGCGCCCTTCCACCAGCAGGTAGTAACGGCCGTCGACTGGGACAGTCGCGTATTCCACGCCGCCGAAGTCGCGCGGGCCGAAGATCACCCCGCCCGGCCCGACCAGGCGCCACGCTTGGCCGCCGCGCGCGAGGCTTTGCACCGAGAACTGGTAGCGCTCGCCGGCGGTTGCGTCCAAAACGAACGCATCGGTCTCCTGCCCCGGATCGAGCGTGCCGCTCACCGCGGCGCCGATGGGGAGTGATGCTGCGGCGCTGAGATCGAGCAGGCGGAAGCGATATGCACCGGTGGTCGCACCGGCGCCGTCGATCGTGAGCGTGTAGTCCCCGGCGGCGAGATCGAGCACGGGGTTCGGACCGAACTCGTAACTGTCGCTGATGTCGAAGCGGCGCGCGCTCACGACCGTGCCGCGCGGACCGGTCAGCGTCCAGTTGAGATTGCTGTTGTAGGTCTGCGCATCGAAGTATACGGGGGAGCGTTGCGCCAGCGTGAAGGTGTAGAAATCGCGCTGGCCGGCATGCGCGAGCGAGGCTTCGACGGTCGCACCGAGCGTGAGCGCGCTCGCTTGATCGACGACTTTCTGCACGTTGAAGCTGAAGCCGGCGATACCGCCAACGTAGTAGCGGCCCTCGACGAGCAGCGTGTACTCGCCGCTATAGGGGAGTGTCGTGACATCGACGTCGTTGCCCATCGGGCTCGAGCCGAAGAAAACGCGCCCGAACGGATCGAGCAGGCGCCACCACGTATCCCCGCCGCTGGTCG